>JAVBSJ010000108.1:0-12978 GCA_031547105.1 Oscillospiraceae bacterium
AGCACAACCTCATCGGCGCCGACACTTTGAAGGATCTTTTTCTGCCTCCGATTCATGGCCTTTACGACTACCCTGCCCGCCCCGGCCTCCTTGGCAATCATTGTGGCGACCAGGGATGTCTCAAACTCGGTACCCATACATATGACCACAACGTCAAAGTTGCCCAAGCCCAGAGACCGCAGGCTGCTTTCATCGGTGAGGTCAGCCTGCACCACATGTGTCGCATACTGCGTCGCCTTGTGAAGCCGAAGCTCATCCCTGTCGCAGGCCAGAATATCAACATCAAAAAGCGCCAGTGTCTCCACAATGCTGATGCCGAATCTTCCAAGCCCAAGAACCGCGTAATTCTTATATCTGCTTTTTGCTTCCATTTTTCTCCACCTATCCTATAACGACTCTTTCACCCGGCAGTACCAGACCATCTGTTTTTTTATGCAGGCGCGAGTTGATTGCAACGATTACCGATAGCGGCCCGAGCCTGCCCAAATACATGCACAATGTAATTATCAGCTTCCCGGCATTTGAGAGGTGCGGCGTTACGCCAGTAGTTACGCCAACCGTAGCGGTAGCCGAGCATACTTCAAATGTCAAATCCAGCAGCGTCGGTCGGAAGGGATTATCCATTTCCGTAAAGTGCAGCATGATAACCGCGCAGAAAACCACAAGCAGCAGCGCGCACGTAACCGTCAGCGCTTTCTGCAGCAGATCCAGCGACACAGACCGCCCAAAGCCCTCTATTTTATCCCTTCCTGCCAGGGCGGCAATGACCGACAGCATAATGATGCCGACAGTCACCGTTTTCGCGCCGCCTGCGGTGCTGACCGGGGAACCGCCTATCATCATCAGGATGCAGGATAACGCCTGTGAGACATCAACCATCTCTCCCTGGGGTATGGTATTGAAGCCCGCTGTACGCAGCGTGACCGACTGGAAAGCCGCCGCCTGCACCTTGTCAAACAGGCTGAAGCTGCCTATTGTCCGGGGGTTTGACCATTCAAAGGCCAGAAACAGAACTGTGCCGGCAGCAATAAGGATGACAGTCATGCTTATGGCCATTTTACTGTGAAGTGAAAGATGGCGAAGGAGTGTGCGAACCGACCGCCTGCTGTAACGCCGCACATTGTCAAAAATGTCCTGCCAAACGGTAAACCCCAGTCCGCCTGAAACTATCAGGGCGCATATGGTAAAGTTGACAGGAAAATTGCCGGCAAAGGGGGTCATGCTTTCAGCGCCGATAAGATCAAAGCCGGCGTTGCAAAAAGCTGAAATAGAGTGAAATACACCCTGCCACACAGCAGTCAACGGTGAAATATCCTGTGAAAAGTAAAAAATAACGCTTAAGGCGACTGCCCCTACCCCTTCAAAAAGCAATGCTGTTTTTGCTACATTGCGGACGAGGCTTACCATGCCGCCTATAGTATCAAGGTTGTAGGAGGCCTGTATGACCAGGCGGCTCCGAAGGGAAATATTCTTCCGAAAAAGCATAAGCAGCAAGGTCAAAATAGTCATAAACCCCATGCCCCCCAGCTGGATAAGGGCGAGGATGACCAGCTTGCCGAAGACCGACCAATGCTCCAGCGTATTGACAACCACAAGGCCGGTAACGCAGTTGGCAGAGGCCGCTGTAAACAGGGCATCCAGAAAGCCCGTGCTTTGCCCGCTGCGGCTGGCAATGGGCAAGGTTAGAAGGGCGGCCCCCGCGATTATCATCGCGGCAAAGCCCAGCATTATGGCTATTGAGGGGGGTAGCTTTTCAAATTTTCTTATTTCATTCATGATAATATTATACACCTTTCGGCGCATATCTGCACTAATCATTTTTTCGATAACGCGCCTAATTATAGTCCTTAGAAAAAAAATAAGCAATATAAAAATATTAGGTTTTTCGCTTATTTTTTGCAAAAAGCTTATATTTTTCAACTAATCACTATAAAAACGGTAGAGAAAACACCCTCCCGGCAGCGGATACAGCTCATACGGGGTATATCCTCAGGCCGTTTTATCGCCAAAGCCCGTAAAGCATCCTAAGGGGCAAGCTGTACTTTTATCTTATGGACCGAAAAGTGCAAATACACTGTTGACACAGAGGTGCTTTTCTTGTATATTGAAATTAGTAATTTAGTAAATTAGTAAATATCGAACTTGAAGGAGTATATTATGAAAATACCTACAACCCTAAAGCATAAGCCGGTCATCGTATCAGAAAACTACGCCGATATAGACGGCCGAAGCGCCTACAACACAGATGCCCAAGGCCTTTCTCTCGGCCTGGCCCAGTGGAATGACCGGGGCAAGGTGGATATTTCCGCCAAGGTATGGCGCTACACCGGTGAAAAGTGGTCCCGCCAGTCGGAGGAGCTGCCCCTGCACCGCGTTATTGACCTGGCTATTCTGGCCTGCAAGGGCTACCAATACTTTCAGGAGGCATATCGCTTCCCCAAGCTTTATGATCCCGAAAACCCCACAATCAGCCGCGTCGGGCTTCAGGGTGACGCAATGACGGTAGCCGTCTGCACCGACAACCCTATGATTGATCAGGATATTCAGCTTTTTCAGCAGGCGCTTTCCAACGATGGTGAGCTTTTGGGTGAACGCCTGCGCGTGCTGTCGTCCATCCTTAAGGAGGCCGGATTTTAATGTCATCCCAAATAACCCCGGGGCGGGTGCTTTCAAGCGCCGAGCGCGCCATGCTCTGGCGCCGCCCCCCTTCCCATATCGTCAGCCTTCAGGAAGGGCGGGTCTGTGCCGAAATAAGACGGTGCTGGAATGACCCTGAGCTGCGCATAACCAACATCCTGCTTGAAGGGGATGCCGGCTCCGGCAAAACTCAGCTTGCCAAAGCCTTATCTGCGGAGCTGGGCTTGCCCTATACAAAAATAACCTGCTTTGCCGATATGGACAAAACCGACGTCATCGGCGCCGTTCTTCCTGTGCTTAGTGCGGGGCAAATGTCCTCCCTCCCTTCCGAAGACCAAGGCGCCTTGGAAGCGATTTACGGTTTTCAGGGCATGGGAGATGTTCTGCAATATTTGGAGGAGAGTGGTACCCCTTCCGCCGCAGGCGAATTGCGCAGGATCATTGCGCTTGCGCAAGCCGCCTCAAAAGAAAGACAGGTGGAATACCGCTTCTACCCCTCTGAAATTGTCCGGGCTTATCAAAACGGTTATCTTTTGGAAATTCAAGAACCCACCGTCATCCGGGATGCAGCCGTCCTGATGGCCCTTAATTCCGCCCTGGAGCCTGACGGCAGTATATCGCTCCCCACCGAAACGGTGCACCGTCACCACGATTTTGTGGCCGTCATAACCACAAACCGGGGCTATGCAGGCTGCCGCCCATTAAACGAAGCCCTGCGTGACCGCATTCAGCACACAGAAAAAATGGATCTGCCCCCCAAACCTGCCATGGTTGCGCGCGCCGCGGCTAAAACAGGCTTTGCCGATGAAAATGCGCTGGCTTTGATGGCCGACTGCATAATCCTCCTTGACCAAGCCGCCCGCAAAAATGCCATAAAGGGCGTTGCAGGAATGCGCTCCTACTTTTACTGGGCGCAGGCCGTCAGCGCCGGGGGAGCGCTTGCGGAGGAGCTGTACTACAAGGTTATATACAAAATAACCACCGACAGTGAAGAGGTTGCCATGCTGGAGGATGCGCTGAAGCAGAGCGGCCTTTACACGCAGCTTGAAGATCTGGGTGAAACCTTAAAAAAAAACGGATTTGCGGTGAGGCCGAGCTAAACGCCACCGGAAGCTTATCCATGCCAAAGACAGGCGGAGATGACCGGCCCGTGCTGGCACTAAAAGCCCAAAGCGGGCAGGGCAGGCAAACGGAGGAGCTCTCCTTACAGCAGTCCGATACACGCGCCGATCTCACAAGCGATTACGGCGCGCCAAAGTATCACCGCTTAAATCCCTCCGAGGAGGAGCAAAGGCAGGAGCGCCTTTTCCGTAAACGCCTTAACGCCGAAGCGCGGCAAAGCGCCGCAGGCACTATCCATGAAAGGGTGGCGATGATCGTCCACCGCCCCGACTACACCGAAGAGGATATGGCGGAATATGACCGCCTTTTGGCGGAGGTCATGCCCGCCGTCCGCGAAATTGCCCGCAAGACTCTTCCTTTGCTTGAAAACGACCGGCCTGAAGGTTTGTTGGGGCACAAGTATTATGGCAGCAGGTTCGAAGCCAGCGCGGCAGTTTACGGCGACCTGCGCACCTTTTCCCGCAGACCGCCCCCTTCAGACCGCCCCTCCCTGGCTGTGGCGCTGAGAATTGACGAATCGGCCTCCATGGCTGCCTTCGGGCGCATTAAGGCGGCGCGGCAATCGGCTATAGCGATCGATGCCTTCTGCCGTATGTGCAAGGTACCGCTGTATATTTACGGCGACACCGCCGATGCTTCCCCGCGGGAGCAAATGTCGCTGTTTGCCTACTCAGACGGTGCCAGACCCCGCCCCGATGACAAATACCGCCTAACGGGCATCCGCCCCCGCTCCAACAACCGTGACGGCATGGCAATGCGCGCCCTATGTGACCGCCTTGCCCGGGAAGAGGCAAAAACGAGACTGCTTATCACCATTTCCGACGGACAGCCAAAGGCCATGCCCGATTACACCGGCAAGACAGCCGGACGCGACCTTGGGGATTTTATCGCAGAGTGTACACGCAGAAATGTTACACTGCTGGCCGCCGCCATAGGGCAGGACAAGGATGTGATACGCTCCATATACGGGGAAGAACGCTTTCTTGACATAGGCGACCTAAACGCCTTGCCGGCCCGGCTTGTAGGCATAATCGCAAGGCATATATAAAAAAAGACGGGGCATCCCCGTCTTTTTTTATATGTCAAGCCTCTCTATGCGCCTGGGTATATTGATCCCCATACAATTATATTCTGCTATCTGTTCTCCTCGCGGAAAATATACTGCTCCTCGGATTTATCGTAATTGATGGTATAGACCTTGTACGGCTCCGCCTCCACCTTGATTTTATTGGGGCCGACTGTGGTCGTGACCGTCTTGTGTACAATTCCCGGCTTGGACCATGTATACTGCACTTCTATGACATTTGCACCGGGCAAAAGGAAAAAGCCCTGCTTTGTTCCCTCGTAAAAATTGTTGGGCACGTCATCATTAACGCTTAAAACCGTCAAGGAGCCTTGCATAACGCCGGTGATATACACCTTGGCAGCGTTGGGATGGGCGGCGTGGAAATCGGCGGCCTGGGCCTTTTTCTTTTTCATATACATATACATAAAGGGCACATAAACGACCATAATGACCGCCATAAGTATCAGCACGTAACGGCTGGGGCTGTTCCAAATACTATTAAAAAACTCCATATGTAACTCCTTATTTATCGGCCTTTTGTGTTTTGACCGCTATCGGCTCAGAATTGGTGACATGCAGTGCGTCCAGCAGCCTGTAAAAGCGGCTTGCGCCCAGCATGCTGCAGTCAATGTGGGTGATTTTCCCCTCTTTGTCAGTTACCGCCAGGTCACAATCGCTGTCTCCGCGGCTTGTTTTTATTTTTGCGCTTAGCTTGACCTCGCTTATGGCAAACTGATGCCTCAGCTTGCCCTTGCTGAAAAACGACAGGCTGTCTCCGTCTATCTCCACCCGTATATTGTCGCCTATCAAGGCAAAATAAATCATGATAAGCCCCAACACCACACCAATGCCGATTGCGATGTTCAGATCAAGAAACCAGCTTGCGATAAGCGCCGCCACAAACCCGCCGGCCACCCCGTAAATAGTATTCTTAACCATTATTAATGCGCTGCTTTTAATTACCGTCATCATACCTCTCCCAAAGCTATAAATTTATGAAAAATATAGAAATAAAATACGAACATCAGTTTACCAAATCTATGACGAAATTTCAATACTTTTGTCGCATATGCGTACTAGGGGGTAAGCCCTGTGCCGATAGCCCCTTGTCTTGCCGGGCAGCGCGCCCGCAAAGTAAAGCGTCTGCCGGGGATCATCCACAGCAGACGCTTATCCGTTTGTACAGTAGAATGGCCTACATCCTTGAGGCAAAATGGCTCATGGCTTCTTTCAGCTCATCCATGGCCTCGGGCTTGATTAGCTCAAAATATTTGGGCATAGTCTCCCCGAGGTATTCCTTATCGAAGGTTCCGGCGTCCTGCCGGGCAAAGCCTGCTTCCAGCAGTGCCTTTGCCTCCTCCTTTTTGTCTTCCTTAACGCGCTCCATAAAGAAATTAAAAAACATGGCCTGTCCGGGATTCATACACAAAGCTCCTTTTGTTTGAATGTTTATATTTTATTGCATTGCTTATTTATCCGCTGATTTTGCGCTTATTGAAAGCAGAGGGCACAAATCTGTAAGCCTCCTTGTGATCCATCTGGGTTGTATATCTGGTTGCGATGCGCTGCCCGCAGTTTGGGCAAAACAGCGCGCCATGATAAACGGAAAAATCTATGCTGCCCTCTATAATACGGTCATTGTACATTTTTACAAAGCCGGTCTCCCCTACCTTTTGGTACTTTGCAATAAAGCACTTGCAGTAGGCACAGCTGACCTCCAAAATATGACTGCGTCTGACCTTTTTGCAGTTGGGGTTCTTGTAAATCACCATATGACACCTCAAAAGGCTGTGTGGCGGCCTTATGCTTATGCCGCAGGACATTAAATGAAAAGCCTTAAGCCGGCCACATTGTGCCGCCTTACGGGTATTCTACCACAAAATTATGGGCGGTGTCCATCACCTGTGAAATATGACCGCGATGCGCAAGCCTGAGCTTGCCGCTCTTTTCCCCTGTATGTGAACGTGAATAAACGCTGTACCGTTTGCGTGCTTCTGCAAACGATACAGCGCCTAAACTCATGCTCCGGCTTCCGCCTTCTTTGACCCGGATACCGCTCGCGCGCTCTCATCCTGGGGGTCGTGCTTTACGTGCTTGGAACGGAAGGCCCCATCCTCCTTTTTACTGTTGGCCGTACTTTTCTTATTGTTTCCTTTTGCCATAAAAACCCCCTACCTTTTTGTATTTGGCCCTAAGCCCTCTTTTTTAGCCGAATGAGGCTGTGTGATCCCCGACTGGGTTGCCCTATCGGTTATTTCCATATTGGCAAGCCTTTGTGCCCCGTTATGGGAGGATTCGGTGGTGCTGTTTTTGTTTTTGTGTTTTGCCATTATATATCACCTCATGTATATTTTTAGATCTTCAGGCTTCAATATTCGGAAATCCGCACAGTTTTCAAGCCATTCACAGAAAAAGCGGAACCCTTGCCTTAACAAGAGTTCCGCAAAGCTGCTATATTTCACGCAGTGCTTATTATTCTGCCTCAGCTGCCCAGCTTTAGGCGTGCGGCAGTAAATAATGCGATAAAAGCCTAATGACATCGGATATGACTATCGGCTTGCCGAGATGGTCATTCATGCCCGCCTTGACGCATTTTTCAATGTCTTCCTTGAACACATTGGCCGTCATGGCGATAACCGGTATTTCAGCCGCCCTCGGAAGCTCCAGAGCCCTGATCATTTCGGTCGCCTGCAGTCCGTCCACCTCCGGCATCTGCACATCCATCAGAATCAAGTCGTACCGCTCCGGCTGTGCCGCGAACATATCGACCGCCTCTCTGCCGTTGCTTGCCGTATCCACTGTTATTCCTGTGGGCTCCAGCAGGGTGACGACGATTTCAAGATTAATATCCACATCATCGGCCAGCAAAATAGTCTTTCCGGAAAAATCCGGCAGCTGCTCCGCTTCCCAGTATGGCTCATCCACGCTGTAAAAGGCCCGGTTTCCGGCATCTTGCCCGGGGATGCCCAAGCTAACGGTGAAAAAGAAGCAGGAGCCTTTCCCTTTTTCCGATTCGACCCAAATCTCACCGCCCATAAGCTCCAATATCCGTTTGGAGATTGCCAGACCCAGCCCGCTTCCGCCGTACTTTCGCGACGTCCCCGCCTCTGCCTGCTGGAAGATGTTGAACAGCTTGCTTTGCTCCTGGGGGGACATGCCTATTCCGGAGTCTTTTACATGCATTTCAATAATGCACCGGTCTCCCCTAAGCTGCAGGAGCCTTGCATTAAACTCAATAAGCCCGCCCTCCGGCGTAAACTTTGTGGCATTTGACAAAATATTGGTGATGACCTGCGCCAGGCGCTGGTCGTCGCCAAACACGGTGTTTGGTATAGCGGGATCCACATATATCGATAGAAGCTGCCGCTTTTCTTGAATCTTTATGGCGATAACGCTGCTGACCCTCTCCAGCATCTGCGGAAAATCAAACACAATGTCAGAAAGCTCCATTTTGCCCGTTTCAATTTTCGACATATCCAGTATATCATTAATAATGCCCAGCAGATGGGTAGAGGCGTTTTCGATCTTCTCCCGGGCGTAATCCGTGCGCTCTAAATCCGTCTCCCTCTTGCCGATGGAGGTCATGCCGATTATGGCATTCATAGGCGTGCGTATCTCATGGCTCATATTGGATAAAAAGGCGCTCTTGGCGGTGCTGGCTGCCAGCGCCTCTTCCCGGGAGCGCTTAAGATCCGTCACGTCCTGGAACATGAGCATGATCCCCTCGCTGTCCTGCTGCTCATCCTTCATAGGAACCAGAAGCCCGACAAAATCCTCTGCCGTGCTGCTGTTATTGAAATGAAAGGTCACATCAAAGGAGGAGGGCGCATTGTTTTTAATAACATCGCGGATGCGCTTCACAAGCTCTCTGTGGGCTTCACTGTCCATAAATGCCGAAAGAACCTCTGTAAGGGTGCGCCCCTGCACCTCCGCTGTGCTTTTATACCCTGCCTTAGCTATAAAATACTCGGTGCAAAACTCCACACGCCCGGCGTGGTTGAGAATCAAAATAATACTTGGCGAGTTGGCAAGCAGCAGCGCCAGATACCTCTCCCTTTCCCGCTGGATAAACGTGCTGACCTTTTGCTGGTTCAGCAGGGTGGTGGAGGCCAGCTTTTCCTGAACGACGGCATTTTTAAGGTGGACAATTTCGCGGCGAAGCCTGCGGTTTTCCCGCTCAAGCTGCGCTGCATCCATTGCCTCATCAGGTTTATTAACCTTGCTCTCTGCCAAAAAAACACCCTCTCACATGCCGAAAATATGACTTTTATAAAACACAGGCGCAGAATGAATAGTTGTGGAAGCGGTTGTGCATTTTGCCATCAGGCCCGGCCATGGGGCATATTTCTCCGCCGGAATATCCCATCATAAACGGAAGCCCGCTGCCCGAAAGCTTTTCGTCGATCAGCCTCAGCTCACTTTCCTGATCAGGGGAGAGCATTATGTACCTGGTCACACATGGCAGAAGCAGCGTCGCTTCCCTGTCGCGGCAGTCAAGTATGCGCGCCAGCCCATTCTCGGCTGACTCAAATATACCTTGGGCGTCTATAGTGCCGACCGCAAATGATGTGCCTACCGGCATTTCGCCCCCGGTCAGGACTGAGCCATCCTCAAACAAGGTATAGAAGCCAAGGGCAACAGGCTCCTCCGCCCCGTCGTAATACAGCATAAGGGGAGTAGTTGTGATATTCTCCTTTGTTATGACAAGCCCGATATTGGCAAGATACTCCAGCACAGGCAGGTCATTTATCTCATACAAAACAGCCCCGTCGCTTTTTGTGATGACCGCGCGGTTGCTCGAAATATTGCGCTCCGGCAGGGAGGAAACTATAAACTGCGGTGAGACCGGGCCACAGACAAACATCATTGCAAGTCCGCCGCGCAGAGCCTCTCCGTTGCACATTGTATAGACCGTTTCGTAATTAAAATCGATGCTATTGGTTATAGAGCCCCATATAGGAATGCCGTGGCAGGCCGCGTCCATAGCGGCAACCACCTCATACCCGGCCACATCGCGTATGTAAGGCATAAAGCTGAAGATCATAGAGGGCTCGCATCCCGCCCTGCCGCGGACCCTTTCATAAAGGCGTTCCGCCTCCCCGACGTAATTATCACGGCTGATGTCGGCCATGCCGGCTGTAAAGCTAACCTCATCGCTTGTAAGCACGGTAAGGGTCAGTTCAAACATGCTGTGCCCCTGTCCGTCCGCGCTTGCCATGGACGTCATCCCGATAACGTCAAAGGGCAGCGCCTCGCACAGCGCGGCTACCACACCGCTGTCAACAAAATCAATGTGGCAGAAAATCAGACCTCCCGAATGTTGCTTGAGTGCAGAAAAATCAATTTGGCTTTTGATCTCACTTATTGCTTCATCAATTTCATCGATCTCGGAAGTGCGAGCAGTATACATCTTAATCATACTCACTGTCCCCTTTTCTTTACATTTGCCTTGCCGGAGCAAAAGGCACGCCCCAATGCAAAGCGGCTGGCGTGACTGCAACATTTTTATTATTGCAATGCTATTTTATCAATAATACCACAATGGCATAAATTTTCCAACAAAAAGTATAAAATATACACTTAATTTTTCCAATTTTTATACAGGCACTCCAAATATGCCCAACATCGGCGGGCGGGCCTGCCCGCCCTCCGCCTCCCCGTGTCTCCCGCTTAGGCGCCGGAAGCTGTATTTCTGTTTTTCAGCATGACGGACAGGCCCTATCTCATAGATATGGCTTATGAAACCTATAAAAAAGCTGCTGCTGAACACGCTGGCCCTTACGGCCGTCTCACTGCTCATGCGCACAGTGGGCATGAGCTTCAGCGTTTATCTGTCAAATAAAATAGGGCCGGCCGGCATCGGGCTCTTTGAGCTCACTATGTCGGTCTATATTCTTGCGGTCTCCTTTGCAGTATCCGGCGTGCGCCTGTCAACAACAAGGCTTGTGGTGGACGCGCGCAGCCGCGGCACCCACAGCGACAAGCAGGTCATGAGGCTGTGTATCGGCTATGCCCTGGCGCTGGGACTGACGGCAGCCCTCGTCCTTTTTTTAAGTGCGCGCTTTATTGCATATGAGCTGCTCCGCGCCCCCGAGACTGCGCCCGCAATGCGCATCCTTGCAGTCGGGCTGCCCTTTACTGCAGTTTCCTCCTGCCTGAACGGCTATTTTACCGCTAAACGCAAAGCGGCACGCTTTGCAATCACCCAGGTTTTGGAGCAGCTTCTGCGCATTGGCGTCACTGTCTTTACCCTGGGATATTTCCTCCCAATGGGCATTGAATATGCCTGCATCGCCCTTGTATTGGGCTCCTGCAGCGCCGAAATATTGTCCACCTCTGTGGCCTACGGCATATATTGTGCCGAGCGCCGCCATGTCCGGCAAAACCCCGGCGGCACCCCCCTTTTGGGCAAGCTGCTCGGTATTGCCGTCCCCGACGCTGTCGGCTCCTGGGTCCGGTCAGCCCTGGTGACAGCGAAAAACCTGCTCATTCCCCGCGGCCTGCAAAAAAGCGGCGCCTCCTCCCAGTCTGCCTTGGCCTCCTATGGCACCATTCACGGCATGGTGCTCCCTATTATCACCTTCCCCTCCGCTTTTTTGGGGGCACTTTCCAGCCTGCTGATCCCGGAAATTGCCGAAAGCAAGGCCCTGGACCATAACAAGCATATCAGGTACATTATCGGCCGCGTCATACATATTACATTGGTTTTTGCCACAGCCACGGCAGGCGTTCTTTTCTTTTTTGCCGCTCCCTTGGGTGAAGCCGTTTACCCCGGCAAGCAAACCTCACAATTTATCCGCCTGCTGGCGCCTGTAATTCCCGTAATGTATCTTGATATGATGGTGGACGGTGTGCTGAAGGGTCTGGGGCTGCAGGTCGCGTCCATGCGCTATAATATTATTGACGCCGCCATGTGCCTCTCCCTTGTATGGCTGCTTGTCCCCCGCTATGGCATAGGCGGGTACTGCATGATCCTGTATGCCAGTGAGCTTTTGAACTTTTATCTGAGCATGGGCAAGCTCATCAAGGTTACCAATATACGCCTGAGGTTTTGGCGCAGCTTTATCGCGCCTGCCGCTTCTGCAATTTTGGCCGGATTTTTGGTGCGCCCCCTCACAGGCGGCTTTGCCGCCCACAGCGTCGCAAATCTCATAACCGCCATTGCGGGCTGCCTTGGCGCATACAGCTTTTTGCTTATGCTGACGGGCTGCGTCATTCCGGAGGATCTGCACTGGCTGAAAAATATCCTAAAGCGGTAAAGACATTGCCGTCCTTCTTCCCGCAGCAAGTGAATACTCAAAACAAGGCCGCTGAAAAGCTGAAAATGCTTTTCGGCGGCCTTGTTAAATGGAGCGCATATTAATGTGCGGGCAGGCTTCCCCCTCAGCCAATCGTCCCAAACTCATTGACCTTGGCGTCCCAGCTAAAGTTAGAAGGATTTTCAGTTGTCGGACGGATAAAAACCGTTATCCATATTTCCGGGCTATCGCTGTAATCCGCATAAATAGCGCTGTCGTATTCCGCGTCGGCGTAGTCCGCCGCCCTGCTGACAGATGAAACCACATGCCCCGTATATTCATAATACTGAGGGATTATCGGGGTTATCCTGAAAAGCCGCTCCACCGGCGAAGTAATGCCAAAGATAAAATCGGTGTAATCGACATACCCGTTGCCCGAAGCGCAGATTATCCCTATCGTCTCGGCAACCTCTCCCTGCCCATCAATGTTGTCGAGGGTCATATATCCGTTGCCGGGAACAGGCACCGCGGAGGAGCTTCTCTCAACAACAATTTGGCGGATGTGCATTTTCAAAATACTGACGCGCACGATAAGCGTTACCTCTACGCTGCGCTCCATGTCTCTGTACTCGGCCTCATTCACCCTTGCGGCTTTGTCAAATGTCACGCGGTACACACCGTCTGCGTCCTTAACGATCGTATAGCTCTTGTTGACCGTCACCTCGTGGGCATAATTTGTGCCGCCCTCACTGTACACATCGTCAATATATGTGAACGGGACGGAAAAGCGCTGCCCGTCCAGCTCCCCTGTCAACGGCTCAGCCAGAACAAACTCCTCGGTGCCGCCGCCGTACACCCGGACGGAAAAACCCACAATCTGTGTTGTAAGAATATTATTTATCCCGAACGCGGCTG
>JAVBSJ010000149.1:0-13292 GCA_031547105.1 Oscillospiraceae bacterium
AAGCCCTTATAATGCTTGTCCGCCTGCTGGGCGAAGAAAACAGCGCCCTTAGCTACACAGGGAAATCTGCCTTTACCGACCTTACAGGCTGGGAGGACGGGCGCAAATATATTGCCTACGGTGAAAAAATGAAGTACACCAACGGCGTCACACAGACCGCCTTTGACCAGTATGGTCTTGCCACACAGCATGTTTACCTTACATATGTCCTCAGGGCGCTGGGGTATTCGGACGCCCAGGGGGATTTTGTCTGGAACACCACCTCCGGCGACCTTGCCGTGCAGATCGGCCTGCTTACCCAGGCGCAGCTGGAGGAAATAAAGACGGAGGGCTTTTTCCGCGATCATGTGGCGCTTATATCCTTTAACGCCCTCAAGGCAAGGCTTAAGGACGGCTCTATGACCCTTGGGGAAAAGCTGGCGTCACAGGGGGTCATAACATGGGATCAATATCTGGCGCTTAAATAATTTTTTCAGGCAGTAACAACTTTACCTTCTCAAGCGTAATATGGGTTGAGAAATCTTTCAAGGAGGTAAAGTCTTCTATGTGTTGTAATAATCGTGGTTGGAATGGCGGCTTCTTCTGGATCGTTATCGTTGTCGCTCTTGTAATTCTTTGGGTACATTATGCCACATGCCCCACAATGGGCTGCGGCGAGATGGACGGTTGCGGCTGCAATAACGGCTGTTTCAACGGCATCTAATTCCGGCAAGTTCATAACAGAAACCGCAGGCGTATGCCTGCGGTTTTTTCTAAGAGGAATTACATATACTGTCCCGCGTCAAAGCGGGCAAGCTCCTGGGCGTATTCACGCCACTCGCTGTAAAGGGCGAAGGCGGTGTGCCATCCCCGCCTGCGGGCAATTATCAGCTTTTCCCGGGCAGTGCCGTCATCATCAAACATGACAAAGTGGGCAGTTCCCTTATCCATATAGGTGAAGTAGCGGCAGCACAGCTCCTTGGAAAAAAAGCTGACCCCGCCGTTTTCAGAATAGAGACGCTCAAAATCAGCCAGTGAAAGTGAAGCGCCGTTAGTGGAAAGGGAGGGCATAACAAAGTCATTCTGTGTCCGCACAAGCTCCAGACACAGCCTGTCGGCTCCGAAACGGCTTTCGTAATCTGCCAGCATTCCCGTGAAGCTGCCCCCCGATACCGCGGAGGGGACTATCAGCTTGGCCTCCGGCGCCACGGACGCAAAGCTGACAGGGAGGTAATGGGTGACACCCTGGGAGTGCAGAATTGGGGATACGGCGGCGGCAAAGGAGAAGCTGCCCTCATCCTCGCTGAAATCCAGAACGGCACCCTCAAGCCCCCGCTTGCGGCACTGGGCGGCGATGTCCGCCCCTGTTCGGTGAGGGTCAGCTGATGAAAAGGCCTCCCCGTCCCCGTAAATGCCCATCAGCCCGCCCCGGCCTCTGGGCGGCTCCGCCCCGTAGCGAAGCATACCGTCCCGGACGGTGTATACTAAATATACACAGGGGGCTCCTGAGTTTTGTGCCGCCTGCATATCCTGAGCTAAAGTAACTAAAAATATTTGCCTGCTGCCTGCCATTTGCTTGCCCCCTGTATGAATGGTGTGGTAAACTAATACAATAGAATATACTTGCCGGAAAGCATAAATATGCCCGTATAAGGAGTGCAGAATGGTTTTTCCCTTCCCGGATAAAATATATGCAGATGTCACATGTATAAGCCCGGAAGCGCTTGCGTCCATGGGCATAAGGGGACTGCTGCTGGACATTGACGGCACCCTTGCCAGAACCAGGGAGCCGGAGATGAGCGCCGAGGTAAGCGCGTGGATAGATATGCTGAGGCAGCAGGGGATTAAAATGTTTGTGCTGTCCAACAACAAACGCGAAGGGCGTGCCCGGGATTTCGGGCAGAAAATCGGTGCGCCGTGGCGGCACAAGTCGGGCAAGCCTGCCAAGGAAGCCTTCTTGAGCGCGGCGCAGGAGCTTGGGCTTGCCCCTGAACGCATTGCAGTGGTGGGCGACCAGATTTTTACCGACGTTCTGGGAGCACGGCGGGCAGGGATGAAGGCGCTTATGGTGCAGTCCACCGACACATATTTGTGGTATTTCCCCTTGCGGCGGCTCGCTGAGCTGCCTTTCCGCAGAGAAAGAAAAAAATAGCTGCTGCAGGGCGACGGTGACTTGTGCAGGAGATAACGGAGGAAGAAATAATATGGGCGTGCTTTTTGGACCGGCCGGAGGGTCGGACGCGTTTTCAAGGCAATATAAATCGTCAAGCGAGGCACCCAAATATCTGGCCGAAATGGGGCTGGACTGCTTTGAGTATCAGTGCGGCAGGGGGGTCAATATCGGGCAGGAAGCATGTGCCCGCTTGGGGGGCAAGGCGGCTGAATACAACATAAGACTGTCCTTGCATTCACCTTACTTTATTAACTTGTCGTCAAGTGACCCGGAGAGGGTCGAGAAAAATATAAATTACATTATGCAGTCGGCTCAGGCCATAAGCTGGATGGGGGGCGACAGGGTGGTCGTCCACTGCGGCGGGCTCTCGGGCATGAGCAGGGAGGAGGCTGTGCAAAACACAAAAGGCACCCTCCGACTGGCTCTTAGCCGGATGGAGGAGCAGGGGCTCGGAAATGTCGCCCTCTGCGTGGAAACCATGGGCAAGGTGAACGTCCTTGGCGACCAGCATGAGGTGTTTGACATATGCCTGATTGATGAGCGGCTCAGGCCTTGCGTGGATTTCGGGCACCTCAACGCCCGCACAGGCGGCGGGATGACGACCAAGTCCCACTTTACACAGCTTTTGGACGATATGGAAAATGCGCTGGGTGTTGAGAGAGCCCGAAGCTTCCATGTGCATTTTAGCAAAATACAGTATTCCAAGGGCGGGGAGGTCAAGCACCTTACCTTTGAGGATACCCAGTACGGCCCCGGGTTTGATCATTTGGCGGAGCTTTTTGCACAAAGGGGCTATAACGCATATGTGATATGCGAATCGGCCGGAACACAGGACGCCGACGCTCTCGCAATGAAGAACATGTATCTTAATGCTATGAAAAACGTATAAACAGGAGGGGTTACTAATGAGCAGACTTGAAAAAATCGCCAAAATGGTCAAAGAAAAGGGCTTTGACGCTGTCATGCTGACCGGGCAGGAAAACCTGCAATATGCCACCACATTCCCGCACCTGGAGGGCTTTGCCATCATCACCAAGGAGGGAGAAGGCTTTTGCTACACCGATTCCCGCTATATTGAGGCGGCAACCCGCGTTGCAGCCCCGTTGGGCTACAAGGTCGTGCAGCCGGAGAGCTCTTATCCCACCTTCAAGACGCCCCAGGAGGTCATTGACAAATGCGGAATTGAGGTTATGGCAGTGGAGGATTTCCTCATGCCGGTCTATGACTTCAACTCCTACAGCGCAAGCCTCTCCGCCAGGCTGGTGCCGGTGGGCAACGCCTTTGAGCTCATGCGTGAGGTCAAGGACGAATATGAGATTGACTGCATCGTCAAGGCGCAGCGGATCACCGAAAAATCACTGCATGAAATCATGCCTAAAATCAAGGTCGGCGCTTTTGAGGATGAGCTGGCGGCAGAGTTTATTTACTTAATGAAGAAAAACGGCAGTGAGAGGGAGGCGTTTTCGGCTATAATCGTGTCCGGACCAAACTCGTCACTGCCCCACGGCGTGCCTTCACACCGCGCTATCGAGAAAGGGGATTTTATCACCTTTGATGTCGGCTCAAGAGTGGGGGGATATTGCTCCGATATGACCCGCACCTTTGCCGTCGGCGGCGCAAGCGAGGAGATGCGCAAGGTCTACGATATTGTCCTGCAGGCACAGCTTGCGGGAATTGAGGCGCTGGCGGTGGGCAAGACAGGGCGTGAGGTCGACAAGGCCGCCAGAGATGTGATTGCCGGTGCAGGCTATGGGGAGTATTTCCGTCACGGACTTGGTCATTCACTGGGGCTCAATATCCATGAAAATCCCCGCGCCGCCGCTTATTACGAGGGGGAGTTCAAGCTGGGCAATGTGATCACCATAGAGCCGGGGATATATATTCCGGGCAAGTTCGGCGTCCGGATAGAGGATATGCTCTGCCTTGCCCCGGACGGCAAGAGGAATTTGACCGATTTTCCGAAGGAATTGATGGTGTTGTAGCAAAAAGCCGCTGAAAAGCAAATAAAACTTGCATTTGTCATCATCATAATATAGAATATCTTTGTTATAATATCCGTAGAGCGGTTATTATACAGACTGATAAAGATATACCGCTTTCGCGCCATGCGCTTGAGGTATAATAACCGTTAGGAGGCTTTTTTATATGGTATCAGCCGGCGATTTCAGAAACGGCGTAACCTTTGAAATGGATGGTCAGGTTCTTCAGATTATTGAGTTCCAGCACGTTAAACCCGGAAAGGGCGCAGCCTTTGTCCGCACAAAGTGCCGCAATGTCATTACAGGCGGCGTGGTAGAGCGCACCTTTAACCCCACAGATAAGTTCGAAAATGCCTTTGTCGAGCGCAGGGATATGGAGTATTTGTACAATGACGGCGACCTTTACTACTTTATGGACACCGAAACATATGAGCAAATGCCCATCAATGCCGACAAGCTTACCGATGCTTTCCGCTTTGTCAAGGAGAATATGGTCGTCAAGATTCTGTCCTATAAGGGCAATGTCTTTGGCCTTGAACCCCCGCTGTTTGTAGACCTTGTAGTCACCGAGACTGACCCCGGCTTCAAGGGCGATACAGCCACCAACGTCACAAAGCCTGCTATTCTTGAAACCGGCGCAGAGGTTAAGGTTCCCCTCTTTATAGACATCGGTGAAAAGATTCGAATCGATACCCGCACCGGCGAGTATCTTGAAAGATCCAAGAACTAAGGCACAGCCTTGGTATTGAAAGGAGATTGCGGATATGACAATTACTGAAAAGACAGCATATCTTAAGGGGCTTATGGCCGGCCTTGAAATTGACCAGAACGAAAAGACAGGCAAGCTGCTTGCCGCCATTGTTGAGACATTGGACGAGATTGCGCTGGCTATCGACGACAACGATACCCATTTGGACGAAATTGATTCTGTTATCGATGAGATCGAGGATGAGCTGGAAGAGCTTGAAGAGGATTTTGACGATATGGCCGACCTGATCGCCGAAATCGACGAGGATATCGACGGCATTTGCGATGTCATTGACGAGTGCATGGGAGATTGCGAATGCGACTGTGACTGCGACGATGACGACGAAGAGTGCGAGTGCGGCTGCGGCGGGCATCACCATCACGGGCATGAGTGCGACTGCGGCTGCGAAGACGATGACGATGAAAATTGGGATGAAGAGGAGACATTTTATCAGCTTCAGTGCCCAACCTGCGGCGAAGAGATCGTCATTGAGGAAAGCGTCCTCGGTATGGGAGAAATGAAGTGCCCTGCCTGCGGCGAAGATTTGGAGTTTGATATTTCCTCCCTTGAGGAAGAGGAAGAAGAGGACAAGGAATAGTCCGCGTTTTCCTGAAAAGCAAAATTATTGAGCAAGGCGGCAACCAAATGGTTGCCGCCTTTTTTCGTTTAGCTTTTTTGCTTGCGTTTTTTTCCTTTTGAGCTTTGCGTGCTTTATATTTATCATTAAGCTCTTTTTGTGTCTTCCGCTTATGCCGCGGGGCAGTCACTTTTAGCGTTAAAAGTGACCAAAACGCCGGGGGTGGTCGCGCCGCACCCCCGGACCCCCACTGCGCCTCCAACCCCGCCTGCTGAGGCAGGCACCCCTTTCCGTCTCCGCGGAAGGGGAGACGGAAGAGGCAGGGGTAAGGTCACTAAATAATATGGGCTTTCCAGGAACGGGAAAGGGATATTGAATACGGAAGGGTTAAGGGACGAAGGGATGACAAAATAGGAAAGCAAGCTGAGACAATATAAAAGCTAGCCGCAAACGCAGGGCGCATTACAGGCACCAAAACACTTTCTTCCTGATGAGCCTACAGATATACCCTGGCACTGAGGAGAGGGCGCGGAGGGGTCTGGGGACGCATGCGCAACGTACCCAGTGTTTTTGCTTACTTTTTTTATTCACCCCCAAAAGGCTACGCCTTTTCAGGGATCCCGCTGATTAGTTAAGCACGGCGCACTCGCGCCGGCTCGCGACACCGCTCGCGAAAAAAGCAAGTGACCGCCCGCGCCATAAGCGGGAACCACAGATAGTAGTAAAGCAAGACAAAAGCGCATTCTCCCACAAATGCCTTGATAAAAAATCCTTTAACTTGACTGGCGGAGCTTATGGGGTTACAATCATACTATCTTTAATAAAATTGGGGGAGCGAGGCATGGCAAAATTACCTGCTTTTCTGCGGCTGCCTGTCAGCGAGGATAAAGAGCTGATGGCACGGCAGAAAAAACTGTACCCCGCCGTCTTGGTGGAACAAACCTCCGCAATGCTGCTTGGTCTGGTCAACGTTGCCATCACCGGCACAATTTCCCGGGCTGCCCTTGCCGGTGTCGGGCAGGTCAACGCTATCAACAATGTTATCGTCTATTTTTTCAGCAATTTTGCCATTGGCGGCAACGTTATGGTGGCGCAGAATGTCGGCGCCGGAAATAAGGAAGGGGTCAAAAAAAGCGCGTCTCAATCCCTTGTTCTCGGCACATTTATCAGCCTTATTGTGACATTTTTGGTGTATGTGTTTAGGGAGCAGATATTGCTGGGGCTCTACCGCAAGGTGGAGGCTGATGTTATGACCTCATCTCTTCAGTATTTTGCCATATCCTGTCTGGCGACCCCCATGTGGTTTATTTATTATCAATGTGTCGGCGCTTTCCGCTCTTCCGGCGACACAAGAACGCCTATGAAGATCAGTGTCACGATGAACGCCATCAATATTGTTCTTGGTGCGGTGTTTGTGCTTGTGCTCAAGATGGGACCCGCCGGATCAGGCCTTTCTACGCTGTGTGCCGTTACGGTGGCCGCATGTATGGGTCTTTATAAGATTTTTCATCCCGAAAGCGTTGTTTGCATTAGGGACGGCTTCGGCCTCAAGCTGGAAAAGGATATTATCTCGAAGGTCGTGTCGGTGGGAGTCCCTGCCGCCATTGAGAATGTCATGTTTAACGGCGGCAAGGTCATCGTGCAGGTCTTTATGTCGGGCATGGGGACCATAGTCCTGTCGGGGTATCAGGTGTTTAACTCGGTTATCGGCATTACGCAGCTGCCGCTGATGGCCTACTCTGTTTTGGTCGTCACTCTTGTGGGGCAGGCCGCAGGCTCCGGCAGCAGGGCGAGAACAAAGGCAACCGGGGAGTTCCTGCTGAAAACCTGCAAAAAGTTTGCAAATATTCTTATTCCGGTCAGGCTGCTTGTCTGCTATCCCGTGGCGCTCTTTTTCTCCCGGGATCCCGATGTGCTGCGCTGCGCTTTGACCATGTATGTGCTTGAAACGGCATTTATGCCTTTCTGGGCATCCTCCTTTATGCTGCCAAGCTGCTTCCGCGCCACCCGCGATGTGCGGTTTACCCTTATTATCGGCACCATCTCTATGTGGTCCATAAGGGTTTTCGGCTCCTGGGTGCTGGGCGTCAAAATGGGTATGCAGGGCAACGGTATTGTCCTTGCAATGTGCCTGGACTGGATACTGCGGGGAATCTTCTTTGAGAACCGTCTCAAGACCGAAAAATGGCTGACCAAAATGAAGTTCAAGGATGAACCGGCAGGAACGGCGGTTGCACCGGTATAAAACAAACAAAGGCGCTTCCCAAACGGGAAGCGCCTTTTCATGTACTGGTTTATATCTCTACTTCTGTGCCGCAGCCCTCAGCCTTGGCCTTTTCGTATATCAGATATGCTGCCGCAATATCCTCAACCGAGATGCCGATGGTCTCAAAGAGGGTTATATCGTCGTCGGAGGTGCGTCCCTTAAGCTCACCGGTGAAAACCTTGCCGACTTCGCCGAGGATATGCTCTTTTTTGACCTCGCCGGATTTTATGGGGATTATCAAATCGCCTGCGTCGCGCATGGCGGCCTCTTCCCAGTCGATGTAAACGCGGGCGCGGTTGATGGTTTCAGCGTCAATTTCCCGCGTCACGCCGGAGCAGGCGCCGACGGCGTTGATATGGGCACCCTTTTTGATCCATCTGCCCTCAAGACAGGGAACGTCATCGCGGGAAGAGGTTACAGTGCAAATAATGTCGGCATCGCGCACAGCTTCCTCAGCGGTGGGGCAGGCAATAAGCTCAACACCGGGCAGCTTGCCCTTGAGATAGGCTATGGCGGCGTCAACTGCCTGGGGGAACATATCCCAGATGTAGACCCTCTTAATATCCCTTATGTGGGCCATGGCCTCCACATGGGCCTTGCCCTGGTTGCCTGCGCCGAGAATTGCCACTGAGGAGGCATCCTTGCGGGCAAGCGCATCTGTGGCGCAGGCGGAGGTTGCAGCCGTGCGTATGACGGTGATGACCTCGCCGTCTACTATCGCTTTAAGCGCGCCGCTTTCCGTGTCAAACAGGGGAACGATGCCCTGGTTGGATTTGTCCTTCTTTGCCTGGGGGCCGGGGAAGATTATGACCTTGCTGCCGGTAATGCCGCGGGGAAGCAGGGTGGCCGGCATAAGCGCCAGAGAGTTGCCGCTGGCGTGTGTTATCATCTGCCGCTGGAGCATCTTTATCTCCCCCTTGCAGGCGGCGACAAGCGTGTCCCGCATGGCGGGGATGCAGTCCTCCAGCGTAAGCAGTCTGGCGCAATCCTCGCGCCCGACGATGAGCGTTTTGTTCATTCTGATCCTCCTGTATGATTATATTTTTTTGTCTCTATTCTGTTTCAACTACCGGGGCGTAAATCTGGATTTTGTCATCAAAACGCTCAACATCGTTGGCGGTAACGCTTTCTAGCCAGCGGGAATAAGTGCCGAAAACCACGTCCTCATCCACTACGGCAGTGGGCTCACCCTGGCCTGAGAAGAACATGATGTGGTATCCGTAGTAGGTCTTCACTATACCGCTGTCACCGTGTGCGCGCCCGTCCTCAAAGCACCATGCGTCAAACTCGTCAATCATCTCACCCGGCATAACGCCCTCATAAAGCCCCCCCGTGGTGGCAGAGCCGCCGTCCTCAGTATGCTCCTCCGCCAGCTCGGCAAAGTTTTCCTCGGTGGGATTCTGCTGCCAAAGGGCATATATCTCATCGGCCTTGGTTTTTGCGGCGGCTTCGTCGGTGCCGGTCTTGATAAGAATATGACGTATATTTATTGTGGGAGAGGTGGGGGAGTTTGCCTCCTGCGCTTCCCACATGCTGTCATATATCGTGTTGGAATAAGCGTTGGCATAGTAGTTGTCCGTTATAAAGCTCTTGAAGGTATCATAATCGGAGGCGGGGCCATAGGAATCGACCAGATACTGCTTGACGCCGCCCGACATACCGGCGCCTTCAGCTGCCTGAGCTATGTCGTCGTAGGAGGTGTCAAGGGCGTCCTGATAATCGGATGGAAGCTCAAAGCCCTTGGCTTCTGCCTCGTCAGAGGCGGACATGATCTCCTTCCAGCTTTTGATTGCAGAGTCGACAAAATATGATTCCCATGTATGTACGCCGTCGTAGGTTTGCTCCGACAAGGGCAGGGTGGGGTCAAAATAAGAGCCGTCAGAATTATAGGATGACAGGTAGTAGTAGTCTGACCAGTAGTAATAGTTCAGCTCCCTGTTTGTCAGCGTATGACCGTTATAGGTGGCGACTATTTCGTCAGCCGTGGGGGGAGTTTCGGGGGACTTGTAGCGATCGGCGAAAAAGACCTGATATATTCCGAAAGCCGCCGCCGCAATGACAAGAATAACACCGGCTATTATGATGGCCGCTTTATTCTTGCGCCGGCGCGGCTGCTCGTCAAAGCAGTCCTCTTCACCCTGTGCGCAGTGAAGTATAGCGCCGCAGGTGGGGCACAGCTCTTCGTTGTCGTTTACTTTATTTCCGCATTGTGGGCATTTCATTTGCATATCTCCTGATTCTCATAGTATTTGTCAGCCTGCCAAGCTGCTGCCTAAACGGCTTTATATCGCAGGCACGAGATGAAAAAGCGATGGCCTGATTAAGCGTTATGACAGCAATTTGCAAGCATTATATCATAATAGCGGGGGAGATTCAATTAACAAAGGATTAACCTTCCGGCTGTGAGGCAAAACGCGCGATTCTCCGCTGAAACGTAAAAAGCATAAGTGATGCTGCCCGCTGTGAAGCGGGGAAAACGTGGCTAATCGGTCAGAAAAGCAATATTAATAGATTTTGCCACATAGCACATAACAGCAGTCTGACCATAAAGAAAAAGAACAAATGATAGCAATATCACAAAATATTGCGGAAAAATCGTTAATATTGCTAAAATATGAAGGCAAAAAGCCAAAAAACCATCGAAAGACATTGCAAAAGTATTAAATAAAGTTTACAATAAACCCAGATAGCTGGGCCCGGCTATCATCGATATGTGATCAGCCTTATACGGCTGAGCGAATTATTATGAGGTAAAGAGAATTATGAAGAAAACAGTTTTTAAGCTCATATCCCTGTCGCTGGTATGCCTGCTTGCGTTTTCCGCGCTGGCTGCCTGCGGGGAACAGACGCCGGCCGTCAAGGATACGGTCGTTATTGCTACCGCCAACGAGCCTCCCACAATGCACCCATATGACCATAATGCCGTTGCGGGCAGCTACATGAATATCCTTACGTTCGACACACTGTTCCGCACAAATATTGAGACCCTTGAGCCCGAACCCTCCCTGGCAGAGAGCTATGAGATACTGGGCGACAAGCAGTGGAAGTTTGTATTAAGGGAAGGCGTCAAGTTCCACAACGGTGAGACAATGACAGCCGAAGACGTCAAGGCGTCGCTGGAATATCAGAGGCAGTATGATTCATATACCAGCGTATATAACAACTTTTGGGAAAGCATAGAAGTTGTTGACGAAAAAACACTTATCATCAACACTAAGGAAATTTACGCCAAGACGCTTTACGACCTGGTCAGCTGCAAGGTTGTGCCCAAGTCCTTGATAGAATCGGGCAACAACTTTAAGGATAATCCCATCGGCACCGGCCCCTATAAGTTCCTCAAGTGGAATCTGGGCGAGAGCATTGAGTTTGAAGCCTTTGAGGAATATTTTGAGGGCGCACCTGCTATCAAAAAGCTAACATACAAAATCATCCCTGAAGGCTCCTCCAGAACAATCGGCCTTGAAGCGGGGGAAATCGACTTTGTCGTCGAGGTTGAGACTAACGACATTCAGAGAATCAAGGACAATGCCAATCTGACACTGCTGCAGAAGACCGGCACATCCTTCAACTTCATGATGATCAACAACGAAAAGGAGCCCTTTGATAACCTGCTGTTCAGAAAGGCTTTGAACTATGCCATCGACAAGGAAGCTGTCATGCAGGTCGCCCTTAACGGCGCCGGCTCTGCCCTCTATGTGCAGACCCCCGCGGTTTTGGCAGGCAACTCCAATGAAAACGCCGCCAAGTATGACCCCGAGCTTGCAAAGCAGTATTTGACCGAGTCGGGGGTTGATCCCGCCACCGTTTCCTTTAAGATAATCTGCTCCGACGATACCAAGAAGAGGGCAGGGGAGGTCATTCAGGATTCCTTGAGAAACGTTCTGGGCATTAATGTTGAGCTTGAGTCTATGGACCTTGCAACCTACCTGAGCAAGACAGCTGAGGGCGATTACGAAGCGGCCATCGGCGGTTATACCTCCTCCAACATGATGTCCTTTATCGAAGGCGTTTGGACGACCAAGTCCATCGGCGGCTCCAACAAGACCAGGCTGTCCGATGCCGAGGTTGACAGGCTGTACTATCTTGCTACAAGCCAGCTTGACGCCGAAGAGAGAAACGCAACTCTGGCCGCTTGCTCCGCGCGCTTGAATGAGCTTTACGGTCAGGTTCCCACTTACGGCTCCGACGTGGTCAGGGCTTACAGCGCAAAGCTGCAGGGGGTTGAGCTTTCGGCGACAGGAACCCTTTATTGGCAGTATGTTTCCTGGGCAGAATAAGCCTTAACCGACAACCGAATAACGATTAATAACAGGACAGCCCTTAAGGGCTGTCCTGTTAATTTTGCCGCAGAAACGTATAATTGTTCTTATAAGCCCATAAATGTGTAACCAATATTGTACAAACCTAATAAAAAACGGCAAAGGTTTTTGGCAAATACAAATGATAACTGTATAAAATAGCTAAAATTATCATTACATTATCCAAAAAAAGTCAAGCCTGTTGAATAGTTATTAAAAATAGTTTACAATTATACCAGTTAAAACCAACTGGCACGGTGGTCGATGTCTGCGTCTTTATTGATTTTAACCGGGATACCCGGTTGAAAAATATTTTTTGAGGTGAATTGCATTATGAAGAAAACAGCTCTTAAACTTTTGTCTCTGACAATTGTTTGTTTGTTTGCTTTCTCCACCCTGGCTGCCTGCGGCACTAGCACTCCCCCTGTCAAGCCCGTGCGAAACGATGTTATCATTGCCACCGCAAACGAGCCCCCCACAATGCACCCCTATGACCACAGCGCCGTTGCCGGAAACTACATGAATATCCTCACCTATAACACGCTTTTCCGTATAAATGTAGACACCCTTGAGCCGGAACCCTCTTTGGCAGCGAGCTATGAGATTCTCGGCGACAAGGAATGGAAGTTCACCCTGCAGAAGGGCGTCAAGTTCCACAACGGTGAGACAATGACGGCTGAAGACGTCAAGGCGTCTCTGGAATATCAGAAGCAATATCCCTCTTACACAAGCACATACAATAACTTCTGGGAGAGCGTTGAAGTTGTTGATGAGCAGACCTTTATCATTACCACTAAGGAAGTTTATGCCAAGACCCTGTATGACCTGGTCAGCTGCAAGGTTGTGCCCAAGTCCTTGATAGAGTCCGGCAATAACTTTAAGGATAACCCCATCGGCACCGGCCCCTACAAGTTTATCAAGTGGAATCTGGGCGAGAGCATCGAGTTTGAAGCCTTTGAGGAATACTGGGAAGGCGCACCCGCCATCAAGAAGCTGACATACAAGATCATCCCCGAAGGCTCCTCCAGAACAATCGGCCTTGAAGCCGGCGAAATCGATTTCGTTGTCGAGGTTGAGACCAACGACATTCAGAGAATCAAGGACAACGCCAACCTGACACTGCTTCAGAAGACCGGCACATCCTTTAACTTCATGATGATCAACACCGAAAAGGAACCTTTTGATAACATGCTGTTCAGAAAAGCGCTGAACTTTGCTATCGACAAGGAAGCTGTCATGCAGGTCGCCCTTAACGGCGCCGGCACCCCTCTC
>JAVBSJ010000151.1:0-4826 GCA_031547105.1 Oscillospiraceae bacterium
AATTCTCACCCTTTTGTGGGCCGGCGCGCGGGTGTCGGAGCTTCGCCCCTGGGCCTGCCTTGCGGCCTATATCCACACAACGGGCATTGCCCGATTTTAACGCTTTTAAAAGGGCGCAAAAATAAAAACGGCCTGATGGCCGTTTTTATTTTTATATAATTAAATTTCAGACGGAATTTCCGTTTGCTCCACATCTCTGGGGACGCTGACCTTGCGGCTTTGAGCCTTGCCCATCCAATAGGCAGGCGAAAGGCCGAAAATAAGGGGGAACAGCTCCAGCCTTCCAAGCAGCATGGAAAAGGTCAGCACCAGCTTAGAAAGGTTATTAAAGGTGCTGAAGTTACCCATGGGGCCTACTATGCCCAAGCCGGGGCCGATATTGTTGAAGCAGGCGGCCACAGCGGAAAAAGTGCTGACAAAGTCCATATTGTTAAGGGAGACAAGGCATACGCTTCCCACAAATACACCCAAGTACACTACAAGATACATGTATGTGCCGTTTATCGTACCCTCACTCAGGCTTTTTTCATCCATTTCCACCAGCGATACCGCACGGGGATGCAAAACCCTTTGAATCTCTTTTTTTGCTGCGCGGTAGAGTATCAGCACGCGGGCCACCTTAATGCCGCCGCCGGTGGAGCCCGCCGAAGCGCCTATGAACATAAGCAGCAGCAGCATGGTTTTTGAAAACTGCGGCCAAAGGTCAAAGTTTGCAGTTGCGTATCCTGTGGTGGTCATGATGGAAGAAACCTGGAAAAATGCGTGGCGGAAGCATTCGGAAATGGAGCTGTAGGTGTGACTGATGTTGACGGTTATCAGCAGCGCCGTCCCCACAAGGATACCCAAATACCATCTCATTTCACTGTTTTTAAAGGCAGCAGAGAAGTTTTTTATCAACAGGAAGTAATAAATATTGAAGTTTATACCGAACAGCGCCATAAATATGGCTATGACCCATTCAATGTAGGGGCTGTTGTAGGCGCCCACCGAAAGGTTCATATTGGAAAATCCACCCGTTCCGGCCGACCCGAACATGTGTATAAAGCTGTCGAACACCGGCATACCTCCGGCTATCAGCAGCACCAGCTGCAGCACGCTGAGCGCCATGTATATTGCATACAGTATCTTGGCCGTATCCTTCAGCTTGGGCGCCAGCTTGCCCTTTACCGGGCCGGGAACCTCCGCCCGCATGATGAACATGGAGCGCCTGCCTGCCAGCGGGATTATGGCCAGGGCGAACACAAGCACCCCCATGCCCCCAACCCAGTGGGAAAAGCTGCGCCAGAACAGCAGACCGTGGCTTATAACCTCAACATCGGTGAGGATAGTAGCCCCTGTGGTGGTAAAGCCGGACACCATTTCAAACAGACAATCAATATAAGAGGGTATCTGCCCGCTGGTGAAAAAGGGAAGGGCGCCCACCGCCGACATAAGCAGCCATGCAAGCGCAACAATGGCAAAGCCTTCTCTTGCGTAAATAACGGTGTTCTCCGGCTTTTTGAAGCCGGTCAGCGCCATAATGCACAGCGCCGCCGCCGCCGCCAGAAGAAAATCCCCCGTGCAGCCATCCTGGTAAATAAGCGAAACAACTAGCGGAAGCATAAGCAGCGCCGCTTCAACCCCGACTATTTTCCCCGCTATATAAAGAACCATTCTGCGGTTCATATGAGCCTCCTGCGCGCAGATAAGCGCTACAACAAAATATCAGACAGATCATCCAGCTGTTCATTGGTGGTGATGATTATAACGCGGTCTCCCGGGCAAATGCTGTCATCGCCGCCGGGGATAATGGTCTTGCCGCTCCGCCCTATACAGCCGATGAGAATATTGGGGCGCAGGCTCAGATCCTTCAGCCGCACACCTGCTTTGGGGAAGGTTTCATTGACCTTGAACTCAATAGCCTCCACCGCGCCGCCAACCAGACGGTGCAGTGTTTCAATATTGCTTCCCACCGAGTTTTGCTTTGCTCTTACATACCGCACGATAAGATTGGCCGTCAAAACGCGCGGAGACACTATCGTGTCAAGATTGGTGTTCTCCACCAGCTTGACTAAAGCCGGGCGGCTGATTTTTGTTATGACCTTTCCTGTGGTCACTGTCTGGGCATACATGGAAAGGATGATATTCTCTTCGTCTACGCCGGTCATGGTTATAATGGCGTCAACATCGCTTATGCCCTCTTCCTGAAGCAGATCCTGCTCCGTCCCGTCTCCGCATATGACGGCCGCCTTGGGCAGAAGCTGGCAAAGCTCAAGGCAGCGGGTCTTGTCAATGTCGATTATTTTAACCCGCATACCATTGTCCAAAAGCATCCTGGACAGGTAATAGCTTATGCGCCCGCCGCCGATTATCATAATATCGTTGGCCTGCTTCTGCAGCAGGTCAATTGCCGAAAAAAATCCGGCCATCTCATTGCGGGTCGCAAGTATGTTTATTTTATCTCCGGCCTGGAGCACAAAGCTGCCGCCGGGAATGGCGACCTCGCTCCCCCGCTGCACCGAGCAAATCAGCACCTTTTCCTTAAAATGGCTGCGCAGGTTGCCGATTTTCATGCCTGCCAGCTTGGAATCCTCCTTCAGCTTTATTTCGGCTATCTCCACACGCTTGTTGGAAAAGCTCTCGATCTTAATAGCCGACGGAAACTGAAGTATGCGGAAGAGCTCCATAGCCGAAATATATTCGGGGTTGATGCTCATGGAAAGCCCCAGCTCCTCCCGCATGAAAAGCAGCTGGTCATTGTATTCAGGGTTGCGCACACGGGCAATGGTGCTTTCGGCGCCTATTTTTTTCGCCGCCATGCAGCAAAGCAAATTGACCTCATCATGGCTGGTGCAGGCAATAAGAAGGTCGGCCCTGTCAACCTCGGCCTCCTTCAGTACGCCGTAGCTGGCCCCGTTGCCGACAATGCCTAAAACATCCAGCGCGTTGACAAGACTGTCGATAATTTGCTGGCTTTTATCTATTATTACAATGTCATGGCCTTCAAAGGAAAGCTGCTCGGCCAGGGTATGACCCACCTTACCCGCGCCGACTATAACAATACGCATAGCTCTTCTCCCTGTTTTTGTCGAAAATTTCAGTACAGACAGAATATCACAACCCAACATTTTTCTCAATGGGTTTGCTGCTTTTTTAGAGATTTCACCGTTGGAGCTGTGTATTTTTCTTCATTCTGCGGCAAGCATATCCAAAGAGGTGACAATATGACTTCTCTTTGGCTTGAAAATAACAGCCGCTCTGCCCGTCCGCTGCTGGACAAGAATATCACAGCAGACGCGGTCGTCATAGGGGCCGGCATGGCGGGCATCCTGACGGCGTGGCACCTGCAGAATAAGGGTCTTAAAACCGTAGTATTGGAACGCGGCTTGGCGGGTCACGGCCAAACCGGCCATACAACCGCAAAAATAACCGCCCAGCACGGGCTTATCTATTCCCGCCTCAGCAAAAGTTATTCATCCGCCTCCGCATCTGTTTACGCCCGCCTGAACCTTGACGCCATTGACAGGTATGAAGCCCTCATAAACCAGCTTGGCGTCGACTGCGGCTTTCGCAGGGCGCCTGCCTATGTTTATAGCACAGGGGATGCGGCAAAGCTGGAGCAGGAGCATCAGGCTGCCGGTGCCGCCGGAATACCCTGCGCCCTTACCAGGGAGGTTACCCTGCCCTTTTCGGTTGCCCAAGCGCTTCGTTTTGAAAACCAAGCTATGTTTGACCCTGTCGCGCTGCTGTACGCCGCCGCAAGCAGGCTGGAAATATACGAAAACACAGCCGTGGAGCGTGTGGAGGATAATACCGTCATAACAGAAGGTGGCAAAAGCGTTAAGGCGGGCACAGTGATTTACGCCTGCCACTACCCCTTTACCAATATACCGGGCTGGTATTTTGCACGGCTTAGCCGCCAGCGTTCCTATGTCATCGCCCTGGAAGGGGCCGCCCGGCTTGACGGCATGTATATAGACGAGCAGGACGGCGGCCTCTCTTTGCGCAACCACGGGGAACTGCTGCTTTTGGGAGGCGGGGGACACCGCACAGGCCATAACAGCGCAGGGGGCAGCTATGATATGCTTGTGCGCCGCGCCCGGGAGCTTTTCCCTTCCGCTAGAGAGGTTTTGCGCTGGTCGGCGCAGGACTGCATGACCGCCGACCACCTGCCCTATATCGGCAATTTCTCTGCCAAAACCCCCAACCATTATGTGGCGACCGGGTTTCAGAAATGGGGTATGAGCACCTCCATGGTGGCTGCAGGGCTTTTGGCCGATATGGTGACGGGTGTGCCCTGCGAAGGGGGGGAGCTGTTTTCCCCCTCCCGCCATGCGGCGCTGCACGGCGCAGGCAGGGCGCTTGAGCACGGCGCTGCCACCTCGGCAGGTCTGCTGAAGCGGTTTTTGGCGCTGCCCCTCAGCGCCGCCGACGGAATAGGGCGGGGTCGCGGCGGTATTGTCTGGCACAAGGGCAGGCGGATGGGTGTGTACCGGGATGACCGGGGGGAGCTTTTTGCTGTAAACCCGGTTTGCCCCCACCTGGGCTGCCGCCTCGAATGGAACCCCGACGACAAAAGCTGGGACTGCCCCTGTCACGGCTCCCGCTTTGATTGCCGCGGTGAGCTTCTAGACGGCCCCGCAGAGCGTAATTTATAGCTTTTACAAGACAAAGCCATATAAACAAAAAAGAGGCTGCTTAAGCCTCTTTTTGCTGTTTGCTATTTAAACTTTACCGCCGTGCCGTATGCGATGACCTCGGCCGCCCCCTGCATGACAGCGGCGGAGGCGTACCGAATATTGACGACGGCATCGGCGCCAAGATGCTCGGCCTCCTCCACCATGCGC
>JAVBSJ010000046.1:0-13063 GCA_031547105.1 Oscillospiraceae bacterium
AAAGCAACAAAGAGGCAGGCTGACAGCCTGCCTCTTTGCAGCGGGCAAAGGGCGGGGCATATGCCCCGCCCTTCTCTCTATAACGCATTATTTCTTTTGATTGGCGTAGCCCAGCTTGACCAGCAGGCGGATATAGCGGTCAACCACCTCCGGCTCCCAAATGCCGAACTCGTAAGCGATATTTTCGGCGATAGCCACCGAGGGCGAATAGCCGTCAATAAAATGATCTAAGGCGGAAATGACGGAGAAGTTCATCCTTTGCCCCGCAAAGGAGATGAAATCATCGATTTCCCGGTTCTTATCGGCGTCAAACATGCCGATAAGCTTGCCGGCCGATATGGGCAGGCACTCCCTGCGTTTGGCGACAATATTGTACTTCGCCGCCTGACGGGCGGTGTACAAATGCTTCTGGGCGCGGGCAATGCGTATGCCTGTGATGGCCTCCCCAAGGGACAAGAGCCGCTCCTTTTCCCTCTTAAGCAGGTCTGAAATATCCTGCTCAAAATATTTGCCGAAAACATCTATGGAGGAAATACGCCACGACATATACCGCTTGACCCTGCCGCTGTAAAAGCGCGCCTCCATCTTGCCCCTGACCATTTTCGTCCGCAGATCGGTCAAATACAAGGCGGTTCTGGCAACGGCAGTGTTGCAGATGTCGGCGATGTCCTCCACCTCAAGATTGGCAAGGGAATAGGCGTAGGCCGCCGCCAAGGCCGCCGAGCGGGACAGCAGATAGGGATCCACCATGCTGACGGTATCGGAGGAGGTGTGGTAAAACTTGTCAGGCCACTGCCCCAGCATGGGACACGGAATGTCTACAAGGGGGTCGGAAAAAACTATATGGTCGCTCCCGCCGGAATACTCGGTAATATGGCTGGAAAACATGACGGAGTAGGATTCCGGCATCATGCCGGTGACCTGCTTCTTGATTTCGTCCAGCACGGTGGCGGCGGCGTCGGTGACAAAGCCGGGGGTGGTCATGGGCAGGTCGGTCAGCGTCAGCGGGCCGTAGCCCCCCTGCTGTCTGCCCCCTACCATGTCCAGGTTAAGGGCGGCAACAATGCTGTTGTCGTCGGCGCCGATCCTGTCCAGATAGGCGTAGGAGCCTGTAAACTCCGGCACAAGCAGCATCCGTATCCCCCGCTTAAGCTTGGGCAGGGCGCCTGTATCGATCAGGTTTTTTATAACCAGCATGGCCTCCATAGCGGCGGCGCAGCCGGAAGCGTTGTCGTTGGCCGAGGCGCGGGGGTGGCACAGGTGCGCCACGAGGAGAATCTCCTCCTCCGTCTCCCCGGGCAGGAAGGCGCAAACGTCCTCAATGCTGCCGTTATAAAGCTCAGCCTCCACAAAGCAGGTTGCCGTCACAGGCCTTCCGGCACGGTTTTCCTTCTCGCACAGGGCTGCCAAATGGTCACCCTCCCGGGGGCTGAGCACAAAGCCAAAGGCTTTTTTCTGCCCCGGCTTCCACCAGAAGGAGGTATATCTGATGGTATCCAGCTGGTCATACCTCTCCCGCACGTGGGGATCCTGCAGGACAAAATCGGTGATGATCCCCACCGCTCCCCGCTTTTCCACCGCCCAGCGGTAACTTTTATTGAAATCCTCACGGACAAAGACAATTTTGCCCTCAATATCAGTATTTTTATAATTCTTTTCTTCGCTGCCCTTGTCGAGATACACGATCTCAAGGGGCTTGTCGCGATAATCGCAGGCGATGCTGCGCTGGATGACCGACATGGCGGAAGCGTCAAAATCGGCTATACGCTGCCCGCCTACGGCGCACCACGCCTCACGGCAGCTCCACTCCTGAAAGGAGGGATATGTGCCGAAAATAACATTTTCCTCCGCCGGGAAGGAAAGCACCTGCGCCTCGATCCCCTGGCGATTAAGCTTGACCGCGATATGCTCCGCCGCGGCGCGGTAGCCGGGGGATGCCTGTATGCGGTGATAGGTTGCAATTTCCTCAACGGTCTGCATAAGGCGCCCCTGGCTGACCTGCCCCAGCACCGCTCTTGTGTTTTCTCTTATCATTACCTTTTACTCCTGTCCTGCCGCTTTCAGCCCCAGCTCAAATGCCTTTAGGTTGACATCAATAAACCGCGGCGGCACCTCTTCCTTCAAAACCTCTGTCCAGTTAATTCCGTCCAGCTCCAGCGCCTTTATGAGGGCGCCGAAAAGCACCACGTTCATGGTGCGGGGATTTCCCGCCTCCTCCGCCAGGCGGGCGGCGTCAAAGGCGATGGTGCGGAAGGTTTTCTCCATAGCCTCCACAGTGCCTTCGGGATATTTTGCGGCGCCGGAGGCCACCGGCATGGGGGTGATCTCGTAATCGTTGACGACGCAGACCCCCTCCGGCTTCAGATATGCCGCCCAGCGCACGGCCTCCATCTTCTCAAGCGCCACAAGGACATCGGCCTGCCCCTCCCCAAACAGGGGTGAGTACACCTTCTCTCCCCAGCGCACCTGGGTGGACACGCTTCCCCCGCGCTGCGCCATGCCGTGAACCTCACTCATCTTCACGTCAAAGCCCGCCTTGATAAGGCCGCGGGTCAAAATCTTGCTCATTAAAATAGTTCCCTGTCCGCCGACACCCACCAAAAGGACACTCTTGACTTTATCCATTATTTCTCACCTATCCTTTCAATGGCGCCAAAGGGACAAGCCTGCGCGCAAACGGTACAGCCGGTGCAAAGGCCGCTGTCGATAGTGGCCTTGCCCTCCTTCATGCAAATGGCGGGGCAGCCGACCTTGAGGCACATGCCGCAGCTGCGGCACTTTTCGCTTGACACGGCGCATTTGCCTATATCATGCTTGATTTTCTTTATCAGCAGGCAGGGGCGGCGGGCGATGATGGCAGGGTGCCCTGTACTGCTGACCGCCTTCTGCACCGCCGCCTCCATGGCGGCAAGGTCCTGGGGGTCAACAATGATAATATCGTCGAAGCCCATGGCGGAAAGCACCGCTTCAATTTTGATTATCGGCGCGCTGTCCCCCATAAGGGTCTCCCCTGTGCCGGGGTTATCCTGATGCCCTGTCATGCCGGTTATGCTGTTATCCAAAATGCAGGGCACGACAGGGGAGTTATTGTAAATTATCTCGGCGCACCCCGTCATGCCGGAGTGGAAGAAGGTGGAGTCACCCACAACGCCGAACACCTTTTTGCCCGTTTGTCCTGTCATTTCCAGCGCCTTTGCCATGCCGACGGCGGCGGAAATCCCCGCCCCCATGCAAATGCAGCTGTCAAGCGCCGAAAGCGGAGGGGAGCCGCCCAGAGTGTAGCAGCCGATGTCGCCGCCCACAACGAAATCCTTGTGCTTTGTCATGGTGTAGAAAAACCCTCTGTGGGGACAGCCGGGGCACAGCACGGGGGGACGGACCACAGCCTCCACGCCGGAGGTTTTAGTCTCGGGCGTGACGCCGAAGACACACTGCCCCAGCCGCTGGGGGTTAAGCTCATAAAGATTGGGGATAAGGCTTTTCCCCTCGCACTCAATGCCCGCGGCCTTGATCTGCTCCTCCATAAAGGGCTCCAGCTCTTCAACAATGTAAAGCTTGTTGACGCTTGCCGCGAACTCACGGATCAGGTTCATGGGCAGGGGATACGTGAAGCCCAGCTTTAAGAAGGACGTGTCAGCCGGAAAGGCTTCTTTGGCGTACTGATAGGCGCAGGAGGCGGTGATTACACCGAAGTCGCTGCCATTCATCTCAACCCGGTTGAGGGGGCTGGTTTCGGCGTATTCCGCCATTTTCAGCAGACGCTCCTCAAGGCGCTTATGGTGCCGTTTGGCCAGGGCAGGGGTTGCCACAAACTTGCCGATATTGCGGGTGTAGGGTGGGAGGGCGGGGGCTTCCTCCCTTTCGCCCAGCTCCACAAGGCTTTTTGAGTGGCAGATGCGGGTGGTCACCCGGTAAAGCACCGGAATGTCAAACTGCTCGGATATTTTATAGGCTTCCTTGAGGAAGTCCTTGCACTCCTGAGAATCGGCAGGCTCCACAAGGGCCATTTTGGCAAACTTTGCGTAGTAGCGGTTATCCTGCTCATTCTGGGAGGAATGGAGGTCGGGGTCGTCGGCCGAAACGATGACAAAGCCGGCATTGACCCCCAGGTAAGTAGAGGTGAAAATAGGGTCGGCCGCCACGTTGACGCCCACATGCTTCATGGCGGTTAAAGCTCTCGCGCCGGCAATCGCCGCGCCGTAGGCCATTTCGGTAGCCACCTTTTCATTGGGAGCCCATTCGGAATAAAGGGCGTCCTTATAAAGCGGCAGGTTTTCAAAAATTTCGGTGCTGGGGGTGCCGGGATAGGCCGAGCCGACCTTGACCCCGGCCTCATAGGCGCCGCGGGCAATGGCCTCATTTCCGCTCATCAGTACTTTCATGTCATTTTCCCTCTTTCCTTTTATTCAGACAGCGCCGACGCAAGGGCAATGCTTGCCAGCTTGACCTCCGGCTTGTCTGCCCGGGACACCAGAACTATAGGGGCGCCGGCGCCTGCAATAACCCCGGCAGACCCTGCGTGGGCAAAATAGGTCAGCGCCTTGCCCATTGCGTTGCCCACCTCATATGTGGGCACCAGCAAAATATCCGCAAGGCCGCCCCCTTCGGCTGTATATCCCTTTTCCTCACAGGCGGCCTGTGAGATGGCAAGGTCAAGCCCCACAGGGCCAAAGACCTTCATATCATATTTATCCCCTTTGTCTGTCATATTGGCAAGGGCTTCTGCGTCAAGGGTGGACTGTATTTTGGGGCTGACGCTTTCGCTTGCGCAGACGCAGGCGGCATTGATACGCCCGTAGCCCAGCTTTTTAAGGGCGATGGCGGCGTTTTCCAATATGCCCGCCTTTTGCTCCAGATCGGGGAAGGTCATCATCCCGCCGTCGGTTATATACAGGCAGCGGTCAAAATCCTTAGGCTCATAAAGCATGATGTGGCTCATCAGCCCCTCGCCCCTGATACCCTTTTCCTTGTTGAGAACGGCGCGCATAAGGTCGCCCGTCTGCATAAGCCCCTTCATCAGGGTGGAGGCGCGCCCCTCCCGAACCTCGCCAACGGCGATAGCGGCGGCCTCCTCATCGGTTTGGGCATCCAGTATGCGGTAGGCGGCAGGCTCCTCGCCCAGCTGGCGCAAAAGCCCCTCTATTTCCTCGGCTTTTCCCACCAGCGTGGCCTCTGCAAGACCCAGCGACGCCGCTTCCTTTATGGCGATGAGGACGTTCAGATCGTGGGCGCCCGCCACAGCAATGGTTTTGCTTGGGTTATTGCGGGCATGGTCAATTATTTTTTGGATGGTATCGAGCATGGAAATAGCCTGCCATTTCTCCGGAGATGTGAGTGGATTTACGGGCTGCTTACCTCTCATCTCCGGCGAAATGATAAGCAGGCTATCTTATTTATTCTCTCAGCGCGAGGCTTAATACTCCTTTACTTCTTCGCCCGCGAACACGCGCATAGCGCCCTCCGCAAGTGAACGCATTTCTTCCTCACCCGGCAGAACAATTATTTTCGCCAGCTTGCCGAGGTGCCCCTCTAACGCGGCGCACAGGCGTTTTGAGTTGGCCATGCCGCCTGTCAGCACAATTGCGTCCACATCAAAGGCAAGGACGGCGGCCATTGCGCCCGAATCTTTGGCGATCTGGTATGCAAAGGCGTCAAAGAGCAGGCGGGCGTATTCGTCACCCTTGGCGAAGGCCAGCTCCTCCACATGGCGGAAATCGCGGGTGCCCAGGTAGGAAAACATACCCGCCTCGCTGCCCAGCATTTTTTTGACCTCTTTTTTGCTCAAGCCCGAAAAACAAAGGTTTATCACCGCATTGACAGGCAGGCCTCCCCCCCTGTCCATGCCGAAGGCGCCCTCATCCTTGACGTTATAGACATCGACCACCTGCCCCTTTTTGTGGGCGGCAACCGAAACCCCTCCCCCCAGATGGCAGACAATGAGATTGAGCTCCTCGTATTTTGCCCCCAGCTCCCGGGCGGCCTTTCTCGCCATACTCTTCTGGTTCAGGGCGTGGAAAAAGCTCTCCCTCTCCATGCCCTTGAAGCCCGACACCCGGGCGACGGGCGCAAGCTCGTCAACCGATACGGGGTCGACGAAAAAAGCCGGGCAGCCGCTTGCATCGGCAAGCTTTTTTGCCAAAACCGCCCCTAAATTAGAGGCGTGCTCGCCATAAGGAGGGTTTTGGACGTCCTGCAGCACCTTTTCGCTGACACGGTATGTGCCGGAGGGCACATGGCGGAGCAGGCCTCCCCTGCCGCAAACGGCGTCAAAGGTCTTTCCTTCAAAGCCTCCCGCCGAAAGCGCGCTGTTTATATACCCCAAGCGGAAATCAAGCTGACCCATAATGGTATCAAAGGAAGCCAGCTCTTCTTCGGTATGCTCTATGTTGGTGCGGAAGATTTCATCCTCATCGGAAAAAATCGCAATTTTTGTTGAAGTTGCCCCCGGGTTTACTGTTAAGATCAGCATTTTTCCCTCCTGTTAATTATTATTTATATTGTATTTTGTTTTTAGCAAAAAAGCAATATCAGCGGCGCCAAGATGAGGGGCATAAAAGGTATAAATTGTTTGGATATGTTGCCGAACACAAATATTGCCATTTTGCTTGACAAGCACGGGCTTCCTTATTTTGCCTTTTAGCGGGCGATATTTCCGGCGTCCGTTTTGTATAAACCCCCACATTCTTGCACGGTTTTGCATAAAACCGATAAATATTATCCGAAAAAACCGTTAAAAAGCCAGCAAATTGAATTTTAACCCACAAGTTTATTGCTTTTTTCTCCCCGATTAATGTATAATTTAGACATAAATTATTTTGTTCTCATCTCATTTGCCAAAAAACCTGAAGGTGGTGGCGGCTTGAAACCTTTATTGATAAACATGCTGGGCGAGTTTTCCATCTCCTACGACGGAAAAACTATCAACGACAGCAGCAGCCGTTCCAAAAAGCTTTGGTCGGTGCTGGAATATCTTGTGGCTTTTCGGGGACGCAGTATTTCTCAAGGAGATCTGATCGAGCTATTGTGGCCCGATGATGAAATTTCCAATCCCGCCAACACACTGAAAACCCTGCTTTACAGGGTGCGCACTCTTGTGGAAGCCTTGGGCTTTGGGAACGGCAAGGAGATCATAATTTATTCCCGCGGTACATATTTGCTTAACGGCGACCTTGATTTGGTCGTCGACACTGAGGTTTTTGAGGACAAGCTGAAGCAGGCGGCTCTGGCGGCAAGCAGCGACGATTGCCTTGCCCTGCTTATGGCGGCCATTGATATTTACAAGGGTGACTTTTTGCCCCAGTCGGCCTTTGAAACATGGGTTATCCCCCTTTCCACCTATTATCATTCCAAATATGTCCAGGCGGTGGAAAAGGCGATAGAGCTTCTTGCTGCGCAAAACCGGCATTCAGACATTATCACCCTGTGCCGTAAGGCCCTTGCTATAGACCCTTATGACGAAAATCTTCATTATTGGCAAATGCTCTCCCTTTTCAGGGCGGGCGAGCAGCAGCAGGCCCTGAAGCATTATGATTTTGTAACCGAGATGTTCTTCAGCTATTACGGCATCAAGCCAAGCGAACGCCTTGTAAGCCTTTACAAGGAAATTATCGCTGTCACCAACTCTGCCCAGGCCGATTTGGGCACAATAAAGGTCAGTCTGGCCGCTGCTGAGGCGGACAATGGCGCTTTTTATTGTGAATACCCTATATTCAAGGATATATATCTGCTCAACATGCGTTCCGCCGCCCGGTCAGGTGATTCTATCCACCTGTGCCTGCTGACCCTCACCGACAAGCAGGGGGACGGCCTTCCCCAGAAGCAAATCAACCGCGTTTTGCCCCGCGTGCGCGAATGCGTTCAGCAGTCCCTTCGGCGGGGCGACGTATTCACCCGCTACAGCCCCGCTCAGCTGCTGATTTTGCTGCCCTCCACCTCTTATGAGAATGCGGTAATGGTAATGCAGCGCATTTACCGCGCCTTCACCTCCGGCAACGGCAAAGGCAAGGTGTCACTGAAATACAGCGTTCAGCCTCTTACCCCCGAAAGCAAGCTGTTCTAGGCTTTCTTCCCGCCCAGTTTTCCTCCTGCACAGCAAAGCCCCCTCTTCAAATAAGAGGGGGCTTAATTTCATGTTGGCTCAGGGCTTTTGTTTGTCTGCCTGCTCCCGCTGCCCGTTACCGGGGCGGTGCCTGCTCTCCTCCGTCAGGCTCGGGCGCTTCCTGCCCGCTGCCGTCAGGGGTTTCCCCCTCCGCCTTGCGGGTATCCTCCACCAGTCTGCCGTGGATAAAATACCGCGCGGGGTCATTTGCGCTTTCGGCACAGGTCACAAGGCTGACCACCCTGTCACTCCCCGTGGGAAAGGTATTGGTGGCAATCTCTGTGGCTGCCGTGAGATCCCTGACATATTGGTCGTATATCTCAAAGCTTGAGAAAGAAATCCGCATGGACATATCATCCGACATGCCCCGGTATACAGAGAATATCTCGTACTTCAAATACCCCTCCGCCGTGTAAATATAAAAATACCGGTTGGCGTCGTAATAGCTTTGAGAGGCGTACTTAAGCAGGCCGGAAAACATTGCCCCGTTTTTCATGTTGTGGCCGTAGATTATGGTATGCCTGTCGGAAAAATCGGCGGCGCAGCGGTAGTCCATGAAAATACTGCCCAGCCTGCTGGAGGTCTTGTTATAGGCGCGCTTCAGATAATAATCGTTATCCTCCCCCTTGAGGAGGGGGTAATTGATCCTGGTGCCCTCAATCTTTATCCAGCCGACAATGTCGGGGTTGATTTCAGCCAGCCGGGGAAAATCCATTTTAAGCGTCTCGGCCGGCGGCTTTTTCGGGGGCTGCGGCTGACCATCCTGCCCCGGATTATCTGTGCCGGCAGGGGGATTTTCCGTGCCGGTGTCCGGGTCGGGCTCCGCAGGCGGAGAGTCAGGCGGCGTCTCAGGCGGCTCTATCACAAACTCCTCTATAGCGGAGTCGTAAAGCTCGTCCCCCTGTTTGTATTCAAGATATGTGGCAATCAACTTGTACCCTGAGAAAAGAAATATCCCGCCCAGCAAAATCATCAGGGCAATGCGCAGTTTGTTATTCATAGTATTATTTTACGCGCTTATCCAAGGCGCTTCTGCATTTGTTCGTAGTTGGTGGCGTGGCGCAGGGCGGTATCAGCTGTGATGACCTTGCGCTTGTAAAGATCCAGCAGGCTGGCGTCCATGCCGACCATCCCTTCATTCGCGCCCATGGCTATGGCAGAATCGATTTGGTGTACCTTCGACTCCCGTATCATGGTGCGGATGGCGTTGTTGACGTGCATAATCTCAAACGCCGGCGCCATTCCACCGTCAGCCGTCTGTACAAGCTGCTGTGAAATGACCGAGCGCAGAACCATGGCAAGCTGCGTGCGGATCTGATACTGCTGATTATAGGGATAAAGGTCGATGATCCTGTCCACCGAATTGCTTGCGCCCAGGGTGTGCAGGGTGGAGATGACCAGATGCCCCGTCTCCGCCGCCGTCATGGCTGTTCTTGTCGTCTCGTAATCCCGCATTTCCCCCACGAGGATAACGTCGGGCGCCTGACGCAGGCTGGCCCTGAGGGCCGTGACATAATCCGATGTATCCAGCATGACCTCCCGCTGGGAGACAATGCTGCGCTTATTGCGGTACAGAAACTCTATAGGCTCCTCAACGGTGATGATATGACCGCTGCGGGTTTGGTTTATTCTGTCAATAATACAGGCCAGCGTTGTTGACTTTCCGTTTCCGGCGGGGCCGGTGACGAGCACAAGCCCCTTGGTGTTGCGGGCCACATCCATGACCCCCTCCGGAATGCCCATTTGCTGATAATCCGGCATGCCGTAATTGATAAGGCGGATGACCGCGGCGTAGGAGCCCCTTTGCCGGTAGGCATTGATGCGCAGGCGGGCAAGAGCGCTGACCGATGCGGCAAAGTCGTCATCCCCCCGCCCGACCAGGGCATCCATCGACCTCCCTGCCAGGGCATACGCCTCTTCGATTATTCTCTGGGCGGTTTCGGGCATGACCTTTTCATCATCGATTGTGAAAAGAGTCCCCTGCGCCTTATAAGACAGCGGTTGGCCGGACACGATGAAAATGTCGGAGGCGCCTGCCTCCTTCGCCTTCCCCAGAAGCGTCATCAAGGTTATCATATGGTACCTTCTTTATGTAAAAATATAAAAATCAGCTCTTATTCCCCGTCCCAGACATTAAGGGAATCATCCGGCTCCCACTCGCCGGTACGCACCTGCTGCCAGCGGGTGATAAGGGTGCTTCCTCCGGCAAAATGTATAGTGACGTCCAGTCTCTGCCCGTCCCCCGCAGCCGAGTAAAAAGCGATGTCCTCTCCATATGGGGTCTCGGAATATTCCAGCTCCCACTGCTGCGCTATCTCCCTTGGGGCAAGACCCTGCCCGTATGCGTCCAAAATCTGCTGCGCCGCCTTGGCGCAGGCCAGGTCATTTGTGTAATACTCCCGCATTGCGGCGGCCGATTTGATTGCCAGATTATGCTCACCCTTGGCGGTGATGTAGCTTAAGGCGGCAAAGACCGTCATGCACAGCACCATCAATATGACCGCCAGAGATGTAATCCCGGGGGTGATGCCCCCCTGACGTTTATTGCCCATACTGACCCACCGTCATTGTTTCCACCGAAAGCACCGGCTCCTCCCCGCTGCCTGCGTAGACAGACACGAGACAGCTTTCACCATTGGGCACCAGCTTAAGGAGGTATGAACCCTCCTCCGCCTGGGGCTGCAGCCCCTCCGAATAAAAGACGGTGACGCTGCCGTCCCCGGCAACATGCCCGTTAAGCACACCGGCGACCTCAGGCAGATCTCCAAGAAAGGCCTTGTAGCTGCTGCAGGCGGTGGTGATAAGCGTCTGGGCGTTGGACAGGTTCCGGCTGTCCCGGGACAAAGCCTCCGCTTCGGCAAACATTTGCAGGCAAACGGCGGCCGAAATTGCGAAAACAAGGGTCATTATCGCCGCTTCTATAAGAAAAAGGCTGGCTTTGCTTTGCTTCAACTCACTCACCTGCCCTTTCACTCATACGCCAGACGGAGGCCGAGGCGCTTCGCCCGTCCACCCTGCAGGTTATGGAGATAAGGTTGTTGTCGGCGGAAAGCTCCAGCCCCTCAGCCGGAATGACGGTAAGGCCGTCTGCGGCTGTAAGGCCGCTGTCGGCGGCTGTATAAAGCTCCATAATATAGCCTTCATAATAGTATATCATGGTTAGGTAAACTTCGCCAGCCACTTCTTCCTCCAGCACAAGAGCCGGAACGCCTGCAAGCTCCCCAATATAAGGGCTGCCGTTGCGGTCACCGTTGCGGGCCTTTGCCACAATGTAATCAAGGCAGGTGCGCTCGTTATACTGCGCCTCCATTGCGCTCCCCATGCGCTTATATCCGGCCGCCCCCGCCGTTATGCAGAACATCAGCCCCACCACAAAGCAGCAAAACAGCAAAAGCGCCGCCGCAGTGCTTATTATGGATAAATCTCCCCGTTTTTCCCCCATCACTGTATCTCCAAAATGGTTATATCGGGCATGATGTTGGAGGCGAAAATAAAATACTCCACCTTATACCGGTCCTCATCGATGCCCGTACCGTAATTTTCCTTTATGTATTCGTAGCTGGGAGGGTAACTGCCCTCGATGGCGTAGCAGGTCATCACCGCCTTGTAAAGGCTCTCCCTTGCAAGGCGGGCGCCCTCCTCCGCCTGAATCATTTCCGCCCTTCCCACCTGGCTCCAGACAAAAGCCAGACAAACGGCAAAGAGGGCTATCGTAAAAAGATAACCCCGCAGCCCGCTGCTTACATAATTTTTCTTCATAGCCATGGCCTACCCTATGCTGGACATAATGCCGCTGAGGGGCAGCATGACCGACATAAGCAAAACCCCCGTCATCACCGACATAAGCACGACAAGCGCCGGCTCCACCGCGCCGGTGGCCCGGGACAGGGCATTTCCGGCATCCTCCTCAAGGCGGGCGGCAATATCGGCCATGACGCTGTCGGCGTTGCCGGTTTTGATCCCGATGTCCAGCATGCGGCAATAGCCCTGTTCAAAAACAGCAGCTTTTGATAAGGCCTGCGCAAAGCCCTCCCCTTCGGACATAAAGGAGGCCGCAGCCGCGATTTTATCCTTTGTCCCCCGCAGGGTGACAAGCCTGCGGGCGGCTTCAAGAGAGGCATCGGTGTCCATTCCGCTGTTTATGCCCATTGCAAGAGCCGAGGCAAAGGCGGCAAGCTCCTGCTTCTGCCCGGCGCGGGTGCTGTTTGCCCAAAAGCGCGCAAACCCCTCAGAGTGGGTGATCACCCACCCCAGTCCGCCGGCAAAGGCTGCCATAGCAAGCAGCACCAGCCATTTGTTGCTGACCATCCACGTGCCTATGCCCAAAAATGCTCTTGCGAGCGGGGGCATCACCGCCCCAAGCTGGGTAAACACTGTGGAAAAGACCGGCAAAACCTTGATGATAAGCACCCCCTGCACCGCCATAAGCAGCAGGAAAATGACCGCGGGGTACACGACCGCACTGCGGATGGCGCTTGCGTTTCGGGCTTCCCGGTCATAAAAGGAGGCGAGGGAAAGAAAGACCCTTTCCGTGTTTCCCGTTTGCTCACCGGTGCGGACCATCTCCACCATATGGGAGGGAAAGCTTCCGGCCTCCTCCAGACACTGCCAAAAGGGCGTGCCTGTTTCAAGGCTTGCCATCAGCCGGGTGCAAAGCGCCCGCTCTTCCCCGTCGCTGCCGTCAGCCACCACGGAGAGGGCATCATAGGGGGTCATGCCGGTTTTAAGCAGCAAGCCCAGTTCACCGCACAGCGCTGAAAGGGTACTCTTTTTCATGTCTTTTTTTGCCATATCACCCTCGAAAAAACAGGGGCCATAATTATACAATTATGGCCCCCTCTATTTTATTTTGCGTAGGCTTAATACAAGTACTTTGCCTGATAATTGGTGCCGTCACCAATATATTTCATAATGGACTCGGAGGACTTGCCACCGGAGGCGAAGGTGGGATCCAGCAGCTTCCAT
>JAVBSJ010000006.1:0-5622 GCA_031547105.1 Oscillospiraceae bacterium
GTATGAGGCAAATGTCATGACCAAAAAAGGGGAGCAGTCCATCGTTGAATATGCCATCAAGCTGCCCGGTGAAAACGGCAACAGCGTGTGGCTGCCCATTGACGCCAAGTTTCCCCAGGATGCCTACACGCAGCTTATTGACGCATATGAAACGGCCGACCCCGCACAGGTGGAGGGGGCGTCAAAACAGCTTAGAGACCGGGTGCGCCGTTTTGCCAAGGACATACATGATAAATATATCTCGCCGCCTGCCACTACCGATTTTGCCATAATGTTCCTGCCTACAGAGGGGCTTTATGCCGAGCTTATCCGCCTGGGCATGATAGAAACACTGCAACGGGAATATAAGGTGAACTTAGCCGGCCCCACCACCATGGGGGCGCTGCTTAACAGCCTGCAAATGGGCTTCCGCACACTGGCGATCCAGAAGCGCTCCGGAGAGGTATGGGATATATTAAGCACCGTCAAGGCTGAGTTTGACACCTTTGGAACGGTGCTTGAGAATACGCAAAAGCGGCTTGCGCAGGCCAATGATGAGCTGGACAAGCTTGTGGGGGTGCGCACGAGAAAAATACAAAATACCCTTAGAAGTGTGCAGGGCGCGGCTTTGTCCAATCTGCCTGAGCCCGACCGCACCGTGGAGGACAGTGAAATAAATGTTTGAGCTTAAAAAGCAGCAAGGCGGAGCCCGTTTAGGAACCTACACCACAACACATGGAGAGATACAAACCCCTGTTTTTATGAATGTAGGTACGCAGGGGGCAATTAAAGGCGCGCTTAGTGCTGAAGACCTAAGCACTGTCGGTGCTCAGGTTCTTCTGTGCAACACATATCATCTGCATTTGCGCCCGGGTGAGGAAACTATTCACTCCTTAGGCGGACTGCACAGCTTTACCACGTGGGATGGGCCTATTTTAACCGACAGCGGTGGATTTCAGGTTTTCTCCCTCGCCAAGCTTCGCAACATAAAGGAAGAGGGAGTTACCTTTAACGCCCATACTGACGGGCACCGCCTGTTTATGGGACCTGAGGAAAGCATGAAAATACAGTGGGCGCTGGGCTCGGACATTGCCATGGCCTTTGATGAATGCGTTGAAAATCCCGCCCCTTATGAGTATGTTGAGGCTTCTATAAACCGCACCTACCGTTGGCTTAAGCGCTGTGATGAGGCCATGCAGCAGCTGAAAAGCAGGGAAGATACTGTAAACCCACAGCAGGTTCTTTGGGGCATAAATCAAGGGGGCACGTATGCTGCCCTGCGGGAGCGGCATATGAAGATGATTGCCGAGCTGGATCTGCCGGGATACTCTATCGGCGGGCTTTCCGTAGGAGAACCGGCAGAGGTCATGTACGAGATGATAGATGCGGTCGCGCCTCATATGCCAAAGAACAAGCCGCGGTATCTGATGGGGGTGGGAACCCCGGAAAATATTATTGAGGCCGTAGCCAGGGGAATTGACTTCTTTGACTGCGTTATGCCGGCCCGAAACGCCCGCCACGGACATGTGTTCACCTCAAAGGGCATTATAAATATAAACAATGCCAAATATATATCCGACTCTGCGCCGCTGGATGAAAACTGCGATTGCCCCGCCTGCCGCAGATTCTCCCGCGCGTATATCCGGCACCTGCTGAAGGCGGGGGAAATGCTTGGAATGCGCCTGCTTGTAATGCACAATCTCTATTTCTATAACAAGCTGATGGCGGATATACGCGCCGCCATCGCGGAGGATCGTTTTGATTCCTTCCGCCGTGAAAAAACGCAAGTTTTTTCACAAAGAATATGATTTCTGTTGTAATTCCGTTAATTATTGTTTATAATTGCAATATCACCATTTAAGGAGGCTTTACAATGCCGTTTGACCCGACAACTGTCATACTATGGCTTGCAGTCATGGGTATTCTGTTTTATTTTATGGTATACAGACCCCAGAAGAAACAAGAAAAGGCCGCCCGTATTTTGCGCAACAGCCTTTCCGTCGGAGACACCATCGACACAATAGGCGGATTTACCGGCCGCGTTCTCAGCATCAAGGATGATGAGGTTACCTTTGAAACCGGCGCAGACAGAATTAAGCTGGTCATCAAAAAGTGGGGCATCCGCACAAGATACGCTGCCGAATCCGAAAACGGCGACAAGGCCGAATAGGCTTTTCCATATTCCTGTACTTAATAAGACAGCCTCTTGCATATATATCCCTACAAGGATGTGTTTGCAGGAGGTTTTATTATGCAAAAGTTATCAGAAAACGAAAAAATCAATGTCACTACATTGAAGCGTGTTCTCATCAGTTCTTTTTTCGGTATAGCTGCTTTGGCCGCTGCCTGTATGGTGTTTGCCCTGCTTGTGGTTTATGAGGTTCTGCCTGAACGCTTTTTGGTGCTGTACGCATGTATATCCGGCTTTATGGGCGGCGTAGCCTGCGGCCTTATCATGCGCAAAAAAGGGAAAATGCTGCTGTATACCGCCGCCGCTTTTGTCACGATGATGTCACTTCTTCTTTTGCTTGGTGCTTTAATGTTTCAAAATCCGTTTTCCTTTTCTGCAAATCCGTTTATGCCCCTTGCGGTCTTTGCAGGGATCCTGCTTGCCAATATTATCATAAACGCAAGATAAGCATATGAAGACTTATGTAATCAATTTGAAAACAGCATCCTGCTGCTTAATTTTGACTTTTGCCGCGGTATTTAGTATAATTATTTTTGTAAAGTGCATGGGCAGAAATGCTGGTGTTACCTCTTTCGCAACCGATAAAATGGTGTATTATGCCATTATTGATGCCGGACACGGCGGGGAGGACGGAGGGGCTTCATCTCGAAACGGAGTTACCGAGGCTCCAATATGCCTTGCAATAAGCCTGAAAACCCATTGCCTGCTTAATTTTCTGGGCATCCCCACAGCCTTGACCCGCGCTGATGAGACATCACTGGGGTATAATCCCGATGCCGCCATACGCTCAAACAAGCAGGCAGACCTTAACGGGCGCCTGGCTATTGCCCGAGAATACCCCAACTGTGATTTTTTAAGCATTCATCTTAATTTTTTTACACAGTCGAAGTACAGCGGTGCGCAGGTTTTTTATTCTCCCAATAATGACATGTCGCAAACGCTTGCCGAGCTGCTTCAAAAATCCATGCGCCGGACACTGGACCCGGAAAATGACCGCCGTGCCAAAATGTCCCCCGGCGGGGTTTTTCTTATGAAAAGCATTCAGTCTCCGGCTGTTACTATCGAATGCGGCTTCCTTTCAAATGAGGAAGAATGTATAAAGCTGCAACAGGATTCTTATCAAAGCCGCATTGCAATTGCCATTTCAATAGGCTATCTGGAATATCTGGAAGTGAGTGAAAATAATGCCGCCCAAAAGTAAAACTGTTTATCTCTGCTCTGAATGCGGGTACGATGCCCCAAAATGGTCCGGCAAATGTCCCTCCTGCGGCGCATGGAATACCATGGCGGAAATGAAGGTGCAGCCGGAGCCTAAAAATGCCCGCGCAGCTAGCCATTCTGCCCCCGCAAGGGCGCAGCCTTCAAAAATAAATGCAATATCCTCATCTGCTGAAATGCGCACGAAAACAAATATTCCCGAGCTTGACAGGGTGCTCGGCGGGGGAATCGTCAACGGTTCCCTTGTTTTGCTGTCGGGAGAGCCGGGAATAGGGAAATCAACGCTGATTCTTCAGGCCTGCCGCGCCCTTTGCCGGCAAAGCACTGTGCTTTACGTGACGGGTGAGGAATCGCTGTCTCAGATTAAAATGAGGGCGGACAGGCTAAATGTTTCACCGGACAACCTTTACATACTTCCGGAAACCGAGCTTGATTATATTATTTCAGAGGCGCAGCGCCTGTCGCCTGAGTTTATTTTCATAGATTCGATACAGACTATATATGATCCCAACGTACAGTCGACAACAGGAAGCGTAACCCAGGTCAGGGAATGCACAATGACCCTCATGCAGTACGCCAAAAGCAATACTGTGTCTATAATTTTAGTGGGTCATGTCAATAAAGACGGCAATATTGCCGGTCCAAAGGTGCTGGAGCATATGGTCGATGCCGTACTTAATTTTGAGGGGGAGCGGCACAGCTCCTATCGTATGCTGCGGGCAGTTAAAAACCGTTTCGGCTCTACCAATGAGATCGGAATGTTCGAAATGACTGCATCAGGGCTTCTGGATGTCCTTAACCCCTCCGAGGCTTTACTGTCCGGCCGCCCTGCCGGGGTAAGCGGCAGCAGCGTCGTCGCCACGCTGGAGGGAACAAGGCCGATACTTTCCGAAATACAGGGGCTTGTTACAAAGTCGGTTTACGGCGCCGCAAGGCGAACCGCCGCAGGTATTGACTATAACCGCGCCGTGCTCCTCTTGGCAATACTGGAGAAGCGTGTCGGGTTTATGCTCGGCTCCTACGACGCTTATATTAACGTTGTGGGCGGCATCAATTTGGATGAGCCTGCTGTTGACCTCGGCGTCATTTGTGCCATTGCATCAAGCTATCTGGACAAGCCCATTGCCGGTGATTTGGCAATGTTCGGTGAAGTAGGGCTTGCGGGCGAGGTTCGGGCGGTTTCCGGCGCCGCGCTGAGAATCAGTGAGCTGGCCAGGCTGGGATTTTCCCGCTGTATGCTGCCTGAAAGCTGCATGAAGGGGCTGAAAGCCCCTCCCGGTATGACGCTGATCCCCATAAGCAGCATCAAAGACGCCATCAAGCATTGTTTATAATTTTTGCCTTGAAGTAACTTCTGCTTCAAGGCATTTTTTATCCACTTTCTGTTCATACTATTATGAGCTTTCGGGAGGTGGACAGATGAAAAAAACTGCCGTTATTTGTGTAACTGCCGCGGCAATTGCCGTAATGTACATTTTCAGCCCTTATAAAGAACTCAAGGATATGCCCGCTGTCGCACTCAGCATACCAAAGACCATGCAGATAGTTGACAGCCTGGTTATGCGCGGAACTGTGGTGGAGCAGGGCAGGGAAGAGCTTTTTGGCAGACCCTCCTCCCGTATTGCTGACATTATGGTAAAGCCGGGGGATTGGGTAAAAGCCGGCCAGCCGCTGATGCGGCTCGAGCTTATGGACTCTGCCATGGCGGCAATGGCCATGTACAGCGATATTAAAAAAATTACCGACAGCGTTAGGGAAGGGGAGCTGGGCATACTCGACAAGGTTTCTGCCGCAGGCCTGTATGAAGCCGGTAATGAGGCGGTTTACACTATTAGCAGCCCAATTGACGGCCTTGTGATGGAGGTTTACAGCAAGATTGGGGAGGTAACCTCCGGCGTGCTTCCATGCATTGCGGTATCGGATATGAACAAATTAGCCGTCAAGACCGAAACCAGTGAGCGGTTGGTATCAAAGCTGTCTGAAAGTATGCCCTGCAGCGTCATTGTCTCTTCTTTGAGCGCAAAAACCTTCAAGGGCACCTTGCAGCTCATCACCCCTTATGCAAAAACAGCCGGCTTGATTTCTCAGTCAAGCGAGGTCAAAACCACTGTGATTATCGGCATAGAAAACACCCAGGGACTGCTGCGCCCCGGCTACAGCGCTGAGGTCAAGCTAAATCTGGGCAGTGCAAAGCAGTGCCTGATTGTGCCGTACAGCTGCATAGAGCAGGATGA
>JAVBSJ010000146.1:0-4447 GCA_031547105.1 Oscillospiraceae bacterium
AGGCGTCGGGCTTGGCGGCGTAACAAAGCAGTGGTCGCCCACAGCGCCTTCCGCCCAGCTGGCCGCCTTGTTCGGAACCACCCTTGCCCCCATTGCCGGAAGCTTCGGCCCGGTCGCCGGCATTATTGCGGGCTTTGTCCATTCCTCCGTGGTGCTGCATGCCGGCCTTGGCTATTCGGGCGTAAACCTGTATAACAACGGCTTTGCCGGGGGTGTTGTATCCATTGTCCTGTATCCGATTTTTGTGCGAATATTTAAACGCAACCGCTTTGCGGAGCCTTCACCCGGCTCCCCTGCCGCCCTGGCGCAAATGGCGGAGGAAATGGCAGCAAGTCAAAAGGAGAAGCAATGAAAGGTCCAAAAATACTCAGAAACAAGTACTTTCTCTACGCCACGGAGTTTTTTGCCGGAATGTCCGTCATGGCTATCGAGCTTGGGGCAAGCCGCCTGCTGGCGCCTTATTTCAGCTCATCCCAAATAGTGTGGACAATAATCATCGGAACCATTATGATCGCCATGGCCTGCGGCAATATCTGGGGAGGCAGGCTGTCCGACAAGAACCCCGACCCCTCCCGCCTGTACAGCCGCCTGCTGCTGTGCGCTTTATGGACAGCCCTTATTCCCTTTGCGGGCAAGTATGTTATTGGCGGAGTGTCTTTGGGTCTGGCAACATTTTTAAGCACAAACTTTTTGCCGGTGGCCGCCTTCACCTCCTGCTTTTTGATTTTCGTTTTTCCTCTTATGCTTTTGGGCACCGTCACCCCCTCCCTTGTCAAGTACACCGTAAGCAGCCTTGACAGCACCGGCAAAACGGTGGGCGAGCTGGGGGCGCTTAACACCATCGGCAGCATAATCGGCACCTTTGTCCCCACCTTTATAACCATACCGGCGGTGGGTACGGCGGCTACCTTTGCCATATTCTCCGGCATACTGGCTGCGCTGTCGGTGATTTATTTTGTCTCCGCAGGTGGAAACCGCGGCAAAAGCGCCGCTGTTTCGGCCGTCATTGTCGCCTGCGCCCTGCTTTCGCCCAGCTACTCCTTTGCCTTTTGGAATGACGGCGTTATTTATGAGGGTGAATCTATTTATAATTACCTTCAGGTAAACGAAACGGAAGAAAGCGTCATCCTTTCTACAAACGTCCTTTTCGGCGTTCAGTCCATAATGCAAAAGCAGGAAGGGCTGACCGGCATGTACTACGACTATGCCCTTGCCGCCCCTGTCATGGCCGGATTCGGGGGCAATAAAGGGGGCGATATTCTTATTCTCGGTCTCGGCACCGGCACCTTCGCCACCCAGTGCGCCCGGTACTTTAGCAGTACCCGCATAACCGGCGTTGAGATTGACGATAAAATCGCCGCTCTGGCCACGGAATACTTCCGCCTGCCCGAAGCAGTGGAGACGGTAATCGGCGACGGGCGGGCTTTTCTGCGCACAAGCGGCACCTACGATGTGATTATGGTGGACGCCTATCAGGATATAACCATCCCCTTCCAGATGTCGACGACGGAGTTTTTTACCGCCGTTTATGACCGCCTCAACGACGGCGGAATTATGGTGGTCAACATGAACATGCGTTCAACTGAGAAAGGCTCTATAAACGATTATCTGTGCGACACCATTGCCGGTGTATTCGGCGATATTTACATGGCGCAGGTGGCCTACTCCACCAATTGTGAGGTTTTTGCGGGCAAGGGTATCGATCCCAAAGCCGCTTTGGAGGATGGCCTGCTTGCGCTTTCAGCAGGCGACCTTAAAACAGCGGCAAGCGCCTGCGCCGACGCGCTCACTCCCCACATCCCCGGCGGACTAATTCTGACAGATGACAAGGCTCCTGTGGAAATCCTGGGCATGAGGGCGCTTGACGAGATAATCTCCGCCGAAATCGAGTATTACCGAGATATTTATTTTAAGTAGGAGGGCTATATATGAGACGATCGGACAGACAAGTCACCGCGCACGAGGAAATCCGGGATATACTGAACAGCTGCAAAATATGCCGCATAGGCATGGTGGATGACGGCAAGCCCTATGTGGTGCCCCTTAACCACGGCTTTGAGTACGACAACGGGGCACTGACTGTGTACTTTCACTGTGCAGGCGCGGGAAGAAAGCTGGAGATAATAAAAAAGACTCCCAACGTGTTTTTTGAAGTCGATTTTGACGGCAGCGCGTACGGGAACGAGCTGGAGGGCTGCACCTACAGCGCCCGCTACGCCAGCGTCATGGCTGACGGCGTAGTGGAGATTCTTGAAGATTACGGCAGCAAGGTGCGCGCTCTGGACGCCATTATGAAGCACCAAACCGGCATGGAGGGTTTTACATACGACAAAAATATAGAGCGCACAACGGTATGTAAGATCACCTGCTCAAACGTCACAGCCAAGGCCAACAAAGGCGAATAGCCTGAACGCAGCCGTCCCGCAAAGCCGGGGCGGCTGGCTTTGTTTTATTCCCTTCAAATCCGCTGCGGGCGATTGACAGGGGCTGTGATTTCATGTAGCATTTAAGTGCAAATAAAGGAGGGGCTACAATGAGATTATTGATTATTGGCGGTGTTGCCGGCGGTGCAACCGCTGCGGCAAGGCTTCGCCGTTTGGATGAGCAGGCCGAGATAGTGATTTTTGAGCGCAGCGGGTATGTTTCCTACGCCAACTGCGGTATGCCCTACTACATCGGCGGTGAAATACAAAACGAAAAACTGCTGACCCTGCAAACACCCGAGAGCTTCAAGGCGCGGTTCAATATCGACGTGCGTGTGAAAAACGAGGTCACATCCATTGACCCCGCTTGCAAAACACTTGCCGTCAAAAGCCTTGACACAGGCAAAGAGTATACGGAAAGCTATGACAGGCTCATACTCTGCCCGGGGGCAAAGCCGGTTATCCCCCCTCTGCCCGGCATTGAAAACGAAAAAATATTCACTCTCCGCTCTCTGGAGGACACCTTTACCATAAACCGCTTTGTCACTGAACAAGCCCCAAAAACCGCCGTCGTTGTAGGGGGCGGCTTCATCGGCCTTGAAATGGCGGAAAACCTCCGCCTGCGCGGCATGGAGGTCACCATTGTGGAGCGGCTTCCCCAGGTCATGCCTCCCCTTGATTACGACATGTGCTGCGAGGTGCACTCCTATATTCGCTCCCAAGGGGTCTCCCTTGTCCTCGGCTCCTCCGTCACCGGTTTTGAGGAGAGTGCAGCCGGCGGTCTCCTTGTCAGCATTGAAGGACGCGACCCTCTGCCCGCCGATATGGTCATTCTTTCCATAGGTGTTTCTCCCGAAACCTCCCTTGCCAAGGCCTGCGGCATGGAGCTTGGGGCGCGGGGCGCCATCATCACCGATCAGCATATGCGCACCAGCCTGCCCGATATTTATGCCGCCGGGGACGCTGTTCTCGTGCGCCATCATGTCTCGGGGCAGCAGGCTTCAATTGCACTTGCCGGCCCCGCCAACAAGCAGGGGCGCATAATCGCCGACAATATCTGCGGCATACCCTCTGTGTTTTCCGGCGCGCTGGGCTCCTCCGTGCTGAAGCTGTTTGACATGACCGTGGCTTCCACCGGCCTCAATGAAAAGACCCTGGCGGCAAGCGGCGCCAAATACGACAAGGTGGTTACCTTCTCCCCCTCCCATGCCACATATTATCCCGGGGCGAAAAACATGGCCATAAAGACCCTTTTCGATCCCGACACAGGGAAAATACTGGGTGCTCAAATAGTCGGCTTTGACGGTGTGGACAAACGTATTGATGTTATGGCCACCGCTATTTACGGCGGAATGACGGCCGAGGATCTGACCCAGCTTGATTTGGCTTATGCCCCGCCCTTTTCCTCTGCCAAGGATCCTGTCAACATGGCCGGCTTTACTATAGAAAATCTGCGTCAGGGCCTGGTGTCTCAGGTTCATTGGACGGACATTCCCGCTATTCAGCAGGATGAAGGGGCGGTTATCCTCGATGTGCGAAATCCTCCGGAGTTTGAAAAGGGGCACATAGAGGGCGCGCAGTTTATCCCCCTGCCGGAGCTTAGGGCACGGCTTGGCAAACTGGATAAGAGCAAGCGTTATTATATTTGCTGCCAGACCGCTGTGCGCAGCTATATTGCCTGCCGTATGCTTTCGCAGCTGGGCTACAGGTGCTTCAACATTTCCGGCGGGTACCGGTTCTACGAAACGATCGTCAAGGCGCAGGAGTTTGACGGCGGCCTGTACGGTGAATGCGGCTTAAGGCTCTGATAAATACAAAGAACGGCGAAGGTTTCACCTTCGCCGTTCGTGCTTTAATCCCCAATCTTTGGGAATATTTTCCCTGACTAACCAGCCGTCCTATGCGTCTCTGACCATGAGTGCTCAGTCCCATTTTTCACTGCTTTTGAACCACCGTGCGAGGTAACACTTGAACAATGGGATTTCATTTGCAAAGCGTCTAATAAAGGCCTAATGACTAAAAAT
>JAVBSJ010000041.1:0-2987 GCA_031547105.1 Oscillospiraceae bacterium
GTGCTTTTCTTCCAAAACGCAACCGATGAATACACCCAGACCGGCGGCTACCGCAAGGCGCTGCTTATTTCCACAGGTGTTTTAACGGCTATCGCCATCCCCATGGTTATAGTGCTGATGTGGATCTCGCCCTGGCTGTTCTCCCTGTTTTTTGGTGAAGCATGGCGCATGTCGGGTGTGTATGCCGTATATCTGGCTCCCCTTTACGGTATGCGTCTCGTTGTTCAGTCCCTGACACAGGCACTGGTAATAGTTAAAAAGCAGTCCCTGGATCTGGTTTTCCAGGCGGCTTTTCTGATTTCCTCCGTCGCGGCATATTACTACTGCAGAAGCGCCGGGCTGGATATAAAAACCTTCTTTACCTATATCTCCGTGTCCTACGGGTTTTTCTATGTGCTGCTGTACGGGGCGATATATTATTACAGCCTGCCGAAGAAGCATAAACGGGTGTAGCCCGGAACCCTCATACAGACGCTGCAATTTTCACAAAAGCGCCCTGCGGATGATACCGCAGGGCGCTGCTTTTATTTGAGCTACTTGCTTTTGTCTACAAAGAAAATCTCCTGCTTGCCCAGACAGGTCTCCCCCTCGAAGTCAAGCCGAATTATATACGGGGTGAGATTGGCAATAGCGCGGTAGCTGTCATAGCCGAAGGTGCTGTCAAAATAATTGAGAATGGTGGAAAGCGCCGTGCCGTGAGTGCCGACACAGACTGTTTTCCCTGGGTGGTTCTTTACTATTTCCCGCAGGGCGTTTATATTCCTCTCCTGCGCATGACCCAGTGACTCCCCACCCTCTTCAGCAAAAGTGAAGTCCAGCCATCTGTGCTCAACATGCTCCTTAAGGCTGCCGAACCGACCGCCGTCCCGCTCCCGCAGGCGCTGGTCAGTAATAATTTCACTGTCCCAAAAATCAGCAAGGGGCTTAATCGTGTCAACCGCCCTCTTATATGGGCTGGAGAAAAACACGTCAAGCTGAACGCCCCCCATGGCCTTAAAAGCCTTTTGGGCGTCGGCAAGGCCTTCCTCTGTCAGAGGGCGGGTAGTCTCTCCATCCTCCCACTCCTTTTGGGACTGGGCATGGCGCACAAAATAAATGCGGGTCACTGTTTCTTTACCACTCATGCTCATTTTCTTTCCCCCTTAATACACTTCTGCCAGAAGCTCCACGGCAAGGGCTGCCACATCTGCCGCTTTTTCGCGGCTTGTAACGGTCACCCCGGTGCCCAGCGCGGGGCAAAAGGCGATGGCGCTTGCCCCGTCCTCCGACTGACCTGCGCGATAATACACCTTGTTTCCGTTAAGCTCTGTAACATAGAAGGACATGCTCTGCGGCGCACCCTCGGTAGTGCAAACCTCCGTCATGCTGACGGCAATAGCCTTTCCAAGCCATTCATCCTGCAAAAGAGCGCCGGTGCACTGGCCAACCACCTTCATAAGGTCATAAGATGTGCTGACAAAGCCGTTATATCCCGCCAGGGCATCCTTGCGCTCCATGTGAGAGTTCTGAAGATCCATTTTGAAGTATGTCTGGTTTCCGATGAGATTTACCATATTGGCATTGATGTTATAGCTCTGCCTAAGCAGCTCGCAAAGCAGGGCATATCCCAGCTCAGACTGGTAATACCCCTCACCCGGTGCGAAGGAGAGCGCGGCCTCATCAAGCTGATTATACAGCATGCCGGCAGTTGCGTAAGCCTTGCCCCTGGTGTCCATATCGCCAAGCCCCGCCACATTGCAGGCCAGCTGCCATACCTTAAACTGCTCACCCTCATAGCCCGGGATATTAACGCCCTTCCAAAACCAGTCGCTGACTGTTTCATCATGGCCAAGCCAGCGGCGGCTTTCAAAATCCCCCACCAGCATACCGACAAACATCTGCGACATTTCGCCGATGTTTACCTGGGCATGCTCATCCATATCTCCTGATGAAAAGAACTTGACATGCTTGCCGGAAATAACCCCCACAGAATAGTCATTCATCCCAAGCAGGGCTGTTTTGTCAGCTATACTCTGGCTAAGAGCCGAAATAAGCTCCGTGTCCCGAATATTGCGGAAGGGCGACACCCCGGAAAAATTAAGTGTGACGCCGGCGCACCCTGTCAAAAAAACGCACAGTGCCACCGATATGGCAAGAAGTTTTTTCATTCCTATCTCCTCTTGTAATCGCTCTTCAAAATTGCGTACATATGGCAGTTCTGATACCCCATGACGCAGTGATACTTTTCCCGCGCCATACCCTCATACAGCATCCCGCAGGAGCGCATTACAGCGCCTGAGGCGGGGTTGTTTTCCGAATGATAGGCCTCTATGCGGTTGATGCCCGCCTGCTCAAACATGTAAGCGAGAACCGCCGAAAGCGCCTCTGTCATATAGCCCTGTCCCCAGTGGTTTTTTGCCAGCTGATAGCCAAGCTCTCCGCGGCTGTCGTTTTTTAGAATCCCTATAACGCCGATAGTGCCGATGGCAATATCGCTGTCCTTCAGGGCAATCACCCAGTGATAGGTATCTATATCATCCCACCGCTGCCGCCACTGAGCAAATATGGCGTGAGTATCCTCAATGCTGCGGTGTGTGGGGTAACGCATGTACTGTGTGACCTCCGGCAGGGAAAAGCAGGTCTCAAAAAGCACCTTTTCATCCCCCGGCTTGCCCTTGCGCAGCACTAGCCTGCTTGTCTCTATTCTTTGTGAACCGCAATCCGTCATAGGTATTTGCCTCCTGTTATTCCTCCAGCAGCTTTTTGTCGCTCTTGGTAAGCTCCAGCTTTTCAAACATATCGGGGCGCCGCTCCCTTGTAAGCTCAAGGGCGGTTTTGCGCCGCCATTTTTCTATATTGGCGTGGTGCCCGGACAAAAGCACCTCCGGCACACGCATATCCTGCCAGACCTCCGGCCTTGTATACTGGGGATATTCCAGCAGGCCGCTGAAATGGCTTTCATCCTCAAAGCATACATCCTCCGCCAGGACGCCGGGCACCATGCGGCA
>JAVBSJ010000061.1:0-12343 GCA_031547105.1 Oscillospiraceae bacterium
CAAGCTCATCCTCCGCACAGGTTATGGTCAGCTTGCAGATAACGGGAGAATGGGCAGCAATGCGCTTGAGCGCGGGAATATCTCTGGCGATAAGGTCGCTTTTGGTGGCGATGGCAATGCCGAAGCGGTATCTGTCCACCAGCTCTAAGGCCTGCCCTGTCAGGTTTAGTTTTTCCTCAAAAGGGTTGTAAGGGTCGCTCATTGCGCCGGTGCATATCACGCCTGCGCGGCGCTTGGACTTCAAATCCCGCTCAATTACGGCAGTAGAATCTCCTTTGGCGCGGACGGTGTCAAAATGCTCCACCCGGTAGCATTCACTGCGGCTGTCGCAGTAAATGCAGCCGTGGCAGCAGCCCCTGTAGATATTCATGTTGTAATTGCAGGAAAACCACTCATCCCCATCGGGTCGGTAGCCCGAAACAATGGTCTGCGCCGGGAGATATTCCATTATTGCAGCTCCGTCAGCAAATCAAAGACCACCAGCGCCGCCTTGGCGATGTCGATATATTCGGTAGATTCCACGGCGCAGTGACTGCGCCCATCCTTGGAGGGCACAAAAACCATGGCTGTAGGTATATATTCGCCGAAAATCTCGGCGTCATGCCCGGCGCCCGAGTTCATGCGCAGGCTTGTAAAGCCGTGCTTCCGGCAGCTTTTTTCAAGTACAGCCGTCATTTCCTTTGACAGGTAAACCGAGTTGAGGTCCATCTTTTTATCCACCTCATACGTGCAGTCGGTGTCCTTGCAGGCGGCTTCAAGCTCAGCCATAATATTGGCAATAACATTGTCCACAAGGTCGTCACCGGCGGAGCGGACGTCAACAGAAAATACAACCTCCTCCGCGACGATATTCATGCCGCCCGGCTTTACCGTCATAAACCCGGTGGTGCCCACCGTGCCGCCCCCTTGCTCTCTCGCCCAGCCGGGTATTTTTGAAATCACCCTTGTTGCGGCCTCCATAGCGTCATGGCGCATATCCATGGGCGTAGTCCCCGCGTGGTCAGGCCGCCCGTGGACGGTGATAGCATAGCGCTCCATCCCCACAATGCACTCAACAAGGCCGATCTCTATGCCCTTCTGATGCAGGACAGGCCCCTGCTCTATGTGCATCTCAATAAAAGCCGCAATTTTTGACATATCCCATGCGGCGCTTGCTATATTGTCGGGGTCAAGGCCGAAAGCCTTCATAGCCTCATAGGCGGAAACCCCGTCACGGCCTATGCTTTTCTTAAGCTCCTCCACAGTTACCTGCCCCGCGATGCAGCGGGAGCCAAAATAGCCCGTGCCGAAGCGCACGCCCTCTTCATCGTTAAAGGCGACGACAATAAGGTCACGCTTGAGCTTTACATCCATATCGGCAGCCATTCTGGCAAGCTCGATGCCCACAATAAGACCCGATTGCCCGTCAAAATTGCCCCCAGACAGCACAGTGTCCATGTGGGAGCCTGTGGCAATAGCAGGCAAGGAGCTGTTTTCACCGGGCAGGCGCCCGATAATATTCCCCGCATTGTCGGTATGTACCTCAAATCCGGCCTCTTCCATAATGCGCTTTATATGCTCCCCTGCCGCCTTTATTTCCTGAGTAAAGGGCAGGCGGGTTGTGCCGTTGCCCGGAGTTGAGGTATACTGGTGCAGTGACTTCAGATCCCTTTCAATTCTCCCGCAGATGCTTTCAATATTCATTTGACTATCCTCCACAAAATTATACGTTAAACCTAAACAGCAGCTGCCCCAAACGGGCTACGCCCGCCCGGGGACCCCTTTGTTTTTACAGCTCGGGGCAAATGAATTGCCCCTGCGCGTGCGGCGGCACTCGCCGCCGAGGGGGAAGCGAGGCGCATCGCTGCTATACGTTAAACCTGAACAGCACTACGTCGCCGTCCTGCATGACATATTCCTTGCCTTCGGAGCGCACCAGACCCTTTTCCTTGGCGCTTGCAAAGCTGCCGCACTCCACCAGCTTGTCAAAGTGAACCACCTCTGCGCGGATAAAGCCCCGCTCAAAATCGGTATGGATTTTACCGGCTGCCTGTGGCGCCTTTGTCCCCCGCTCAATAGTCCAGGCGCGAACCTCCGGCTCCCCTGCGGTGAGATAGGATATAAGCCCCAGCAGCTCATAAGAGGCGGTGATAAGGCGGTCAAGGCCGGACTTTTCAAACCCCAAATCGGATAGGAAAAGCTCCTTTTCCTCCCTTGACATTCCGGCCATTTCGGCCTCAAGGCTGGCGCAGATGGGAAGAACCAGGCTTCCCTCCTCGTCGGCAATGGCCTTGACCTGCACGAACCGGGCGTCGTTTTGATAATCGCCCGAAAGCTGGCTGTCGCTCATATTGGCGGCGTAAATAACCGGCTTGTCAGACAGAAGGTCAACCGTTCGGATAACCTCCCTTTCCTCAGGGGCACATTTGTAGGTTTTTGCCGTCATGCCGTTTTCCATATGAGCCTTAAGATCCTTCAGCAAGGCCGCCTCGGCAAGGTATTTTTTGTCCCCCTTGGACATTTTCTCACTCTTGTCTATACGCCTGTCAAGCACCTCAACGTCCGACATGATAAGCTCAAGATTAATAGTCTCTATATCCCTTTGGGGGTTTACCGCCCCGTCGACGTGGATGATGTTATCATCCTCAAAGCAGCGCACAACATGAATAATCGCATCCACCTGCCGTATGTGCGAAAGAAACTTGTTTCCCAGCCCCTCGCCCTTGGACGCCCCCTTAACCAACCCGGCTATATCGACGAACTCCACAATTGCAGGGGTGATTTTTTTCGGGTTATAAATAGCGGCAAGCGCGTCAAGGCGCCCGTCCGGCACGGCCACAATGCCCACGTTGGGGTCAATGGTGCAAAAAGGGTAGTTGGCCGCCTGCGCCTGCAGGTCGGTCAGTGCGTTAAAAAGGGTGCTTTTCCCAACATTGGGTAACCCCACGATTCCAAGCCTCATATATCTCATTTCCTTTCGAAAAACGCGTAATTTTATTAATTATACCGCAAAAGCCATGTCTAGTAAACTGAATATTCACAGATTATTAATGCAAAAAAGACAAGCATTAACTATAATGAAAATAATAGAATTATTCATGGAGGCGTTTTTATGCAGAAAACTATCCTTATCATAGAAGATGATGCCAACATCCGCGAGCTTCTCCGGCTTTATCTGGAGCAGGAGGGGTACAAAATTGAAACTGCCCACGACGGGCTGGAGGGCTTGCGCGCTTTCAAGCGCATACACCCCGATATGGTTCTGCTTGACCTTATGATGCCTGTCATGGACGGCACACAGGTCATAAAGGAAATCAGGGAGCAATCCAAAACCCCCGTCATAATGCTGACTGCCAAGGGCGAAACCTTTGACAAGGTTGCCGGGCTGGAGCAGGGGGCGGACGATTATATCACAAAGCCCTTTGAGATGAGAGAGGTCATTGCACGCATACGGGCGGTGCTTCGCCGCTTTGGTGATGACAGCGCACCCAAGAAGCTGGAGTTTGACAATCTTGTCATTGACAAGGAATCCTATAATATCATCGTCAAGGGGGAGAAAATGGAGATACCCCCGAAGGAAATAGAGCTGCTGTATTTTCTGGCCTCCTCCCCCAACAGGGTCTTTACCAGGGCTCAGCTTCTGGATGACGTGTGGGGCTTTGACTATTTCGGCGATACACGCACGGTCGACGTGCATATAAAGCGCCTGCGGGAAAAGCTGCTGGATGTCTCCCCCCAATGGGAAATAAAGACGGTTTGGGGCGTCGGATACAAGTTCGAGCTGCTTGAAAAATAATTTTCAACTGCATCCGGGGGTTACATGAGCAGTCTTTTTTTAAGAAACTTTATTATATACGCAATCGTTATTCTGGTGAGTTTTTCGGCGCTTGGCAGCGCCTTTACCCACCAGATTAATCGCTTTGCCCTGCAGGAAAAAATGAACATGCTTTCGGAAACCTTGGAGAAGGCGACGGAAAGCACCGTCTCGTTTCTGTCCTCCCCCAGCACACTGGATCAGATAGGGGGCGCCATGAGCCTTTTTTACACCACCATGACGCAGCTGGCAAGCGATGCGGACGGCATTATTTTCATTGCCACCGTTGACGGGCGCATACTGCTGACAGCGACGGCGGAGGGCTGCCAGGCCGACCTTGAATCCTACATACCGAAAAAGGCTATAGATGATATATTGGCAAACGGCGTGTATTCCGACATATCCAACTTCGGCGGATATTTGTCTGCCAGCTATTTTATCTCCGGCGCCGTGGCCGAAACCGGCAGCACCTCTGTGCCGAATATTCTGATTTTTGCCGCCACCCCTTCCGAGACCACAATGGTCTTTTTCATCAATATCCTCTCCACCTTCCTGCTGATGGCGGCTTTCGTGCTTACAATGACCCTGATCGTCACATACTTTATCACATGGTCATCGGTCAGACCCCTTAACCAAATCGCCATTGCCGCACGCCAGTTTGCCAGGGGAGATTTTTCCGCCCGCATACCTCTGCCCCAGCGCCATGACGAAATCTACGAAATGGCGCAGAGCTTCAACAACATGGCCGATTCCATAGACCGCAATGAGACCATGCGCAGAGACCTGGTGGCAAATATTTTCCATGACCTGCGCACCCCCATGACCACCATAGGCGGCTTTGTGGACGGCATTATTGACGGTACAATAAAGCCGGATAAGCAGAAATATTATCTTGATATAGTCTCCTCCGAGATAAAACGCCTGTCCCGGCTGACAAACGGCATGCTGACCGTCTCTAAGCTGGAGGCCAATGACGAGCTTATCAAAGCCCCATTTGACATAAGTGAAATGGTGCGGCGCATCGTGTTTTCCTTTGAGCAAAAGCTGAATGAAAAAAAGGTGAACCTGACGCTGGATATTCCGGAAAAGGCGGTTATCAACGCCAACCACGATTCAATTTTTCAGGTCGTATATAACTTATTTGACAATGCACTGAAGTTTGTTGACAACGGCGGAGATATAAAAATCAGCCTTGCGGTCAAGGGCAGCAAGCTTATTTTCTCCATTGAAAACACCGGCAGCGAAATTGACAGCGAGACCATCAAGCATATTTTTGAAAGATTTTATAAAAGTGACCGCTCCCGCGGCGGAAACGCTTCCGGCTCCGGCCTGGGGCTGTATATTGCCAGAACGGTTGTCGGCCGGCACGGCGGGGATATTACTGCGGAAAGCTCTGATGACCGGGTGAAGTTTACCTTCAACATCCCCACCGGAGAAACCAAGGGCAAGCTGCAGCGCGGTTAGCGCCGAAAGAGAGTTAATGCTATGGATATTACATTTATTAAAGCTTCTGCCGAGGATACCGAGGCAATTTTTTCCCTTTACCGCAGGGCGGCCTCTGCCCCCTCTTCAGACTGGGATGAGGAATACCCCGGGTACTGGACCATTGAGGAGGATTTAGACAAAGGTGCCCTTTACAAGGTAGAGATAGACGGTCAAGAGGCGGGCGCCATTACAATCACCCCCTTTGACCCGGAGGATGACCCGGAAAACACTCCCCAAAGCTGGATCGGACGTTTTCAAAACCCCTGCGTGCTTTCCCGCTTCGGGCTTCTGCCGGAAATGCAGGGCAAGGGTATCGGCCGCAAAATTATATATGCCACCTTGGACTTCGCCCGGCAGCAGGGATATGACGGGGCGCTGCTGCTGGCTTCCCAGACCAACAAGCTGACCATACATCTTTACGAAACTATGGGCTTTGCCAGGCTGGAAGAGCTTACTTTATTTGACGAATACCCTTTCATCGCCTACGCTATGCCGCTGTAGCACGCCAAAAGGCTCCGCCCATGAGGGCGGAGCCTTGATAAATGTTTGATACGCAAATGCACTGGCGGTTTATTGCAGCTTCAGGGAGGCAGGGTCAATATATTCTCCGTTTTCCAGCACCTCAAGGTGCAGATGGGGCTGCATTTTGCTTTCGGTCTTCATTGTTCCCCCTGCGGCACCTATCACATCCCCCGCCTTCACCTTCATCCCTACAGCCATTGTTTTATTGGCCGCAAGGCCGCAGTAAATGCTGACGATGTCTTTTGCGTGGGATATTTCAATGCACGTACCCTTCAAGGCGTCTTCGTACACCGCTTTTACCGTGCCGTCTGCAATGGCCGTTACCCTGTCGCCGACTGCGCAGGAAATATCAAGGCCGTTGTGGGTGCGCCAGTCCCCCATGGTTTCATCATAGACCAGCTTATCCATGACGAAGGCTTTAATAACCTCCCCTGAAAGGGGCATATTGTACTTCTTTGTCGGGAAGAAAACCGTTTCTGCCGCCGGAGGCTCAGCCTGGTCGGTAACTGTGACCTCAGCCGGTGCATTGGCCTGTGTGTCCTCCGGCTCCAGCTCGACAGTGACATCGGGCACTGTTGTGCCGGGCTGTATAGGCGGCGTCATCACAGTGGGCTGAAAATCGTTGACATCAATGGTGCCTTTTGTTGCTTCCGGTGTGACGAACAAGACATAACCTGAAATGCCGATTGCGACTACGCACAGCATAAGGATTATGTAAAAACCCTTATCCTCGGCAAAGCTGATAAACTTGGAACCAAAGCTGTTGTTATTATCATTCATAAGATCTGCACCTCCTGCCCTATTATTGCCGAGGCTTACAAATCTTATTCAATTATTGTTCATGATTTTATCGTCAGATCAACGCCGGTATAGTACCATTTTATAATTTCGTCATAGGTTTTCCCTTCCTCCGCCAGCGCCTTTGCGCCGTACTGACTCATGCCGACGCCGTGACCATAGCCGGTGGTGTTAAAAATCAGCATTCCGTCCTTGGGAGTATAGGTAAAGTTGGTGGAGTTGAGACCCATGACCTGCCTAAACCATGTTCCGCTTATGCGCACGCCGCCCAACAGGACATCCATAACCCCTCCGGCCTCAGAGCGGTGAGAGTCTCTGAACCATTCGCCCTCGGGGCAGTCAAAGCTCATTTCGGGATAGTATTTCAGCATAAGCTCCTTAAAATCACCGGCTGTCATCTGCACCTCGCTCTTGTACTTGCTTGACGCCTCGCTCCCCGGGCTTTCCACGCTGACAAGATAGGGTGTATCTGTCCCCCAAACCGAAATGGCGCTTTCAGTGCGCTTAGAGGAAACCGAATGAAAAACAGCCGCTATCGGCTCACCGTTATATGTGGCAATAATACCGCTTGTGGCGCTGACCGCCTCCTCTATGCGCTTCAAATACTCTGCGGAGGCTTCCCCCCACAGCGCGGCCCCCTCCTTGGCAACATCGGCAAAGCCCTTGCAGTGGGTGTAGTCGGAGCACAGTTGTGCCCCGCAATGGCTGTCAGGTATGGCCATGCCGTCCGAATACAGCTTCATTTTATAAAGCGTGTAGGTTCGTGCCGCCAGCGCCTGGGCTTTAAGGGCTTCTGCCGGAAAGGACGCCGGCATTTCCGCCGCAACCACGCCGACAAGATACTCGTGTATAGTAAGTTCTGACACCTCTCCGTTATGATAAAGTGAAACAACCGTGCGTTCATCAAAGCTCTTTGTTTCCGCACTCACAAGGGCTGCGTCACCGTCCGGCGCCTCCTGACTGCCGGAGGCCTCGTTCTTAAGTGTTATCAGCGGCAGCATAAATACAACAAGCACAAGGGCCAGCGTGACCGTCAATAGCCTCTTCATTTTTTTCTTCCCCTCCCATGAAAATATGTGCTAACATTTGCATGTCATGTATTATTTTGGTATACTGATTGTGCATCAAGGCTCGGGCTGCGCTATCTCGGTTTTGCCCTGCATATCCCTCTCAAATATTAAATTGCCTCTGCCGGGGAAATGCTAATCTATATGATTTCTCCTCACGCTAATATTAAAGACAGATTGTAAAAGTTTTATTCACAGCGCCCGCTTAAATATCGCACATACTATTTTATGCAGAATGGAAATGAGTTTATGAAACCAACCGGCAAGCTTTACAGGATTTTTTCAACGCTTCTGTTGGGTATAGGCGTGGGCGCATACCGCGCGATCTTTGTCCCGGCAGATGAAATGGGTACAATATTTATCTCCGTGCTTGTTGCGGCATGCCTGAGTATTGCGGTTTTCTCCTTTACTCTGCGGGCCCAGATAGCGCCGAAAATATTGCGGCAGCCCGCATATTTCAAGATGGTTATAGTCCTTGCCTCCGTTCTCGGCCTTGTATCGGCTGCCATGGGCTTTATAGAGCTTATTCAAACAGGCTTTGCGGCGTTGCCGGCGGTGGTGCTTGCCCTTCAGATTTTTGCCTTTGCCGGTATGGTTCCCTGCCTAAAAACCGACAATGAAGAGCTGCGCTCGGTGCTTATGATGGTTCCGCTTTTCTTTTCATGTATGTTTCTCCTGCTTTTTTACCGCACCCATTGTGTGTCACCCCACAAGGCGGTCTTTACGGTGGAGCTTTTCTTCGCAGTGGCCATCACTTTGGCGGCTTACGCAGTGACCTCCATGCGTTTTGAAAACCGCTCACAGTCCCCTTCAATCTGCCTTTACATCAATTTGGCGGTTTTTTTCACCGTTTTGTGCATTACAAGCAGTATGCTCACTTTTAATAATTATCACTATATTTTGACCCCGAATCAGCTGCTGTGCCTCAGCGCTCTGTGCCTGTATGCGGTAGGCTGGTATTGCTGCCCGCCCACCAAGTACGATGCGGCTGCCTGTATGGTTGAGCCTTTTGGCGAGGCGGCCTCGGACGACTCATTTATAGGAGACGAGGGGGATATGCTCAGCCTGAACAGCATTCTGGCCGAGGCGCGGGAATACCAGGCCGCTGAGGATGAAACGCCCGCCATTAAGCCTGCCGAAGCTAAAGACCCCGATAATAAGTAACCGCCGCTGCCGCGCGCACTAAAGCCGCTGCCGCAGGAGAAATACTCGGCACGGAAGCTCGCTCCTCTATACGCGTTATAGTCCTTCTGCTTCAAAAGCTCCTTTTATTTCCTGTGCGGCTGAGCGCCGTGGACAAGGGGAGTTTTTCACCCGTAAAACCTCTACCGTCATCTGCAAAACCGATACTAGGCTCGCTGTTGGAGCCGTTTAAAGGCCGGGCGTTTCGCCCGGCCTTAGCTTTTTTTATTCTCTCAGTTCTTCATAAGCCCTGTTTTTACGCAATTTTGCCTGTTTTCTCTTCAAAATGTTGTTTTTCGTTGTTATGCACAATAAATAGCGCTATTTTTGGATGTTTTGTCAAGCAAACGTCAAAATTTCCTTAACAAATTGTAGACACCTGTTACAATCCCATGCTATAATATTAACATATGTTGTCTGAACAAATGCTTTTGTATTGCATGCTTTTCAAAAGCTTTTGGCGTTGGCAAGATGTTTGCGGCAGCGTTTAACCGGTCTGCCGCAATCCCATTTGTTGTACAAAACTAACATATACCGGACGACACGGATGGAGGTGAAATATTGGCAATGGATGCAGTTCTCCGTATCAGCGAGACTGAGGCAAAAGCCGCCGAACTCATTAAAGAGGCAGGCGATAAGGCTAAAGCGGCGATACAGCAGGCTGAGACGGACGCCGTAAGGCGGCAAAAGGAAATCATTCAAAATGCAAAAGCGGAGGCGGCGGAGCTTCTTGCCGCTGCCGTAAAAGCAGCTGAAGAAGAATGTCTGCCTATCATTTCTCAGGGTGAGGGCGAGATTGCGGCTATCCGCAACCCTGACCCTGCAAAACTCCAGGAAGCGATTAAGTCAGCATCTGAAAGGATAGTGAGATTCTGTGGCAATAGTTAAAATGAAGAAGTTCTCGCTAATGACTTTCGAGAGCTATCGAAATGAGCTTTTGCGGGAGCTTCAGCGGTTTCAGGATGTTCACTTCAAAAATCTTCAGGGTGAGGATTTGTCACAGCATGAGTTTCTCAAGCGTTATTCTGCCGGCAGTGAAATTGCGGAATATGAAAGCCAGCTGTCCAAGGTTCGCTTTACTCTGGGCAAAATCGAACCCCACAAGGAAAAGGTTGGTATGGTCAAGGCGCTTTCCGTCCCTCCTGTCACAATGACTTTTTCGGAGTTTGACAGCTTTGCGGACAGATATGACTATACTGCGGCTTATGAAAAGGTAAAGGCGCTTGATGAGGAAATCAAGAGACTCAATCAAGAGATAACCAAAAAGCAGGTCGAGATTGAGGGGCTTAAAAGCTGGGCAGGATTGGACGTGTCCCCTGCAGAGCTCAACAAGCTGCGCGGAGTGAAGTGGCTGGCCGGTTCTGTCAGTAAAATCGGCCTTGACAGCTTCCGTGAGGGTATCGAGCGCACCTTTGACAAGGTGTATCTTGAGGCGGTAGGCTCAGTCAAGGATGATATTTCTGTGCTTCTTCTGGCCCCTGCAAGCGAGATTGAGGATGTGGCGTCCTACGCCAAAACCCTCGGGTTTTCCCGTTTGAGCCTCGGCTTTTCCGGCGTGCCGGAGGATTTGATGGCACAGTACCGCCAGGAGATCGGGGAGCTTTCCGCACAGGAAGCCAAAACTCTTGATGAAATCAAGCTGCTGAGCGGCGAGTACGACAACCTGAAAAGCGCGGAGGATTTTTTCCGCGCACGGCTTGAACGCGCCAAGGCATGCGCCAACTTTTTGAAGTCTCAGGAAATCCTGATCATTGAAGGATGGGTGCCTGAAAACGCTTTCGCCTCCTTTGAACAAATTGTCCAGCGCGTATGCGGCGACAATTTCTACATGGAGACGGAGGAGGTGCCCCACGACAGTGAAGAAGTGCCCATCAAGCTGAAAAACAACCGGCTTGTCAAGGCCTTTGAGGACATCACTGAAATGTACTCCCTTCCCAAATATAATGAGCTTGACCCAACGCCCGTCATAACCCCCTTCTACCTGCTGTTTTTCGGGCTGATGCTTGGGGACATAGGTTATGGTCTTGTTCTTATAATCGGCTCCTTACTGGGGCTGCGCCTTCTCAAGCCCTCCAAGGGCATGAAAAACTTCCTGAGCTTTTTCTTCTATCTGGGTATATCCACCACCCTTGCAGGGTTCCTTTACGGGGGCTTCTTCGGCTTTACGGTGTTTGCGCCCATGACGATAATCGAAAATGGCGTCGCAATAAAGAAACCCATTCTCGACTCGGGCAGAGACATTATAACGATGATGATAATGTCCATTATCATCGGTGTCTTTCAAATCATCTTCGGTCTGCTTGTAAAGGGATATATGCTGGTGCGGGACGGTAAGATCTGGGCGGCAATATTTGATTCCCTGTTCTGGATCATCGCCGTGCTTTCCGGCATCGGATACCTGCTCGGCATGGCCGGCATGATTTCCCCCGAAATGACCAATATAATCAAGTGGGTATTTTTCGGCTCTCTGCTGGGTCTGGCTGCGACACAGGGGCGTGACAGCCCTTCGCTGGGCGGCAAAATCGGCAACGGCCTGTACTCGGTTTACGGCATGACAAGCTATGTGGGCGACATCGTCTCCTACACCCGTATCATCGCTTTGGCCTTGTCCGGCGCCTATATCGCCCAGTCCTTTAACATTATGGCAGGGCTTTTCCCGAAAAACTGGCTTGGCGTGATTGTAAGCGCACTGGTCGTTATTTTGGGCGGAACGCTAAATATCGGTCTTTCGGCGCTGGGGGCATATGTGCACACCTGCCGTTTGCAGTATGTTGAGTTCTTCGGGAAGTTCTATGAGGGGGGCGGCGTTCCCTTTGCCCCGCTGGAAATCAAAAACAGTTTTGTTGAAATCACTGATAATAAATAACAAATTAATTGGAGGATTTTTTCAATGGGTACATTTATGACTAACTACGGGGGCGTTGTTTTCACCGTTCTCGGCGCTGCTTTCGCCGTTTTCGCTTCCGGTATCGGCTCGGCCCGCGGCTGCGGCCTTGTCGGTAAAACAGCAACCGGCATCATCACGGAAGAGCCTGAAAAGTTCGGTAAGGCCCTTATTCTTCAGCTGCTCCCCGGTACGCAGGGTCTGTACGGCTTCATTATCGGCTTCCTTATCTCCCTGCAGCTGGCAAGCGGCGTCGGCCTGACACAGGGCATATTCCTGTTTATCGCCTCCCTCCCCGTCGGCATCGTCGGTTATAAATCGGCTATCTATCAGGCCGAGGTTGCCACAGCAGGTCTGCAGATTCTTGCCAAAAACCCCTCCCAGAATACAAAGGGCATCATTTTCGCCGCTATCGTTGAAACGTACGCCATTCTTGGCTTTGTTACATCCATCATCCTTCTTTTCGTTGCATACGCCAATGTTCCCGTCTAAGACGGGCAGACCTATCCCGCTTATGACTACGAAAGGAAGTGATACCCATTTCTAACCTCGACAATTTATTGAAGAAAATTGCGGATGACAGCCAAATCAAGGCTTCGGAGCTGGCTGAAG
>JAVBSJ010000102.1:0-2792 GCA_031547105.1 Oscillospiraceae bacterium
GGCTTATTCGGTGGCTGTGCGGGCGATACAAAGCATTGAGCGGCATATATTTGATTTTGATGGCGTCGCGCTCCATATTACCGTCAGTGTCGGCGTCAGCAGCTACATGGCGGAGGATGAAAGCTACGCAGATATTATTAAGCGCGGAGACAGGGCGCTTTATAAAGCCAAGCGGGAAGGGCGCAACCGGGCTTGTATTGAATCGTGAAATGATGTTTTCAGGCATAATTTAGCTGAATATAGAAACAATAAACCGGAGCGCTAAAGCGGCTCCGGTTTTTAATTGTTACAAAGGACTGCATTTTGCAAATGCGCCGGTGTCCACAGCGTGTATGGCGATGCGCCGCCTCGGCGCTGTATATCAGCAAAACAGAGGGCACAGAGCTGCAAACGCTAAATTAAGAAAAAATTGAATAAAGAGGCAATGCAGGCAAAGAATAGTAGGGCACAAAGCCGTTTGGGCTCATCAGCAAGGAATATGAAGGCTGATAAATGTCCGCATTCAAGGCCGCTGTACGGCCTGGTGCGATTATGGAAAAGGGGATTGCTATACCTATGAAAGCTACAGGAATAGTCAGACGTATCGATGATTTGGGAAGGGTTGTTATACCTAAAGAAATCCGCAGAACCATGCGTATCCGCGAAGGGGAGCCGCTTGAAATCTTTACCGATGCCGCAGGTGGGGTGGTTTTCAAAAAATACTCCCCTATGGGGGAGCTTAGCGCCATCGCGGGTCAGCTATGCGAGGCGCTGAATAAAAGCACCGGACATCCGTGCGTTATATGTGACAGAGACAGCGTGATTGCCGCTTCTGGCGCGGGGAAGCTGATGGCTGAGGGGCATCGGCTGACCAAACAGCTGGAGCAGGTCATGGAAGCCCGTCAGCAATACCTTTCTGCGGATAAGGGTGTTGAGGTTTGCGAAGGCGGAAGCATCGCCAGCCTTGTTATTCCCGTTATTACAGAAGGGGACCTGGCGGGATGTGTCGCAATGGTACAGGGCAATGAGCCCTTGGGAGATGCCGAAGTAAAGGCCGCGCACACCGCAGCCATATTTATGGCCCGACAAATGGAAGCTTAATACAAAACCCCTTGCCTTGCGGCAAGGGGTTTTGTATTAAAAGCTGCGGATAGTGCGGCAAAGCGCCGCAGCTTTGTCTGCAAGGCTTTCTTTGTCCAGCGCGCCAAAGCCCAAAACCAGGCGGCTGCCCCCCGGCGGGGCATTGTCGGGACAGGCAAGATATTCTTTTATACCCCTTGAAAACACTCCGTGGTTTTTTAGGTGGGCAAGTAAGTTAGGCTCATCGGATATATCCGGCAGATGAAGCACGAAGCTCAGCCCTGTATGTGTGCTTTCCAGCTCGAAATTGGTGCCCCGAAGGCCTTCGCTCAGGCCGGCAATAAAAAGGTCACGGCGCTGGCGGTACTGGTTTTTCATGCGCCGCAGGGAGCGCTCAAAATGCCCCTCGCTCATAAAGCGGCAAAGCGTCTGCTGCTCCAGCCGGGAGACTGTTGAGGAGAAGAAACCAAGCTCGGCTTTCAGGCGGTCTGCCAAATGGAAAGGCAAAATCAAATATGCCACCCGAACGGCGGGAGCCACCGTGCGGGAAAAAGTCCCTATGTAGACGACCTGTTCACCCCTGTCCATACCCTGAAGGCAGGGTAGCGGCCTGCCGTCAAAACGGAACTCGGAATCGTAATCATCTTCTATCAGATACCGCCCCTCTTGTTCACGCACCCAGGACAGCAGCTCCGCCCTGCGCCAGACCGGGGTCGTTATGCCGGTGGGGAACTGGTGGCTTGGCGTTATATACAGCATATCGGGAGCTTGCTCACGAAGGCTGTGGGGGCATATGCCGGCGGTGTCAAGCTTTATATGCTTGACCGCCAAGCCGTGTGAGGCGAATACTTTTGCCGTCCGCGTATAGCCCGGATCCTCAACACCTATGCTGTGCTTGGGAAACAAGAGGCAAAGCAGCGAAAGCAGGTACTCCATTCCCGCCCCCACGACCACCTGGGCGGGAGTGCAGGAAACGCCGCGGGATAAGGTAAGGTAGCTTGCAATACATCGCCGCAGGTCATAGTCGCCTTGAGCCTCGCCCTGGTTAAGAAGGTCGGGGCGGTTTGCGGCAATATCCCGGAAAAGGCTTCCCCAGGTTTTGAGGGGAAACAGCCCCGTACTTATGCTGCCGGTAGAAAAATCCGCCGCGTGTATAGGAGGCTCTGCGTCATAATATGCGGGAAGCTCCGGCGCAGGCAGCGCAGAAAGCGCGTCCACCCGGTTGACAACAAAGCCGGAGCGGGGCTTTGCGGTTATGTAGCCCTCTGCAGCCAGCATTTGATAGGCGCTGTCCACCGTGTTTTGGCTTATGCCCAGAGCCTGGGCAGCCGTGCGCTTACCGGGCAGACGTACCCCTTCGGGAATAATGCCGCCGGAAATGTCCAGCGCCAGCTTGTTTTTAAGCTGAAGATAAAGAGGAATACGGCGGTCATTTTCAAAGGCTATTTGTATCGGGAACATAATAAACACCAACTGATACCATCATATATTTGCAAACTGAGTATTTTATACATGCCAGATTGCTACTATAATGAATATACAGCAGGGGCTGCCACAAGTCAACAGCCGTTTGGCGCGCCGCAGCTGCAAAATACAGAGTATTAGAGGCGTTAACTATGCGAAACGGATTTTCAACGAAAAAAATTGTTCTTATCGGCATGCTGGCGGCGATGGTTTTTGCTGTGACGTCCATTCATATTGATATACCGACCCCACTTGGGACAACAATGCTT
>JAVBSJ010000121.1:0-5940 GCA_031547105.1 Oscillospiraceae bacterium
GCTCCGTGCTGATTTTATCCAAATCATGCCGGTTTGGCATACGGTTGGTATCGGTAAAGTAATCCTGGTTCCAGCCCCGCCCGAGAATGGTGGAGCCGGGGGCGGGGGAGTGCTTGTCAATAAAAGCCTTGCCCTGTGCGATGACCTCCTCCATCGAGGCGCAGGCGCCCAGGCGCACCGACATAAGGGTAAAGCCCACATTGGCAAGATGGAGATGTGAATCGTTAAAGCCGGGGACAGCCGTCCGGCCTGCAAGATCAATGGTCTCGCAGGCGTTACCTGCAATGCGGAGTATTTCCGCCGTAGTGCCGGCGGCCGGAATAACGCCATTTTCTATGAGAAGCGCTTCGGCAAACTGCCCCTTGGCTTGAAATATTTTGCCGTTAATTACAGCCGTTTGCATAAATTAAGCCTCCGTTTAAACTGTTTCATATTCTGCAATGAGTATAGCATACTATGGCAATAAAGGCAAAGAAAGGCTTTAGTCACAAAACTTTTTTGTAATTATCTTGACTGGATTTAAGGCGCGGCTCAAGCTATAATGTAAATAGGAAAATATAGGCATGGATTATGATTGGAGTGGGCATTTTGGCTAACAGTATGGACAAAAGGCTTTTGATGGTAATAAACCCCGTCTCCGGGAAAATGCGGATACGGGAAGAGCTTCTGGATATTATTGAGGTTTTCTGCAAAAACGGTTACGATGTCAGCGTAAAGACGACCGCCTATAAAGGGCACGCCACTGAAATTGTGGCGGACATGGGAGGGGGCTTTGATCTTGTTGTCATGTGCGGCGGCGACGGCACCTTGAATGAGGGCATCAGCGGTATGCTTAATGGGGGGCATAATGTGCCTGTGGGGTACATTCCCTCCGGCACGACAAACGACTTTGCGACGTCGGTGGATATAGAGCAGGAGGATCTTCGCCTCACAGCAGAAAACATTGCAAGAGGCAGCAGGTACGGCTTTGACGTTGGCCGCTTTGACGGGCGCCATTTTTGCTACATTGCCTGCTTCGGCGCTTTTGCCGACACCGCCTTTACCGCACCGCAAACCTATAAAAATGCCTTTGGACATGCGGCATACATTTTAGAGGGGTTGCGGGATCTGCCTTATATCAAGCCTTGTCATGTGAAGGTGACATTGGAGGGGCAGGTGCTTGAGGATGATTACATTTTTGGGGCGGTGAGCAACTCCACCTCTATCGGCAAGATAGTCAAGCTAGATTCAGAGCTGGTCAATTTTTCCGACGGAAAGTTTGAGCTGATGTTGATCAAAAACCCGAAAAACGCAATCGAGCTCAGTAAAATATTGCTCGCAATACAAATGCAAAGGTATGATGACGACTGCGTGACATTTTATCAGACCAAAAAGGCCGTTTTTGAAATGGAGCCGGTCAGCTGGTCTCTTGACGGCGAATACGCCGAGGGGCGTGAAAAGGTTGTTATTGAGATACTGCCCAGGGCAGTGACCTTGCAGATATAAGGCGGACTAAAAGAGCGCGCGCTTTCAGCCGGCGGGTGTGAGCCGGCGGTCAATGAATAAAAATAAAACCCCCTCCGGATTTCCGGAGGGGGCTTCCTATTTCACAATGGGGTGAAATGCAAGAGTTTAGATAGTGCCCTGGACTTTCATAACGATCTGAGCAATAAGGGCAGAGCCGACAAAGGTGCCGATAAAGGTGCAGATCGAAACGATAACGATGGGCAGACCCTGCTTTTTAAACTCATCAAGGTCCTTACCGATGGCAATACCGGCATAAGCCAGAATGGGGGTGCAAAGAGCCATAAGCTGCACTTTGCTGATTTCTCTGACTATGAAGCCCTGGAAAGGAGAGATATTGCAGCCGATGAAGGTGTTAAACATGGTCAGATAAAGTGCGGTGGGCAGTTTGGGCCACTTGGGAATCTTCTCAAACATAGTCTGGATAAACATAGCGATGAAAACCAGCAAGACCATCGTGGCCATAGCGGGGAGAACCTGGATAGGAGTAAAGACCTTCTCCGGAGCTGTGGGATTTGTCTTCATTGTGAATATCCAGTTGCCTATTGAAGCATAAAAAGCGGAGATAAGCAGGATTTTACCTCTGACTATCCACTTGTTATTATACCAAGGAGTTGACATAGTCTATTTCCTCTCTCTCGTAATATTAATAGTCGTTGACGTCAACGCGGGTAACCTGCTGTGAACGGCTTACAGGAGCAGGCTTGCCCTTCATCTTCCAGAAAACCTTGTACAGCCAGTTGGACATCGGAATGGCCAGGAACAGGTTCATGTACATGCCGTCCATGCCGGACAGGGTGTTGGAAGCGTATGCGAGAGCGAAGATTTCATCAGCCATTGTAGGCCATTTTTCCATAAGGGGGGCGACCTGTGCACTCATCATGGAAGCAGAACCGGTTCCGCAGGCCATAGCAAGAGCATAGGGGTGGAAGAGACCTGTGTTGGAAAGAGCGGAAACCATGATGCCGCAGATAACAGTGCCCAGCAGTGTACCGGTGATGTAGCCGCCCATAACGCCCAGACCTTCGTCTGAGTCAAGGCCGTACATATCGCCGATAACAATCAGGGAGCCTTCACGGGAAATGGAGAAGCCGGCGCCGACGACCGAGCGGCCCATGCCGAAAATCAAAATGCCGACAGGGAGCGCAAGGAAGATTGTGCCGAGGTTTCCAAGCTCCTGCAGTACGAGAGCAGCGCCGGAGGTGACGATAAGACCCAGGTTGGGGCCGATCGTGGCGGCGGAGCGTGCACCGAGAAGCAAAACGGAAATCGTGATATAGGGCGAGGCTGTTTCCATCATGCTGCGGGGAATCAGCTTGAAAATGGCAAGCAGAATGCCCAAAATGATAGTGTAGAGCATGGGATAGAGCGTAAAGGAAACAGGGCCGAAAGCAAAGGATTTTTTGCCGATGAACTCAGCGATAAGGACCATCACGCCGCAAAGAACGTGGACTCTCCAGTCCTTCAGGAATTCCTTCATAAGTATAATTTTCCTCTCTTCGAATTATGTGTCTGCAGTTGAGAACCCCATTGTTTGGAAACCGTGTACTTGCGGATGCGCCGCGCCCTAAGGCGGTGGCACCCGGCCAGGAAGCACTCTGTTATACATCCCCCTTTCAGTAAAACAACCATGCATCCATGCGTTTACGGAACCTTGTATAGCTGGTACAAATTATAACAAAAACATTTGCACCTTACAAGATATTTTTGAGCATAGTTGACAGTGCCAGGACGGGAAAATGCAGTTGGGTGCGCCTGAAGGGCAAAAAATAGTAGAATATTAACAAAAAAACACGCTAATTTCTGACAAAAATAACACTGCTATAGTGAAAAGATACAGTAAAAGTATGAAATTTTTGTTAAAAAAGTAAAAACGCGAACTAAAAGACAAGCTATGGATACAGGCAAAGATAATAGCCTGGCTAACCGGAGAATACCGCCTTGTAAAACAGCAGCGGATGGGGCAGCCCCATCCGCTGCTGAACGGAGACCAATTACTTCAGATTGCCCCAGGTATCCAGATATTCGGCCTTTGTCATCTTAGGCACGAAGCTCTTTTTGATTTCCAGCCCTGTCTCTGCCCCTTCGGCAAGCAGATCGATAACGGTCATAATCAGGCACTTGGAAGCCACTATGTACACCAGGTTCTTGTCAGCCACCACATAATCCTTGCTGTGACCTGTGCCGGAGATGCCGCCGATATAGGCGTGCATTGTGGGCATAAGGTGAGCCACGTCGCCTGCATCGGTACAGCCGGTGCTGGCGGGCACATGGCGGGCGACCTTTTCCTTGCCGACCAGCTGGCAGAGGTTATCATACATAAGATCCATCAGGCCGTCATGCTCCAGCATGGGGAGGTAGCCGGGCAGGTCAATGATTTCTGTCTGGGCGCCGACGGCATATCCGCCCGCTTCAAAAGCGCGAGTGACCTTCTTGGAGGCGTCAAGGATACCTTCCACAGAGGCGCCGCGGACATAGGTCTCGATGCGGACATCGGCGGGCACGACGTTTACAAGGTCGCCGCCCTTGTTGATGATGGGATGGACACGGATATGATCCTTATCCTGGAAGGTTTCACGCTGGGCGTGAACGGCCATCAGACCGATTTCAGCGGCGTTGAGGGCATTGATGCCCAGATGGGGGGCGCCGCCTGCATGGGCTTCCTTGCCCTTGTAGTTGATCAGCTTGCCCACCATGCCGTTTGAATTGTTGCCGCAGTTGACCTTGATATCAGAGGTGACGGAGCCGCCCTCGGTGACGGTGGAATGCTGCATGACCATAATGTCAATGTCATCCATCAGTCCCAGACGGATAAACTCCTGCTTGCCGCCGAGGAAGTGGAGCTTGCCCTGTTTTCTAAGCTCGTTGCGGTACTCAATTTCCACATACTCTTCAGCGGGCACGGCCATAAGAATGACGTCGCCGGAAAGCTCTTCCATGATGCCGGTATCCTTAAGGGCATACGAAACGCCGATAACGGAGGCAATCTGCGCAAAGTGGCCGCAGGAGTGCGCGGCGCCGGTAGCCTTGTCAGCGTAAGGATGCTCAGGAGCGACAACGGCGTCAAGCTCGCCCATGACGGCGACCTTCAGCTTGCTCTCTTTTCCTTTGCGGGGGGCGATGATGCCGGTTATGGCCTGCTGATCGGTATAGGCATAGCCGAGCTCGTCAAAAACCTTCTTGACCTTTTCGGCGGTCTTGAATTCCTTGAAACCAAGCTCAGGCTCCATAAAAATGCTGTCACCAATACCGATAATGTCTTCTGCGTGCTTGTCAATCGCCTCACAGGCGATTTTTTTGAGTTCAGCCTTTGTTTTTGCCATAATAACACTCCTTTATATTAATTATTGTGCAGTAAAAGATACCAAAATTATACCAAAACAGCAGGGTCAGCGCAAGCGTTTATGGTGCAGCTTGCTCCGGGGAGGGCACCGGCTTGGTCTCGTATTTGCCTCCTGTTTTAATTTTCCACGACCATTTGTACAGCTTGTTGGCAAGGGGCAGCGCTATCATAATGTTGAGATACATGCCCGTAAGCCCCGTAAAGGTGTTGGCGGCAAAGGCGAGACCGTAAAGCTCATCCGCCATTGCGGGGAAAGCATCCATAATAGAGGCCATTATGGCATTCATCATTCCGGCCGCGCCGATGCCGGAGGCGAGAGCCAGCGCCTTTGGATGAAAAATATCCATGCTGACCAAAAGGGAGGCCATGAAGGAGCAGACGATGGTACCCAAAAGGGTGCCTGTTATGTAAGCGCTCATAACACCCAGACCCTCCTCAGAGTCAAGGCCGTATTTATCGCCGATAACGATCAGTGAGCCCTCTCTGGAGATGGAGAAGCCCGCCCCGACTACCGAGCGTCCCATGCTAAATATCATTACACCTATAGGTATGACAAGAACGGTGGCAAGATGTCCAAAGGTTTGCAGAACCATGGCTACTCCGGCGTTAAGGATAACCGACAGGTTGGGGCCGATGGTCGCCGCAGAGCGGGCGCCGAGAAGCAGGATGGCGTACATGGAGTAGGGAGAAGCGGTTTTCATCATATCACGGGGGATGACTTTGAAAACAGCAAGAAGGATGCCCATGATTATTGTGTAAATCATGGGATAGAGCGTGAAGGATGCAATGCCCAGAGAAATGGTAAACTTTCCGATAAGCTCTGCGCAGATGGTCATCAAAAGGCAAAGTGCGTGGATTTTCCAATCGCTTAAAAGTGCTTTCATATTCCCTCCGTGGCGGTAATAAATATTTGCGGGAAAGAGTTGCTTAAAGCGGTTTACCAGATTAAAATAATAATAGCACAAAAACAAACAAAACGCCACAAATAAAACTCTGCCGGAAGCAGGTGCCGTATGAAAAAAATAATACTTGCCCCCGACTCGTTTAAGGGCACGATGAGCTCGCGCACAATTTCCGACATAATGTAAAGGGAG
>JAVBSJ010000127.1:0-29402 GCA_031547105.1 Oscillospiraceae bacterium
GGTGCGTTGTTCACAGGTGAGTGCGACGTGGCAGTAGCATCCCGAATAGGCTTTGGGGCAGGAGGTCTGTTCAGAAAGCAGGTCTATATGGAAATCGGCCTTCAGTGCGTGCTCAAGAAGGTCGACGATGTTGCCGTGGTAGGCGATGGAGATGCTTTCGCCCGCGGCCTGCTTTTCTTTAGCTATGCGGAAGACCTCATCCAGGTTGTCTGTCACAACATCGACCCAGCCCTGATCGTGGCGGGTTTTAATGCGGGAAAGGTCGACCTCGGCAAACAGGCCGACGGCGCCGGCGATGGTGGCCGCCTTGGGCTGTGCGCCGCTCATGCCGCCCAAGCCTGAAGAAACGAAGTTGTGACCCCTGAGGTCGCCGTCCGCCGGAACGCCCAGGTACTTGCGCCCGGCGTTGAGTATTGTGTTAAAGGTGCCGTGGACGATGCCCTGGGGGCCGATGTACATCCAGCCTCCCGCCGTCATTTGACCGTAGTTGGCGACGCCCAGCTGCTCCGCAATCTCCCAGTCCTTCATGTTGTCAAACATGCCCACCATCAGGGCGTTGGTCAAAATAACGCGGGGAGCGCCGGGGTGAGAGGGGAACAGACCGACAGGGTGACCCGATTCCAGCACCAGGGTCTGCTCCTCGGTAAGCTCCTCAAGATAACGCTTGATAAGCTGATACTGCAGCCAGTTCTGGCAGGGCTGGCCGGTCTCCCCGTAGGTGACCAGCTCGTATGGGTAAAGGGCGGTTTCAAAGTCCAGATTGTTGTCAATCATCACCTGAAAGGCCTTGCCCGCAAGGCACTTGCCCTTGTATTCCTCCACAGGGCGGCCGTAAATGCGGCCTGCGGGGCGGTAACGGTAGGCATAAATGCGGCCTCTGGTCAGCAGCTCCTCCATAAACTCGGGGGCAAGGGTCTCATGCAGGGCTTCGGGGACATACCGCAGCGCGTTGCGCAGCGCAAGCTTGGCTTGCTCCGCAGTCAGGCGGAAGCCCCGGTCGGGTGCGCGGCGGTATGCGGGATCCAGCTTGGGATACTCGGGCAGTTCGCCTGTCAGCTTGATTGTCATTGAGCCGGAAATCTTGGAATTGTCAAACATAATAAGCCCTCCTTAACATATTCAGCGCAGCGGGCCGATAGCGGCCTGGGCTGCGTCAGCGATGGCGTTTTCCTTAAGCATTTGGTTAAACCGCTCCATTTGCGGGTACATAATGATGTCTTCCTTAACGGGGGGGACAAGCTCCGCAATATAATCATATACGGCCTTGGTGGCAGGCGCAAGCTTTTCCGGGCCCCTGAAGGTGAGAGCCTGATAAGCCGCAAAAAGCTCAAGCCCCAGCACCCTGCGGGTGTTTTCCAGAATCATCTTTGCCTTGCGCGCCGCCGTGGTGCCCATGCTGACATGATCCTCCTGATTGCCCGAGCTGGGGATGGAATCGACGCTTGCGGGGTGGGCGTAAACCTTGTTTTCGCTCACCATTGAGGCCGCCGAGTATTGGAGGATCATAAAGCCGGAGTTGAGGCCGCCGTGCTGGGTGAGGAAGGGGGGCAGGCCGTAGCTCAGCTGGGGGTTTACCAGCCGCTCTGTGCGGCGCTCGGAAATATCTGCCAGCTCGGCAAGGGCGATGCCCATAAAGTCAAAGGCCAGCGCCATGGGCTGCCCGTGGAAATTGCCCCCCGAAATGACCTCATCCTCGTCAGGAAAGATAAGGGGGTTGTCGGTGACGGCATTTATCTCACGGCTAACGGCGTTCCAAATATAATCCAGCGCGTCGCGGCTTGCGCCGTGAACCTGCGGGGCGCAGCGGATGGAATAGGCGTCCTGCACCTTGTCAGGCTGGGTGCTCAAAGCCAGCTTGCTGCCCTCAAGCAGGGTCAGCAGGTTTGCGGCGCTGTCCATCTGACCGCGGTGACCGCGCAAATAGTGAACCTTCGGGTCAAAGGCCTTTGTTATGCCCAGCTGGGCTTCGCAGGTCATTGCGGCGGCGATGTCGGCCGTTTTGGCGAGATTCATGGCGTCAAAGATAACCAAAGCGCCGATGCCGGTCATTATCTGGGTTCCGTTTATCAGGGCAAGCCCTTCCTTTGCGGCAAGCTCAATGGTGGGGATGCCAGCCTCCTCCATGGCCTGCCCGCCGGGTATAACCCTGCCCTTATATTCGGCCTCACCCTCGCCCAGCATTACCAGAACGATGTGCGCCAGCGGTGCCAGATCCCCGCTTGCGCCCAGGCTGCCTTTTTCGGGGATAACGGGATGCACGCCGCGGTTGAGCATTTCAAGCAGGGTTTCCAGCGTGCTGAGGCGGATGCCCGAATTGCCCCTTGACAGCGCGTTGCACCGCAGCAGCATGGCGGCACGCACCGCCTCAACCGGCAGGGGGGAACCCATAGCACAGGCGTGGCTTATAATAAGGTTACGCTGAAGAAGGGGGGTGTCCTTTTCATCTATAAGTGTGTCGGAAAACTTGCCGAAACCGGTTGTAAGGCCGTAAATTACGGCGCCCTCCGCCAGCTTGCTGTCTACATAATCGCGGGCCTTTTTTACGGCTGTGGCGGCCTCCGGTGAAAGACGCACCTGAACGCCCTCTCTGGCTACGGCTGCCACCTGCGCAATTGTCAGATCGCGGCCGTTAAGCTCAATGGTCATGGTCATGCCTCCTGAATTGGTATAGTGTTTTGACGAAATGGTATATCAAAAGTATATCCTATTTAGAAAATACCGTCAACCAAAGGGGAAAAAGATGTACCAATACGGTTTTTGAATATAAAATCTTGCCTTTCAGGCGCTTTCGCATATAATAAAAGTATACCAATTACAGGGGATGTTTTTATGGAGATATCTTTCGACAATTCCCGCCCCATTTATAAGCAAATTGTCAGCCATGTGCTGCAGCAAATCAAGGAAGGTGTGCTTAAGCCGGGAGACAGGCTGCCTACCGAGCGTGAGCTTGCAGAGCGTTTGGGACTGGCCCGGGGAACGGTGAAAAAAGCCTACAAGGAGCTGGCCGATAACAATATAATCGAGGTGCGGCAGGGCAGCGGCAGCTATGTCTACAGTGAGAGGGACAGCTACGACATGGAATACCGCAGGCTGGCTCTCCTGAAAATTGACGAGCTTATCAGCAAGCTGGAGGAGTGGAACTTCTCCGGCAAGGAGATTGCCGCCCTTTTCCGCATGAGCATGGCGAAAAAAGATCACGCAGGCTTGGGGGTGAGGGTTGCGGTTATCGACTGCAACGCCGAAACTCTGGCGCAGTTTAAGCGCCAGCTGGCCTATATTCCGGGGGTGACCCTGTCCCTCATCATGGTGGACAGCGTGCTGCTTGATGACAGCCCTGGGCAGTTTTTTCAGGATTATGATTTGGTTCTCACCACAGCCACCCATTATGAGGAGGTGTCCCGGAGCCTCAAGGGCATCGGCTCCCGCCTGCTGCCTGTCGGCATGGCCCCCAGCAGGCAGACAATTGTCGCCCTTTCCACCCTGCCGGAGCATGTAAGCGTGGGCGTCATCTGCCGCAGCAATAAGTTTTCCTATCTGGTGAATGAACAGCTGGAGCTTTTCAGGCCGGGGCGCAAAAGTCTTCCCGTGCATTTTGAAACCGATGTGGCGGGGGATCTGCGCTTTATGCGCCGCTTCGGCGCCGTTATCTGCGCCCCCGACCTGCTGGTTTTCGACCCCGAGCTTTCAAAAGGCGCCGTGGAGGAATATCAGGCAGGGGGCGGGAGGATAATTCCCTTTGAATATCACATCGACCGCGCCTCGCTGCTGCATGTTGAGGAAAGCATCGACGGCATTTTGAGGAGCAAGCAGACGGAATAAGGAAAAGCGTATAAGGCAATTGGCTTATAAGAATTAAAAGGAAGGGCGAAAGCCCTTCCTTTTAAAACGGGGCGGTACATTATGTGCCGCCCTGCTGCTGCAATATGGTGTGATGAGCCGTAAAAGCGGGGCTTTATTGCCCCTTTTCCGGCGAGACCCAGAATATCGCCCCTTGGCCCCCGCTCAGGGTTAGCCCGGCCGTCCCGGAGAGAACCAGAAGGTCAAAGGGGGCGAGGGTGACGGTCTCCCGGCGCTCAGGCGCGGATAAAACCACCTCCACAGCGTCCCCGAAGGCATATACCCCCACAAAGCCTCCGTCTGGGCAGCTGTACTCACCCGCCTCGGCTGAAATGCCCCCCTGCCACCCGGCAGAGAGCATAAGGTTAAAATCGGTGCATCGCCCGAAGGAGCGGGTCTCCCACCCGCCGTCAAAGCGGTGTGGCGCAAACGGCGCGAGGGACACCTCACCATGACCTTTATGGATAAGCTTCATCTCTCCTGAGAGAGGCATTATCCAGCGGATAATGCAAGGCAGGGAGGTGAAGTCAGACTCGTCCAGCTCCACCTTGGCGGTAGACACCCGAAAGGCAAAATCCCGGTTTGAATATGCAGCCGTTTCCGGCCAGATATAAAGCTGTTCTGTTGTGCCGCCCGCCCAAGTGCCGGTTTGCCGGTTTTCCGCCGGTATGATTTTGTAATTCATAAGAAGCTCTCCTTGTTTTAGGCAGGCGCAAAGCAGGGGCAAATACAGGCCGGGTCTGCTGCGCCCCGCATGTTCGGGTGTGCTGCATTGGGCAGCGCCTTAGCACAGGCCGCTGCTTTTTTGTCAACTGTGAGAATTGTATTATAAGAAATTATACTATATCCGTCCTCCCGGTACAACCGGCAAAAGCAAGCCATTACAGACCCGGGTGTGTAAAAAATTGATATGACGCCCAAACTAACGTTGCCGGTGTTTTCAGACGAATTACAGGCGCAAAGCAAGTGTTTTCCCTTTATCAGCCGCGATTTGTCCCATCGACAAAACGCGCACACACGAAGGACGGCCGCCATAATATGGGATGACACTTTTATAGTTGTCAAAAGACTTACACCGGAGGCAAATACAGTGAGAGATTTATTTGATCTGAATAAAAGTACAGTAATCAATATAGAAACCCAGGATAATTATTCTGCTTCTTTTGAGCTTACGGCTGCAGGTGACCTGCCGTTTCAGCTTGTTGGAACAGTAAAAGACACCACCAGCAGTGCGCCGATTGCAAACGCTTACGTCGCCGTATACAACGAGGCCGGAGACTTTGCCGCAGGGGATTACGCAGATGCTAACGGCGAATATGCTGTCAATCTGGCAGAAGAGGATAATTACAAAGCCATCGCCAGCGCGGCAGGCTTTGCCCCTTCCGAGCCTTATACGTTCAATATCGCGGGACAGAGTGTTTCACACCACTTTACACTCACCGCCTACTCCGATCAAGACAGGGTTATCTACGGCAAGATAGTTGAGACAGTGACTGCAGCCCCTATTGGAGGAGCAAGAATTGATGCAGTCAATAGCGCAGGTGACGTTGTCGCGACGACAATAAGCATTCCTGACGGGGAATATTCCGTACCGTATCTTGAGATGGACACCTACTCTCTGATTGTGTCCAAGGCGGGCTATAACACGAAGAGGGAAAGCGTCACTATCGAGCTTGGAAATACTCTGGTAGAAATAAATGTGGAGCTGTCGGAGAACACCGAGCCAACAGGATCCACTATCAGCGGATATATCACACACGATGTTGGCACGGCGGTTCCCAATGCCTGGGTCGGACTGTATCTGTTGCCTGACGAGGAGCTGATTCAAACCACATCGACAAACGATGAAGGCTATTACTGCTTTGACAATGTGGCGCCCGGCGATTATGTGGTCAAATCCAAAGCCGTAGAGCAATAATTATGCAGCGGGAGCCGGAGTACTATGTCGGTTCATCCCGATGCTTCAGGATCACTTCAAGGCAGCATATACAGGTAAACCTGGCTTTGTGCAGGGTTCCGATACCGGCGCCGGTGTGCAGGCCGTTCTGCGGATGCGTCTATGACGGATGCACCGGAGAGCGTTTGGATGACGTTTATGTCTCGGTGAAATACCATGAATGCCAATATCGCGGGTACACTGACGCGAAGGGACGGTTTTGTTTCTTCCTGCCGCCTTGTGCCGATGCGGTATCGATAGCCTTGTGGAAATGCGGTTATTACAAGGGGTATATCGGTTTTTACCCAATTGATTCAGACTGCAGCAATAATTTCTGTCTATACAGAATAGAATAGCGCATACCGACTGCGCATAAAAAATGAGGCCGCCGCCATTTTATTATAGCGGCGGCCTTTTTTGCAGCATTAAAACCTGATGTAAGCCCACTGTACTTGATGAAACCCCTGCGCTGAGGGTATACGGGCGAAACCGTACGACGTTTGATCCTTCCTCAGGTATGCTATTGACTCCTGAACAATATTGTGACATTATTACAATAACAGCTTTGTTTTTGCGTTGCAAAATATGCAAACAGTACAAGAAGGTGGAGGTATTATGTCAATTTCAAAAGAAGAACTGAAGAAGCGGGCATGTCAGGCTATTGACAACAACCAGAATGAAATCATTGCCCTCGGCGATGCGATTTTTGCCGAGCCTGAACTGGGTTACAAGGAGTTTAAGGCCGCTGAAAGGGTTAAAAAGCTTTTTGAGAAGCTGGGCTTCGATTACGAGGACGAGGTTGCAATTACCGGTGTCATCGCCCCCGTGAAGGGCAAGGAATCAAAGCTTAGGGTGGCAATCATGGGCGAGCTTGACGCCGTTGTCTGCCCTGACCATCCCCACGCGGATAAAGCTACAGGCGCGGCGCATTCCTGCGGCCACAACTGTATGGTAGCCTCCCTTGCCGGCGTTGCTTATGCACTGTCGGGCACCGGCATTATGGAAGAGCTTTCTGGCGATATTGTCCTCATGGCAGTTCCGGCAGAAGAATATGTTGAGCTTGAATACCGCAAGCAGCTGAAGGAAGAGGGCAAAATATATTTCTTCGGCGGCAAGCAGGAGTTCATCAGGCTTGGCTATATGGACGATATTGACATAATGATGATGCAGCACTCCTATGTGCCGGATGAAACTACAGCCAAGGCCTCAGCAGGGCTCAGCAGCAAGGGCTTCGTCGGTAAACTGGTCAGATACACCGGCAAAGAAGTCAACCCGGGCGTGGCGCCCTGGAAGGGCATAAACGCCCTTAGCGCCGCCAGAATTGCCTTTTGCGGAATCGATTGCCTGAGAGAGACCTTCCGTGAAAAGGACGGCATCCGTGTCCATCCGATTATTACAAAGGGGGGAGACCTGGTCAACGTTACACCTGCTGACGTCAGGGTTGAGCTATATGTAAGGGGCAACAACGTGCCCGCCCTTATGGATATAAGCAAGAAGGTTGACGGATGCTTCGTTGCCGGCGGGCAGGTCATGGGCGCCGGGGTGGAAATCACCACAATTCCGGGCTATATGCCGCGATACATATGCAAGGATTTGCTGGATCTGGTCTATGACAATATCAAGGAGGTCGTAGGCGCAGAGTATGCGGTTATGGATATTGAGGATGCCGCCACCGGCTCCTCTGACGCCGGGGATATTTCCCATCTGATGCCTACCACACATTCCTATTTCATGGGTGTAACCGGCGTTGGTCACAGCAAAGACTACGTGATCGAGGATAAATACCTTTCCTACATCGCACCGGCTAAGGTTTTGGTCATGTCGGCCATTGACTTGCTTTATAACGGCGCTGAAAAAGGCTTGGAAGTTAAGGGGAGGTTTGTTCCGCCAATGACCAAGGAAGAATATCTCAGAGAGTGGGGCAAGCTGGAGGTTTAGCTTTAATAAGGTGCCCGCGTTAAAGCGAAGGCTTTGAGGCCGTTGCCGGGATAAGCAATAGGAAAAGCCTCTTATCAAGGGAGGCCGCCGCTTATCAAGGCAGCATACAAAACTTCACTATAATAATACCGAAAAGACCGTCCCTTGGGGGACGGTCTTTCTAACTGTACCGCGACGTCAAAGCCGCTTTTGAAATAAAGCCACACATGCCTCCTTATGCCGCAAGGCGGTTTCAAGCCGCCCTCAGGCTTTTGCAGCCGCGGTTATGAAAGAGACAGCTGCCATGTCAGGCCGAACCTGTCCTGCACCCAGCAAAACAGCTTGGCAAAAGGATATTCCCCAAGCTCCATAAGCTCAAAACCGCCCTCGGTAAGCATCTTGCGCGCGCGGCGCAGCTCGGCCTCGTCATCGCAGTTGACAAAAATCGAGGTTGAGGGTGTGAGCCCGTGGGAATGTCCCTCGGAGTCCATAAACCGGAAGGCCGCGCCTTTCAGGGTAAACATTACACTCATAATTTTTCCGTCGGGGACGCCGGGACTGCTCTCAGGCCAGCGCACAAGATTTTCTGCCTTCGCGTCAGCGAAAACAGAGGTGTACAGCGTTATGGCTTCCTCAGCTTTGCAATTGGTGAACATGAAAAACGGATATGCTTTGTTCATAATACCCCTCCTGAAATATATTTTGCCCGTGTATCTGCACGGCAAACGCGTCAGACGGCTAATCAAATGGTATATGGCGGCTTGCCGATGTTATGACGCAAGCACGCAGGGCGAAAGCGGCATATGCCTATTTGGATTGTATAATAGCGGCTTGCCGATATTATACTTCAGGAATACGTAAAACACAACTGCATCATTTTGACCGTTGCAAAGGGCGCCCCTGAGGGCGCCCTTTACTCGTTAATACATTTATGCTTCGTGTTTTTTGTTTTGTACCTTGCGGGTTTTTCCACAGGCCACAAAGGCAGACAGTGAGGCAAGCATTACGAAGGCATAGAGTGCCAGCTCTTCCGCGTCGCCTGTCAGCGGTATGGGATCCTCCGGAAGCTCAATCATTTCGGGATCTTCGGGGAAGCCCGGTGTCAGAGGGGGAGGGCCGTCGGGGATTTCTTCAGGGCCGCCCGGAGGGGTCAGGTTCATAACGATGATTTCGACCTGTACGTTGCCCTCTGTGGGAATCGTAATGCCGATCGATGACGCGCTCGACACCTTTACGCCGACTACATCGTAACCAAGGATGGTGCAGAGACCTTGTTCTTCTGCGATATAATAGGTTTCACCCTTTTTCAAACCGTCGACAAAGACCGGTTGCCCGTTGGCTGTTACGATAACAGTGCGTATCAGAGTTTTGGAGGCATCAAAGATGTCCACCGCGAACTGCTTGCCGGTGCCGCTCAGCTCGCCATCGGCGTTCTCAAGACGCTTGCTGAGATAAATGCCGGGGGTGGTGGTCGTGGGAATTTCAGGCTTAGGATCGGGCGGACGGACGAAAACCTCGTTGCTGTTGATGACATCCCCGAAGCTCAGCTTGACTGTTGCCTTGTTGGGGATTTTCAGTGAGGAGAACCTTGCCAGGATCTGCTCATCGGTGACCGAATCCTTCAGCTTTGCGTTAAATACGATTTTGACCTCGCTTGTTGCCGCCAAGGCGCCCTTCATATTTCCTGTAAAGGTCAGCTTGTCGCCCGTTGCCCCGCTGCCCGGGGTCAGGGCAAAGACGCCGTACTTGGAAACGTCGGCTGCAGAGACCAGCTTGCCGTCGATATACAGCTGGGCTACAGGCGCGCCTGCCTGGGTGGTGATGGAAAGGAAGCTGTCTACGGTGTCGGATATGACAAAGGACTCAACTTCATTTGCGTAGACAGAGCGCGGGACAGTTACCTCGTAACGGAAGCCCTCTGTTCTGGCCGACAGCACTGCGCTGTAGCCGGCGATTTCGTCATTGCTCAGCTGCTGGTCATAGACCCGCTTGGAGACCTCTTCGGGAGGACGGACGAAAACCTCGTTGCTGGTGACGGTATCGAAGCTCAGCTTGACTGTCGCCTTGTTGGGGATTTTCAGTGAGGAGAACCTGGCAAAGATCTGGTTATCGGTGACCGAATCCTTCAGCTTTGCGTTAAATACAATTTTGACCTCGCTTGTTGCCGCCAAAGCGCCCTTCATATCCCCTGTAAAGGTGAGCTTGTCGCCCGTTGCCCCGCTGCCCGGGGTCAGGGCAAAGACGCCGTACTTGGAAACATCGGCTGCAGAGACCAGCTTGCCGTCGATATACAGCTGGGCTACAGGCGCGCCTGCCTGGGTGGTGATGGAAAGGAAGCTGTCCACGGTGTCGGATATGACAAAGGACTCAACTTCATTTGCGTAGACAGAGCGCGGGACAGTTACCTCGTAACGGAAGCCCTCTGTTCTGGCCGACAGCACTGCGCTGTAGCCGGCGATTTCGTCGTTGCTCAGCTGCTGGTCATAGACCCGCTTGGAGACCTCTTCGGGCGGAACTACATGGACGACATTGCTGTCAACCGAAATCGTGGAGTCATTTCCAAGGTCGACATTCAAATGACCGGTATTGGGTATGCGGGGAGTGCTGCTGCTGTCACCGTAGAGGCTGACAAGCTCCTCATCGGTAACAGAGCTTTTGATGTTTGCCTTAAACTCAATTACAAGCTCCTTGCCGACAACCGCATTGGCACTGCCTTTCAGATAGTCGATAAACTTCGCGTTTGTCTGCAGGATGATATTTGTACGCCCGCCGCTGGTCACGGTTTCAAGCTTGAAATACTTGTTGACGTCGGCAAGAGAAAAAACTTCCTTGCTGCCATTGGTCGTTTTGCCGATGATATAGTCAAGATCTCCAAGCATTACGCTGACCGCTCCGTTCAGCTCCAGCACTTTCTCAAGCTTGTCGGAAAGAGTAAGGACGACGGGCTGTCTGCCGCTTTCCAGATACTCTTCCAGGATCTCGGTGGAAACGGTATAGGTGAAGGTTTCCGCTCTGGCGGCAAGAATAGCCTCCTTGTACTTCAGCGCACTCTTGTCGTTGGAGGGGGTTTCGTCACGCACGGTCTTTTCCACGGTGGGGTCAGGATCGGGGTCGGGGTCAGGTCCGGGGGTGCTGGACGGCGGCTTAATATGCACGATGTTACTCATGCGGTCCTCGTCCAAAAAGCTCAAGTCCAGCCCTGCCTGGTTGGGGATGCGCCGTGATGAACCGTATTGTTCAATCAGCTGCGCATTGGTGACCGAGGACTTTATGGTGGCAAAGAACACGATTTTCAGGTTCTTGCCCGGCGTCAAAGCCGAGGTTGCCATGTCGACGGTGAAGGTAATCTCATCGCCGGCAGCGCCGGTTCCCCGCGTCAGCGCAAAGCTGCCGTAATCCTCATAGGGAACAAGAACATTGTCGATATACAGCTGGGCTTTCGGAGCGTCAGGCGCCCCCTCTGCCGCAGTGATTGCCAACACCGGCTCGACCGTGTCATATACGACGAAGGTGTCGCTTTCGCCCATATAGGCGCTGGCGGGAATCAAAAGCTCATAACGGAATTCCTCGCTTCTCGCGGACAGAACAGCGTCATAGCCGGGGTCGGTGTCGTTTTTGGTGCTTGCGTCATAAACCCGTTTTGTAATAACGCCGGGAGGCACTATCACCACTTCGTTGCTGTCTACCGTTGTGCCGGGGCTGTCATTGAACTTGAAGGTCAGCTGTGCCGTGTTGGGAATGCGGGGCGTGGTATCTTCGGCGCTGTAGTCAGCCTTCAAATCATCAAGCGTGACCGAGTCCATGATTTTGGCGTTGAACACCAAGGCCAGAGACTTGCCGGCGGCTGCCGTGCCCTCACCCTTCAGGTAGTCAATAAATGCGGGCTTGGTCGTCAGGGTGATGGTCTTTCCTGCACAGGTGACGGTAAAGAAATCTGCAAGCTCAATGGGGGTGAAGACCTTCTTGGAACCTGTATCGGTTTTCCCCAGCAGGGTGTCAAGATCGCCGTACATAACCGAGAAGCCGCCATTTGTGCCCGAGAACTCCAGTACAGGCTCAAGGGTATCGGACAGGGTAAACTCTACGTCTGTCAGGGAGGCATCCAGATATTTTTCGAGAACGGGCATGGAGACGGTGTAGGTGAAGACCTCATTCATAAGGGAAAGCGTAGCTTCTTCATACGCCTTTTGAAGGTCGTCATTCCTGGAATCTTCGTCCTTCACATGTTTTTCAACCCCGGGAACGGTTGTAACTTCAACCGATTCGGAGGTGAAGGGGTCGGGGCTGTGGTTGATAGTGAAAAAGGCTTCATTTTCAACCGTTCCGCCGTACTGATACCACAGAACCTCCAGCTCCTCGTCCGAAAGGTCGCGGAAGCTGGCATCGATTGTCATATAAACCGTCTTGCCCTCGTAGTCTCCATGGGTGCCGTCGGTTACAGGTATGGCGTACCGCACCTTCATGCCCTCGGTTTCCGTGGCAGGGGTGACGGTGAGGGTGCCGGCGGTAAGCGGCTTCACGCCTGAGGGGCTTGCGCTGTCCTCAATGTTGACCGTTACACGGTAGTTATTGGCGTCATCCTTCAGTACAGCAAGCAGGCTGTTCAGGTCATCGCCGAGGGTATAGCCGGTGTATCCTGCCATGTTTTCGGGCAGCGGGAACTCTATCGTGTAGGTGAACTCCTCGTCGAAGGCGGACAGCATAACATCCTTGTGCGCTAAAAAGTCGTTGGAGGGGTCTGTGTCGTCAACGAACTTAACCGGGGTTGTGCCGGCGGCGAGAGCAACACCGACCTTGGGTGTTTCAATCGACTTTACCCGGAGCGCAGCATCATTGGGCGCATCGATTTGGATTTCATCACGACAGGTCAGGGCGGTGGTGATAAAGGCGCTGAAGGCGGGGTGAACAACAGCGCTGCCCTCTTTCACCTCGGCTGTGGGTGCGTCGTCTCCGTCAGGCATATTGACGCCGTAGTAGAAGCTCTTAAGGGCGGTGCCGGGCTCAAGGGTTACGCCGCTAAACACAAACCTGATAGCCTTGGCATTCTCAAGAGCTGACAGGTCATACGAGGCAAAACCGGCCACTGTAGCTGTGTCAGGCAGGTCTGTAAACTCTGTCCAGACGGGGACACCTGCCAAAGGAGCCACATAATCGCTGCCGCTGAGCTTGAAGGCGTCGGTCAAATCGAATATCGCCTGGTCAGACGTATAGATTTTAACCTTGCCCATATATTCCGCGGGCAGGACAACGCAGTTCAGCGTTGTATCAAACTCACTTCCTCTGGCGGCATTGTCGGCGATTCCGTAGTCATTTTCTCTGGGCAGCAGGCTGACAATTTCAAACCTGCTCATGGGAGTGCTGAGGGATCTGTTGCTGATGTCAAGCTTGAAGAAGGCCTTCCCGCCCTGCCGGGCGAAAGCATAGCCGTCTTTTTTAGGTATCCATTTGTAATTTGCAGCTGCCGATGTGTCGGTGAAGGCCTCATCTTCGTCAAGGTCGAGGTCGCCCAGGACGGTCATCTTTGTCTGCAGCTCGTGGGTGGAGCCGCTGGAATAATACCTGGCGGGAGAGGTGACAACATCTGCCGTAGAATTGACAAAGTCTTCAAAGTCTTCAAAGTCGACGCCGGTGCCGTCAGGCAGCATTGTGCCGTTTGTAATTAATTCCGGCCTTGAAAGGCTTTGAGAGCTGTCGTAAGTCTCCAGAAACTCCTGTGAGCCGTCACCGGTTGCAAAGGAGCGTATCTCAAAAACCTGCGTAACGTCGGAAGTGATTGTGACGGGGATATTAACCTTAAGCTCAGTTTTCGTGTGCAGTATATCGATATCGGCGATTTCAAACATATAGGTTGTCATCCCGTTGGCAGGGGGCATTGTTTGAATGCTGCCGGTGTCTAAAGCCTTGAAGCTGCCCACGATTCTCCATTGAACCTCGTCTAGCTTTGGGACAATGAAGCTGGGCAGGCTGACCGCCACATGGATTGGGCCTTTCAGCCCGGGGTTTTTTATAACCTCCGCCGCTGAGTTGTCGTCAAAGGGCAAAACCAGCACGCTCACCACATTGTCACCGGCTGCGACGAAACCGGCCTCGCCGGGAACCTCATTCATTATTACGGGATACGTGTCAATATAAGGCTTTTGGGCGGAAAGGGGGCCTATAGACAAGTAGGCGTTTATACTGCTGACTGCGGGACTGTTGCTGGTGATATAGTAGCCAGATCCCTCTGTATCCCCTGTATCCCCTGTATACCCTGTATACGCACCATCGTCGCTTGTGGCAAACGTGGCGCTGTCATCGTCGGGATCGCTGAACAGATCAGGATCGTTGAACAGATAAAGCCCTGACAGCATATCCACAACCGGGAAGGCGTCTGTTTCTCCCTCGCCGATAACCTTGAAGGTCAGATGTGAGTGCTTGGGGGAATATGCTTGCGCGACATTGCTCTGGTAGACTTCAACGCGGGTAACAATATAGTCATCCGGAAGGCCGGTCGATTTCAGCTCGAGACCGGGAGGGGTTCCGCCCCCGAATATCCGCGAGAAAGCAGGGTCTGCACCTTGGAATACGCGCTCTCGCACGGTGGGATCGCCTTCCGTAAAATAATACACTTTGACATAGGTGTTTGCTTTTTCTGTTTCGGTCACGGCGACGCTCTCATAGCCGAAGTAAATATGGGTAATCTTAACATAGTCATATGCACGGGCGCCGTCCCAGTCACCGGCGTTTACCAGGGGTCTGTCAAAATCCCACAAATAAACCAGCGATTTTGCATTAGCGGTGACGTCGTTAGAGCCCGCATGGAAAACCAAACCTCTGCGAAGGGTATAGCTCGCATTCGGTGTGCCATGACCGTCAAGGATGGCTATTTCAGCGCCGATTGTTCCAGGCACATCCGGACTAACCGGCGGGACAACCTCGCCCTTGGTGTCCGTAATAAGGGCGCCTCCGCTGCGCATCGGATCAGAAAAATGGAAGGTCCAGACTCCGGGCTCAACTGCGCCGGGCTTCCAAACAGGTGTGATAGCCGATGCCTGTGGCACATCACGAGCAAACCCTTCCCCTTCATCGATGTAGAACAAATCGAACACATCGACGTTATTTTGAAGGTTGCCCTGGTAGTAGACGTTGGACGGAATCGCCACATTGGCGCCGACACAGGTTGCGGTTATTTTCAGCCGGATGTCCAAAATGACTTCATCATTTTCCAGCCTGCGCAAAAACTCTTCATCGTCAGGAAGAGTGACGGGGACGGTTATCTTAACGCCATCTGCATCGGCATGGTTGATTATGATGTCGCTACCGACAATAGTCTCGCTGCTGCTGAGCACCTCTACAGCAACATTCTCTGCCGCGAGGCCGTTGGGGTTCAGGGTTAAACCATCGCCTGCCGTCAGGCCCTTGGGGATAATATCAACAATGTTAATGATCTTCTCCCCTACCGGCAGCAGTATGCCGGGAACATTCTTTGAAGCGGGGATGGAGAAGTTCACAAGCCATGTGACAGCGCCTGTGGCACCCCCATCACCTGCAGGGCGGAGTGCAACTTCAGTGCATTTTTTTGTAAGCGAATCCTTGGGGGCAGCCTGGATAAAAATTGTGCATTCGACCGCAGACACTGCCATCTCAGCCCCGTCGAAATAGGATTCTCCGGTCATGGCTGCGTTTGCCGTTACGGGCGTGTTGTGCGGTGTGATACCGTTTTTGGTTCCCACCCTTATGGCAAACAGCCGCGTGTTGGAGTAGGTCAGATCATCTTCAAGGGTGAAGGTGATTTTGGCGCCACCGGCTATTTCCTCCACATCGATGGTTGCGTCATCCTCATAGCTCTGTATATCTCTTAAAAACGCATAGGTATCATCGAAAGCCAGGTCAACTACGATTTCGGTGCCCTCATAAACTGCACCTATGCCGGATACCTTGGCGACAACGTAGAAAATCATATCGTTGCCGGAAAGCACTGCGTTCTCGGTGCCCCTGAATTGCAGGGAATGTATCTCGACCGAGGCGTTGGCTGTGGCAAAGGAAGACATGGTAAACATTTGCCCTTCTCCGAAAAACTCCCCGTGAGGCAGGTCGCCTTCGTCGGGCAGGTCGCCCTCGTCGGGCAGGTCGCCCTCATCGGGCAGGTCGCCCTCGTCAGGCAGGTCGCCCATGCCGGAGAAGTCATCCTCATTTAAGAAATCTTCCTCAGAAGAGACTGGAATGCCAAGGGCGGCAAGGATTGCCTCCTTTGTCTGGGGCAAGTCAGCTGTGCCGAACGATACAGCCGTATCATCGTTACTGTTGCCGCTGGCGTAAGAGAAGGGGACAACGTAGGAAAACAAAATGGCAAGAGCCAATAAAAAGGATATTGAGCGGCGCGTTGTCAGTTTCATGCTTGTTTCCTCCTGAATTAGAAATACTGCACTAAAATAATTTTTGTGAGCAAATTGATTCTGCCGTGATGATGTTAAAAGCGTCCCGCAATGTTTAGCCCGTCGTCAAATTGTACCGGCGTAAAGCCGTCGATGTCCCTAAGCTTGCCGCTGGTATACCGCTTGATACAGGCGCCGCCCACCGCGACGGTAAGAAATAAAACCACTGAAATGAAGTTAAGCACGCTTAGAGCCTCCTTTCTTTTTTCGCTCAAACCATATAAGCACTGTGAAGTCGGGGATTAAAATAACTGTATATCCCAGGACGCACAGCAAGGTCGCGGGGAAAAGGAATCTGTAAAGATGCTCAGGCAGCGCAAAGAAAGCGTCAAGGGTCTTAATAGCCGCGGGGTCAAGAGACTCTCTGGACAGATGCTTGCCGGCGGCAGGCTTTGGGTGGGTGGCAGGGGAAGCCGGAAGCCCGGCTTGAGCCGGCACAGGATCGCCGTTTGGCAAGGCGGGCGGAAATACAGGGTCGGTCTGCTGAGGGTCGGGAGTCTGCTGAGGGTCGGGAGTCGGTTCAGGGCTGGGAACGTCCCCGGGGCTGTCGGGCCGCCCTGTCTCTTCGGGGGGATCGGAAGGAGTAACCGGCTGAAGCGGCGGGACAGGAGGGTCAGTCGGCTGCGAAATCGTACCCTCGCCGCCGGGGTTAGGGGGGCTATCCGTAACGACTACATTAATTGCTATATCAAAGCTGTGCTGAAAGTAGGTGTCGTTCCAGTGTCCGAAGGAGACCGATACCGGCACTTTGTAGCCGTTCAGGTTGCGCAGGGGCTGTACCGCGCTCAGGTCGCAGGTCAGCTCAAGGCTGTCATAAAGCGCGGCGCTTTGCGTTTGCACGTCATACATGGAAAATTGCGCTTCGTCCAGCAGCATATCCGCCAGCGTGCCGTTTTGCATGTGCCGGACAATTTCCTGCTCGGAAAAAACCAGCTGCCGGGTGAAGTAAACATAGTAGTGGTCAAACTGCACATGCTCTCCGGCGGGAGGTTCAGTTTGCTGAGGGGCGGAAACAGGTATGTCGACGGCGAAGGAGCAGGTTATTACGCCTGCTGTCGGATCGGCATAAGCTGCCTCAGCAAAAACCTCATAGGTGCCGGAGAGGGCGGTGACAGCCAGCAGATTCGGCTGTCCGTCCGGCAAGGCTTGAGGGATTGACAGCGCGACATTAAGCTGTTGACCCTCCGCATCATACAGGTGAACATTCAGCTTATCCAGCACCGCACTTTCCAGAGTGCCGCGGCTAAGATGCCCCTCAATATCACCGACAGAGAACGGGGAGACGGCATTATAGCAAAGCCACCTGCCCTCCCACATAAGGTACTGCTGAAAGCCTAGCTCCGGAGGTGATACAGCCTTTACAGCTGAAGCCGAAAGCATAGCGCAGAATATCAGCAGGACGCTTACCGAAATCAAAAGAAACCGACTGCTTACCGGGTAACTGATTTGTCTCAAAGCCTCATCCCCCTCCCTGTCGGGAAGTTTATATACGTAACATAGCTTACGAAACACAGTCTACCACTTTAGTTGTTAAAAGTGTATTCAGAACATACCAACTGTTATATACAGCCTACAAAAGGCAAGCGGGAACGTGGGAAACGAAAAAAGGCAACCATTCGAGTAGCCTCGAATGGTTGCCGCAGATGATATAATTACTTCTCTATTGCCGCCTTGATGTCATGCCAATAGCTGCGCCCGATGGGGATTTTCGCGCCGTTTGACAGGACAAGCTCCTGTCGGGTGACGTCTCTTATTTCCTTTTTGGCCACCAAAAAGGAACGGTGAACACGTATGAAGCCTTTTCCGATAAGCCCGTTTTCAATCTTCCCCAGGGTGGAATAAAACTCAAAGGATTCCTTTCCGTAATAGACCGTTACCACATACTTTGAAACCTCAAAGTACAAGATGTCCTCCACAGGTATGACCCTGTTTTCACCGGCGCAGGCGACGGTGATGACCTCCTTGCCTTTTTTGGTCGCCCGCTGGGTGGCCTTGAGGAAAATTTCCTCAAACTTATCATCCTTGGTTCTGGTCTTGACTATATAGTGGAGGGCATCCACATCAAAGGCGTCGATAGCATACTTTTCGGAGAAGGAAACGAAAATAATTTCGCCCAAAAAACGCCTTTTGCGAAGCTCCTTTGCGATCTGTATGCCGCTGCGCTCAGGCATAAAAACATCCATGTAAATGATGTTGGGAGGGCTGACGGCATCCTCCATATGAAAAAGCATTTCCGACCCGTTTGAATAATATTCCAGCTCGGTTGAAATATTATGCTTGTGCGAAAGTGAGCTGATTCGCTCCTTGAGGTCTTCGAGATCTAAACGTTGATCGTCACAAATTGCGATCCTCATGGCATTACACATCCAATCAGATTTTATTTCGCAGGAGAAAACTGAGGACAGCTTGCTTTACTTGAGTATACATACTTTGCCATGCAGTGTCAAGGACGGGGAGACGGCGGAGAGGAGGGGACTATATACAGATAGCGTTTAGATTTTGTGATCGAGCACATTTTTGCTTCAAAATCAAGGGTTTTTGGCGAAAAACCGTTGAGCGCAGAGGTGAAAGTGTGTATTCCGTCACAATGCTGCCGGACACCGACATCGGCAAAGGAATGGTTTTTGAGGGGCGGCGCTTCCTCCCGCTTGCCTTTAGCAAGGGCGCGGATATTTTGAAGCGCTTCCTGCTTTTTCTCCGCATAGCTCATATTATCACCTGAGGCATTGCCAAGGGGTGCCGCGTGAAAAGGGAAAGGCAGAGCCTCAAAATACAAGCTCTGCCTTTGCGGTTTTGCCGAACTTACCTGTTGAGCAGCTCCAAAAGCTTAATCTGCACAGTGGCGGCCTGCGCTCTTGTGGTCACGCCGTCAGGAGAGAAGGTGCCGTCTCCCATGCCCTGCATGAGCTTGGATACCGTCACAACCATGATGTCGTCAATATACTCCTCGCCCATCTTGTCGAAATCGTCATATACTTCCGGCAAATTGATGGCGTAAGCGCCTGCGACAATTTCGTGCTGTTTAAGCACCGGCGCCAGTATTGCTGCCATTTCCTCGCGGGTAATTGGCTGGTTGGGCTTAAACTCGCCGGTGAACTTGTCGAGATACCCTGCCGATTTGGCGCTCATAACCGCGCTGTAATACCATGCGCCGGAAGCGACATCTGTATACGGGGCGGTTTCGGCCTTAATCTCCGTCAGCTTCAGCACATTTGCTATCATCTGCACAAATTCCGCCCTGGTAACGCTTCTGTCCGGCTGATAAAGCGCGTCTCCGACGCCCTGTACCAGGCCCCGCGCCGCCGCCTTCTCGATGGCGTCTTTGCCCCAATAGGCTGCGGGCACATCGGTAAACGTCATGGGATTATACCCGATTACATACATGGAGAAATGCGTTGTCGTAAAGCGTACGGTCTTTGTCTCGGAATCGTACACGCCGTTTTCGACGATTTCCAGCTTGCCGTCCCCGTCAAGATGATACACCACAATCGCGTTGGGGTTTTCGCCTGCGGCAGGGGTGTAGGGCATTGCCACATGAACCCTTCCGCCGCCAAAGTCGGTGATTTTCGCGCTCACGGAGGCGATGCCGAAATCAAACACAGGCCTGCCGTTCGCCGCTTTTTCCTGCGCATCGGTCAGTTTAGCTTCGGGCACTTGTGATATGCTAACAGAAATATCACCGGCAGCCTTTGAACCGACTGTTTCGAGTGCTTTCAGATCAAGCCGGAGGGTGGTTTTTCCGTCGCTGACGGTCAGGCCGTCAATTTCTTTATTAACCAGGCTTGAAACACCGGCCTTTGGAAGATTTACCTGTGTGACTGTGGAGTTCTCGGGAGCTGTAAAACCTATTGTTACAACTGCCTCGCCGGAGCTGCCTGCCGCTTTAACTGCGTTGTCGGCAGCCTTGACCAGGTCGTCAGACTTGACGGTTACGGCCGTCGTGCCGTTTGTGGTGCTTGGAGAAGGCTTAACCGTATCGCCGATTACGGTTGCAGAGGCTGACGAGGTTGATGAGCTTCCGCTTGAAGAATCACCGCTGCCGCCTGTGTATGTCCAGTGTGCGAAAAGCTCAGTGTTAGCCGTAAATACGGTATCTGTCGTTACCTTTGTTCCGCCGCTCTGCGCCGTGTACCAGCCGCTAAAGCGGTAGCTGCCGCTTCTTGTCGGGGTCGGCAGGTCTGCAAGCGTGCCGTCCACTTCGGTCAGCGCGGGTACAGAGGTAATGGAGCCGCCGTTAGGGTTAAAGGTGATGATGTAGAATGTAGCTATAGGCGCCGACCCAGTAGCAATTGCCGAACTTACCTGATATGTTCCGGCGTCATAATTTGCGTTTGCTTTTGTCCTTGCATAAACATAGTAAGTCGTGCTGTCAGTTAGGCTGTTGAAAGTCGTGCCGTCCTGCCATGTCAGCAAGGACACGGATGTATTGTTCGCTGTGTCAATGGCGTACTCAACTGTCTGCCCGGTTGTTCCGGCGTTTGTGACAGTGTTTACTGTAATACTATTATGCGTCGGCGCCCCACTGACGGTGGGAGAGCCGTTGACAGCCGCTCCGTTGCATTTTGCTATTGTCAGCGTACCTAAGCTTAAAGCGCTCGCCACATTGTAGTTTGTGCCTTCTGCCACATCGATGGTAACAGCGTATGTGCCGACAGCTGTCGGAGCCGTTTCGGATTTCGTATAGGTCGTGCCGGATGTTCCCTCATAGAAAATCGTTACATCGCCGTCATTGTATGTGCTGCCGGGTGTTACGGTTACAGCCTTAGCTGCGCCGTCATAAGTAGCATTATTGTCTGATAGGGTAAAGCTCGCAGCTGTCAAATCGCCTTTGGCGACTTCGAGATAAACAGTACGAAAAACCAAATCCTCAGTAGCCCCCACTACATTAGCTGCCGGTATGGATGGTCTGGCGTTAAGCGCGCTTAAGGGTAAAGCCTCTAAAGGTGTTCCGCTTATAGGCAAAAATACCCAAAGGTCGCTGTTTCTCACAGCGGTTTCGGCAGTCAAGCCTGCCGGTAAGTCGAAGCAATCAAAGTCGCTCGGGTTTATTGGGTTAGCGTATACTCCGCCATCAGGAAGAATAAACAGTATGCCCGCGTCCCCGCTTAGCGGTACACCAACCTTGAGATTATCACAATAGGATATGACTGTATCAAGTATTAAAGGAGTCGCGCTTACTTTTTGCGGAAATAAAGAGCAGAGCATCACTGCGGCAATTAAAAAGCTAAAAAATTTCTTAATCTGTATATTCATTTTTGCATCCTCCTAAAATTTTTCCTTAGCGGGAATCAGCCTCAACTTCAGAGGTCACCTTAACCACAAGGATATTGCTTAGCTTCTGTGTTATCTGTTGTATCATGATGAATTGATATGTTCGCCCGCTATAAATTAAGCGCTATACAGTCTAAACTTCTGGTTGTCCTGCCCGGCGTATTGATATTGTTGTGTTTTGTGCCAGCTCTAAAATCTGATTCAGTGTAAGCTTTGGCCCGTCCTTCCAGAACACGCTATCGCCGTCCGTTTTGGGATACAAGATTCTGTCGTCCTCCAGCAGCCCGGCGAAACGACCTTCATTAAGAAGGGGCGCCAGGTTTAGCAGCAGGATGCTTCCGCTGTCCAGACGCAGGTCAAGCATATCCTCCCCCAGTGAGCTGACGCTTAAGATTTTCGACATTTTCACCACCTCGCATCATAATGAACTTCCATTAACAGGGTATCAGACAGGGCAGGTCAAAAACGAAGGTTAAATAAATTTAACCTTTCTCATGGCATTGCTGCGCTGCAAAAAAGCACGGGAGGCAAGCCCCGTGCTTTTAGCTGTATTCATATGTGCCTTACATAAGGGGGAGGGTAAAGCCGATCTCCGTGGCTTTATAGGGTGTGCTTGCGGCGAAGGTGTCCCCGCCGTGCCGGGTCACGATTTCCCTTGTAATCGCAAGCCCAAGCCCGGCGCCGTCCTGCTGCCCCTTGTAAAACCGCTCAAACAGTCGCTCCATAAGCTCCGGGGCGATGCCCTCGCCGTCATCCAGCACCGAAAAGAGAACCCCGCGCCCTTCCCTTACGCACCGGATGGTGATTTCGCTCCTTGCGTAGGCTATGGCGTTTCGCATCAGGTTGTCGGCCGCCTGCATAAGCCGCAGCCGGTCGCCCGAAACAATGAGAGGGTCGTCATCGCATTCCAGCTTAAGTGCCAGCCCCTTTGCCTTAACGATAGGCTGATAGTCCCGAAAGCATTCTGAAGAAAAGGCGGACATGCTCATTTCCCCGGTATTTATCCGCAGACCTCCGTCCTGAAGCCGGGTCAGCAGAAAAAGGTCGCTTATAAGCCCGTCTATCTGCTTGATACGGCGGTCTGAGCTTTCAACATAATCCTTTGCGGGCTCTCCCAGGGACGGATCCTCTCTGAGCAGCTCCATATATCCCGAAATGGCTGTAATCGGCGTGCGCAGGTCGTGTGATATGTTGCTCATCAGCTCCCGCCTTGAGGCCTCCATACGCTTCAGCTGTTCATTTGCCCCGTGCAGCTCGGCTGTCCGCTCTGCCACCTCTTGCTCGAGGCCTATATTCAGTCTCTCATTCTCATACGCAAAATTGGTGTACTTTCTCGCCAATATAACCGCCTCCACAAACAGGAAGGCGATAAAAGCCGAAGGCCCTGCCAGGGTCGGAACGAGGGCGACATCGTTCAATATATCGCAGGAGCAGGCCAGCAGCAAAAACGCGATACCGTAGGCGTAGAGGAAGGAGTATTCATCCCTTTTGCGCAGCATGACCCAAAGAATGCGTATCGCGGTCACGCCGCAGGCGATACAGGCCGCATACCATACGATAACCAGCGCGATTTGGGAGGCAATCGGAATCCCCATCAGCTGGAGCACCGAAAAAGCCGTAAAAGCAGCCGAGGTAAGCAGCCGCGTTTTTCTTCCGACGCCATACTTTTTCCCGAACATCCGGTAAAAGAGCAGTACAGAAAGGCCGTACATCCAAATTGTGGAGAGCATATACAGGCAATATCCCCCCCACGCATTTCCGTAGGGCAATGCGCTTAGCAGCAAGGCCTGGGACACCGTACCCTGACGAATGGCGCAAACAAGGCTTAAAAGCGCGAAAAGCAGGTTGGCTATATCCATTCTGCGGAAAAAGAACAGCGCGCCGTGATAAAAAAACATAACTGAAAAGCAGCCGATAATCAAGGCGTCCTTGCCGCTTTCACGGCGGATGTAATCCGACACGGCGCCGGCGGAGCCGATAAAGACGCTGTTGCGCATTCCGCCGCTGGCGCTTACAAAGCCGGACATGCGGACGATAATCTCGGCGCGGTCGCTTCCCAGCGGGACTGCGGCCGTCTTAATTCGCACATCGGCCTGCTCGCTCTCCTTTGATGTGCCGACAACGCCGCAGGACAGGACGGGTCTGCCGTTTACAAGCAGCTCGTACGCGCCCTGTATCGTCGGCATAACAAGGGATATGATTTCCTTTGGGCTTTCAAAGCGAAGGGTCAGGCGATATGTGCCGTAGCCGTTGGCGTAAAAAATGGTGTCTCCCTTGTGCTCCGCACGCCACTGCCCCGGCACCTTTGAATAAGCCTCCGCCACCTGAGGGAAATCCTCCGCACTCAGAAGCTGCTCATAGTAAAACTCCCAGTCGCCGGAAAGATTTAAAACCCCGCCGCTGTCAAAGGAAAGGTCGGTAATAAAAACCTCACCGTTTATAGCGTTTGCCGGGCTGGAGGAGTGTGTGGGATAGTAAATAAGAAAGCCCGCATACCCCATAAGCAGCAGCAGCGGCAGCACGACCCTTGTCACTTTCCACGCCTTAGTCATGAAGGCTCACCGCCGTCTTTGTCGCTTTCAAATATGTATCCTGAGCCGCGCACCGCCCTGAACCGGACGGGCGTGTCATAATCCATTTTCAACTTGCTCCTCAGTGTGGATATATGTACGCGCAATGTTTTCAGCCCTTCCTCCGGGAAGGTGTTCCAGACCTTTTCGTATATTTCCTCCGCCGGCACCGTCTGACCCGCCCGCTTAACCATATACAAAAGAAGCTGGTATTCCTTGGCTGTCAGAGGGATTTCGCGGTTTTCAAGAAACACCCTCTGGGAGGCAGAGTCCACATGAAGACCGTGAAACCGGTATACCTTGCCCTGATTCATATCCGCCCTCCGCAGCATGGCGTGTATTCGCGCCGCCAGCTCAGCAAGGCTGTAGGGCTTTTGCATATAGTCGTCGCCGCCTGCCATCAGCCCCTCCACCTTATCCGTCTCCTCGCCCAGACAGGTGAGAAAGATGATAGGAACACTGGACTCCTGCCGTATTTTGGCGCACAAATCAACCCCCGATCCGTCCGGCAGACGCACATCCAGAACTATAAGGTCAGGGTTTTCCCGCGTTAGGAGAGAATAGGCGCTATCAACGGTTGTTGCCTCAAAGACGGTGTAATTTTGCCTTTTAAGATAGATGGAGTTTACGCGCAGTATATCGGCGTCATCCTCCACCAGCAGTATTTTTGCATTTGGCATAGCGTCCTCCCATTTTGCCGTATAAATACAATATAGCATAAAGTGTGCCGTATACGCCAGCTGTTTACTTTGGTGCAATATTGTGTTTTCGGCATTGCGCAGAAACGCCCGACCGGCCCTTTTAATTTCGGGCATTAGTTGCGGAGAGGTTTTGCTTTTTTAAGCTGCTTGCTGCACCATGGGTTGATATGGGAAACAGACAGCTTTATTCAGAAGGAGGCAAATGCCTAAAGCTGAAATCTCGAACGAATATCCAGCTTTTGAAATATTTTCTTAAGCGCCATTTTTACCGTTTCGGGGGCAATAAACAGCATATCGGCTATTTCTTTATTTGTTTTTCCTTGCTTGACAAGCTGCACAATTTCAAGCTCTCGCGTAGTGAGGACGCCTTTTGTTTTATTCAGCGCTTTTCTTATTCGCGCAACACCGTTCTTTTGCTTGCCGCACATGCTTGCAATACGGTCAATATGCAGCTCAGACAGGTGGGGTTTCATCTCCGGCAGCAGGCTTGCCAGCCACATCCAGTGCTCTGCGAAGGGGAGGTAGACCTGGTCAGGCAGCGCAATATCAAGCGCTTTCTGCAAGTGCCTTGCGGCATCGGCTTGATCGCCTGCCATGCCCTGGGCGCAGGCAATATATATGTAATAGTATACCCGGGCCAGCTGAAGCGGAACCGATTCCGCCTTGCTTAGCAGCACCTCGGTAACTCCGAAAAGCTTGTTGAAATCATGGGTCGCAAGAAGGATTCTCGTGTAAACCAGCATGGCGAAGCTTGAGTTTTGCCCGTAAACGCGCTCGTGAATGCTTTTTTCACTCAAAAGCCAGGGGGGAAAGTCATCCGTCGCCCCAAGGCAGAGGGAAAGCCATGTCAGACTCAGGTCATAGGAGAGGCGTAGGGCGCTTTCTTTTCCGCATAGCAGCCGATTGCGAAGCCCGGAAAGGCAGGCGGTGTATACGTCCGGATCGCCTCGCAGCATTGCAATCCGCGCTAAAGCAAACTCAGAGCCCAGACAAATGCTGTCCTGCTGCTTAGGGCTTGCAAGGTAGATGGCCTTATGGCAGAAAGCCTCCGCACCCGATAATTTCCCCGCATTGAGTGCGGCCTCGGCTTGCATAAGTGCCGCGCCCCCCGTGCCGTGACCGTTTGTCAAGGCGCAGTAAACGGGCAAATGCTTCTCCAGCAATGCTGTATCGTGGGAAAGGGCGCCGATGCTTCGCCAATACATATACAGCACCGACGGGGAAGCGGGCGTCCATGAGTTGGTAAAATCAAAAATATCGGAGGCTCCGCCCAAATCCGCCAGCGCCGCTTTATGGAAGGTGCTCATTTCCTCGGTATTGTTAAAGGCGGAAAGGGCGCATAAAAACTGATATTCTCCCCGTGTTTTTTGCAGTTCGGCAGCATTGCCGTTTTCATATATCCGCATTGCCTCAAGTATAATTGAGCGGCAGACCTCAAAGCCGGCATTCTGCCCGCGGGCATAAAGCTCAAAGGCGAAAACGAGGAAAAACCGCGGATATTTTGCAAGCCGCTCACGGGGGCATCCCGACAAAACCTTCTCCAGCTCTCCGTTGAGGGCGCTGCTCGCAATACCGGCCATATCGCTGTTGCGCAGCGGAACTGACATCGCCGCATCAAAATCCCCCGAAAGAGAAAAAAACTGAAGGGCTGAAAACAGCTCATGGATCAAGAGCTGTGCTTCGCCCGCGCGCCGATAGTACAGCCTTTTGGTTTCTTCGGGATATTCCTCAAAGCGCTCACGCAGGAAGCTGCGGAGAAGATTGTGAAGAATATAGCACCGGCTTTCAACGTCAAGTGTGACGAAAGCAAAATCGCGTAAAAAGCTTATAATATAACCCATGTCAGCATTTCCAAGCATAAAGGAGGCTTGCTTTGCGTTTATTGCCGGCAGCAGCGAAAGGGAGGCCATCAGCATCTTTTCGCCGTCACTGAGAGGCTCCCAGATGACCAGCCATAAAAGATGATCAATATCATTGTCCTTTCCAAAGGCTCCGGTTAGCCGGTAATGAAGCAGCTGCAGCCTGATTGCGGAAATCCAGCCTGAGGTATGATCCATAAGCTCTAGGAGTTCAGCTCTTGTCAGATGGAATCCGTAATGCTCTGCATAGGCCTTGGTTTCCATTTCATCAAACAAAAACTGCTTTGCGTCAAGCCTTGCGATATGGGGCGCGCTTAGCGGCGCCGCGCTTATGTCAAGCTGCTGCGTGATTACTACAATATGCAGGTTGGGGTTGCCATGCTGCGACAAAGCCAGCAAAAGCTCATACGGGGCGTCGCTTTGAATAGTCTGATAATTGTCGATAACGAATACTGTCGGCTCCGGACATCGTATGCCCTGCATAATTTCGGCAATTTCCGAAAGGTTCTCCCGCACAGGCACTTCCAGGGATTTAAGGGCGTTTGCCGTCCTGTCGTCTATTTTAGCTATGACAGAGCACAGCCTTTTCCAAATGGTTTGCAGGGATTCGCCAAAGGCTATGTACCAATACGCTTTTGCGGGCGCTGCGATATTCCGCTCAAGATATTCTTGAACGGAGACGGTTTTTCCCCAGCCGGACGGCGCGACAAGAAGCGTCAAAGGGCGTTGGGAAAGGACAGCAAGCTCCGCCAATAATCGCTCAGGGACATATATGGCGTTGTTCACAGGCACATAAGTCAAAGGTAGCGCCCTCCATTTGCAGCAGGATTTTATTCTTAAATTATATCAGCAAACATATGTACACACAATATAAAAGGAACACTGCGCCGCATCATACATGTGATGCGGCGCAGTGCGGATTTTGCTGCAGCACTTGCCTTGGTTAGTCGCAGATTTTGATGGTTACATTGAATATCCTTCCCTGGAAGCGGCTGCCCGGAATGTCATACTCCTCGGTGACAGGCGTTCCGCGCTGTGCGCCGACTTCGGCCAGCTCGTCCATGGAGATCTGGTTGCCGTGTGTGTGTTCTATGCGGCATGCCCCGACCTTTTCATTGTTGACGGTCAGTACGGCGTTGCCGCCCTTGCCCATTCCGCCGCCGTCATAGGTGAAATCCATGCGGATTTGGTTACGCTCATCCCTCAGGGCATGAGAGGCTCTTGCATAATAGCGCTCACGGCCCAGCCAGTTATAGCAGAAGCAGGGAACGCCGTCCTTGATATACAGGCTGTAGCCGCCAAACCGCCCGCCCTGGGCAAAGATGACGCCGTCGCTGTGCCCGGGAGCAATTTCAACCTCGGCAGAGATTGAGAAGGAATGGTTTTTGATTGACAAAAACGCGTGCTCGCCGATGCCGTCCATCCCCTGATATAAGGTGACCTCCTTGCGGTCGCCAAAAACGGTGGGGCGTTTTGCGATGTCGGCGTTCATATACTTGCCGAAAAACGGATCCATGGGGAAAACATTGAACTTGACCCCTTCGGCAAAGAATATTTTTTTGAGCTCCTCAAGCTTTTCAGGATATTTTGACGCGAGATCGGTGGACATGCTGAAGTCTTCGTCAACGTTGAAGAGCTCCCAAGGCGCATCGGCAGTTTTCTTGTACAGCGGGGTCGGATTCCACGGCAGCTTATCAATAACCCCTGCAAACCAGCCCTCATGGTAAACGCCGAAGCAGCCGCTGACATTGAAATACTGTGTCGTGTGTCTGTCGGCAGCCTCCTTGTTGTCCAAGGCGTATTTCATGCTGATACCTTCAATGGGGCGCTGTTCAATGCCGTTGACTTCTTTGGGAAGGGGAATGCCGCAAATTTCGTAAACGGTTGGGGCGACGTCGATGACGTGATGGAACTGGGTGTGAATCTCGCCGTGAGCTTTATATTTGGCGGGATAATGCACGATACAGCCGTTGCGTGTGCCGCCAAAGTTGGAGGCGACGGTTTTGCAATATTCAAAGGGGGCATCCAACGCGATCGCCCACCCGACGGCATAGTGGTTATATGCCATTTCCGTGCCCAGCTCTTCCTTGTGCTCATATACCGTTTCAAAGGGTTCAAATATACCGTTCAGGGTGCTGTTTTCGTTAAAAGCGCCGTTCTTCCACCCTTCGGCAGAGGCGCCGTTGTCGCCCAGAATATAATAAACCAAGGTATTGTCCAGCTCGCCCATTTCCTCCAGGGCGTCAATTACGCGGCCGATTTGGTCATCTGTATGGCGGGCAAATCCGGCGTAAATCTCCATCTCTCGTGCATAGAGCTCTTTTTGCTCGGGCGTGAGGGTATCCCAGTCCTCTATAAAGTCCGGCTTGTCGGCCAGCTTTGTGTCCGCGGGGATAACGCCCATATTTTTCATATTATTGAAGATTCGCTCACGAATGACATCCCAGCCCTCATTAAACTGGCCTTTGAACATCTCACGGTAGCGCTCCGGGGCATGGTGGGGGGCGTGGGTGGCGCCGGTGGCAAAATAGGTGAAGAAGGGCTTATCGGGCGTAAGCGCCTTTACTGACTGCATCCAGGATATGCACTGGTCGGCCAGATCCTCAGTCAGGTGATAGTTCTCCTTCTCAGGAACCTCGATGCGGTTCAGGCCGTCGATAAGCGCGGGGCGGTATTGATTGGTTTCACCGGCAATAAACCCGTAAAACTTATCAAAGCCCGAGAAAACCGGCCAATGGTCAAATGGGCCGGAGACGGAGGTTTCCCATGCGGGAACCTCATGGCATTTGCCGAACTGCGCCGTCGCAAAGCCGTTCATACGCAGCACCTGCGCCATAGGCGTGACGGTTTTGGGGCGGGTGCTCAGGTTGCCGGGGTAGGCGGTGCCGAGCTCGGTA
>JAVBSJ010000007.1:0-2529 GCA_031547105.1 Oscillospiraceae bacterium
CCGATTTTTTCCTCACTGTCGGTATACATATTCGCTGTGTCAAAATAGTTTATGCCGCTGTCATAGGCCTTTCTAAGCACCTTTGCCGCCACGTCCATCGGCACACGCTGCACAGGCAGGGCGCCGAAAGAGGTCTTGGTCACCATAAGCTCGGTCTTGCCTAACCTCACCATGTTCATATCCATTGTATTAGCCTCCGTTTGCTCATACTTTATCAATTATATTCTATCACTTCACAGCCTTTCTTTCAATAGGGGAATAAGGCGTGGGGAAACAGCATATCCATATTACATAAAAGCTGTCGGGAGGTAAGTATGGACAATATGCTGAGGCAATGGCACATATACGGGTTTTTCTTCACCGTCATCATGGGAACGGTTATACATTATGGTATGGTGAGACCGAAAAAGCTATCCCTTCTGCGGGCGATGTGCCCCATCAACGAGAGCATGTGGGAAAATCTCAAGCTGCTGTTTTTTCCTGCGGTGCTGTTCTCTATCATAGAGTACTGCGTAGTCGGCAGATACTATTTAAGCTTTATCCCGGCAAGAGCCTGCGGCATTATATTTGCCATGCTGTTTTGGGTGCTGCTGTTTTACGCCTTTACCCCTCTGCTGACCCGGTTCTACGTCTCCTGCGGCGTATTTATGTTCTTTGCCTCCGCCGCCTCCTGCTTCCTCTTAAGCTGGCGGCTTTTGGAGATGCTGACAGTCGGCGGCCTGTTTGCCAAGCTCGCCTGCCTTCTGCTGTTGGCCGCATTGGGCTTTTTGCTGGTCAGGTTCTCCTTCCACCCCCGCACATCCCCTCTGTTTTTGGATTCAGCCGGCAAAAAATAGGTTTGTTGACTAGTTTCAACCCAATGTACAAAAAGTCGGGAGCATACACTCCCGACTTTTTGCTATGTATACGCTTACAGCTCGTTGTAATAAAACACTCCCTCAATCATGGTGGCGACGCAGCGTGTCATGTTGGAGAAGGGGTGTCCGTTAAATACCGCGATGTCGGCATCCTTCCCTGCCTCTAATGTGCCGATACGGCTGTCAAGACCCAGCACCTTGGCAGGATTGATGGTAACTGCCCTGAAGGCGGCCTCCTCACTCAGCCCGTAGGCCATAGCAGTTCCCACCTCCTGGGGCAGCCAGCGGGTGGCCGTTTCGGCGTCGGCTGTCAGGCACAGGGTTTTTATGCCCGCCTTTTCCAGCAGACCGGGGTTCTCAATATCGCACTCCCAAATCTCCATTTTTGAAGGCACCATCATCAGCGGCCCCACAACGCATTCAACGTTTTTCTTTGCAAGTATGTCCGCAACCTTAAAGCCCTCTGTCACATGCTCAAGCGCGTAGACAAGGCCAAACTCCTCCGCAATGCGTATGGCGGTCAGAATATCATCTGCCCTGTGGCAATGGATACGGCACTTCATCTCACCTCTGACGACGGGAACAAGAGGCTCAAGCTTAAAATCCCGCTTAAAGGGCTTGTCCGGGGTTTTTTCCGCCTCCTCCAGCTGCTTTGCGTATTCCTTTGCATTAAACAGCGTTTCCCGCAGGACGGCACCAGTTCCCATGCGGGTCATGGGCATTTTCTTTTGCGAGCCGTATGCCCCCTTGGGATTTTCACCCAGGGCCATCTTCATCTGCTCACTGCCCGCAATAATAAGCTCGTCAATAGTGTTGGCATCCTTGAGCTTGAGGGAAATTCCGGTGCCGCCGATAATATTCGCCGATCCGGGGCCGGTGTAGCAGGTGGTGAAGCCACCTTTTCTGGAAGCGGGAATGCCGATTCCGAAGGGATTGAGGGCGTCGATTATACGCACCTGCGCCGTTATGGGGTTTGTAACCTCATTCCCGTCATCTCCGCCCCCTCTGGCCCGCGGCTCCCCCATGGCGGAAAGATGGGTGTGGGCATCTATAAAGCCAGGTGTGACCCACTTGCCCTCGAGATTGATTTTAGTGGCATCCTTAGGGATTTCGACCTTTTTCCCTACGGCCTTAATAATGCCGTCCTCAATAAGTATTGTGGCCTTCTCTATGATGCCGTCCGAGACAGTGACGGCCTTGGCATTTGTCAAAGCTAGCATATCGCACCTCACATTTCATTATTGATTACAGCATACCACATTTCCCTTTGTTGGAAAAGCCAAGTTTGCCGTAAATATAAGAATATAAAAGATTGAGGAAAAATGGCTATCCCCTGGCGAAAGCCATCGGGACTGACGGCAATAAAAAAAAGACGGGGGACAAGCCCCCGCCTTTCAGGAAAATCAATTAGATGCCGATAACAACGCCGGAACCGACAGTTCTGCCGCCTTCACGAATAGCGAAACGAACGCCCTTCTCGATAGCGATAGGGGTGATCAGCTCAACATTCATGTCAACGTTGTCGCCGGGCATGCACATCTCAACGCCCTCAGGCAGTGTGATGACGCCGGTAACGTCTGTTGTGCGGAAATAGAACTGGGGACGATAGTTGTTAAAGAAAGGTGTATGTCTGCCGCCCTCTTCCTTGGAGAGAACGTAAACCTGTCCCTTA
>JAVBSJ010000080.1:0-6206 GCA_031547105.1 Oscillospiraceae bacterium
ATAACGGCCAACGCGCTTAGGGAAGATGTGGAAATGGTGCTTGAGGCCGGCATGAATGCCCATATTTCAAAGCCGATTGATGCAAACAGCACAATAGAGACCATTTCCCGCCTGTGCCTGGGTGAGTAATATATAAAAAGCAAAGGGGAGATAACGGTGAAAAAGCTGGTTTTGATTTTAACGGCGGCTATTATTGCTGTCGGCGGCGCCGGCTGCGGGCAAAAGAACAGTGAAATCAAAGCAGGGACCGAGATCACTGTCGTCACATCCTACGGCAGTGAGGATGGCAACCATGAGAACTTTGTTCTGGCGGTTTCTGAGTATGAGAAGGCAACGGGCAACACTGTAATTGACCGTTCCGGCATTGTGAACGAGGGCTGGAAAGTGCAGATAACGGAAGCCTTTGACAAGGGAGAGGAGCCGGACGTCCTCTTCTATTTTACCGGCGCCGATGCCAGCGGCCTTATAAGCGCCGGAAAGCTGGTGCCTATCAGCACAATTCGCCAATACAATCCGCGCTATGCCGAGAATATGAAGGATTCTATGATCCCCGTATCGGTTGCCGACGGCAGGCAGTATGCCGTGCCGGTCAACGGATCTTGGGAGGGGCTGTTTGTCAATGAGAAGGTGCTGGCTGCCTGCGGGGTGGAAATACCGGGGGAGGATTACACCTGGGAGCAATTCCTGCTCGACTGCCAAACTATTTTGGATCACGGCTATATTCCCATTGCCTGCTCGCTGAATGAGGTTCCCCACTACTGGTTTGAGTTTTGCACCTTTAACTACGGCACGATTGCCAACCATACCGACTTGCCGGAGAATGCCGATGACCGCATAGGCGAGATTTGGTGCAGCGGCCTTAGGGACATCAAGGAGCTTCATGACAAGGACTTTTTCCCCCCTGACACCACCGAAATAACCGATAATGAGGCTAACCTGCTTATGACTGAGGACAAGGCCGCGTTTATGATAGACGGCTCCTGGAAAATAGGATGGTTTCAAGCAAACGCGGCCGATATAAGCAATTTTTCGGTCTGCTATGTCCCTTCCAAAGGGGAGAGAAGGGCTACCGATATTGTCGGCGGGCTTTCAATGGGATATTACATAACGCAAAAGGCCTGGAATGACCCCGCAAAAAGGGAAGCCTGTATTGAGTTTGTTATGGCTATGACCAGCGATGAAAATGTTACGGCCTTCGGGGCCCTTTCGGTTACCGCGCTAAAAAACGGGACGAAGCCCCCCACAGACGGAGATGCCCTTGTGCTTTCGGCGCTGGCTATGACAAAGGGCTGCACAGGGATTGTCTCCGCCGCCCAGGACGGCCTTGCGCCGGAGGCCCGAAATGCTTTGTTTGATTCTGTTAAGGATATTGTTACCGGCGTTATTACGCCGGAGGATGCCGTAAACAACTGTTTGGCTATTGAATAGCGTGGCGGCTGAGGGCGGAATGTGATTGTTAATGATAAAAAGCGGGAAGTGTTGAACCCAACACTTCCCGCTTTTTTATAAAAATCTTTAGTATTCGCTGAAAATGCGCAGAATCTCGCTGTAGTCCTCCGTCTTGGACAGGGCAAAGCGCAGAAGGATGCGCGCCTTGTGGGGGGTAAAATCCCCTGAGGGCAGAACCCTCTTTATATCTCCGAAAAAGCGCTCCATATTGCCGGAGACCCCTCCGGTGGGTACGCGGCTTGAACGAACCATAAAGGGAAGGGTAGCGTGAGGATAATCCTTGTCGCGGTAGGGCTTGTCAATATCGGGGTGAGAGGCTCCGTTGCCCGCCCCGGCTATGACGATTCCCTTGCAGCCGCTTGCGGCCGCTGCCCTAAACAGCCCGTCCCCGCAGCCCTGGTATATGTAGATGATCTCCACGGGAGGCAGGGTTAGATCTTTTCCCGCAAACTCAGAGGAGAGGGTGTGCTTCATCATCGGACGGTAGCGGTAGCTGACCTTGCCGTTGCGCACAGTGCCGAGGCAGCCGTACAGAGGGGCATCAAAGGCCTCCGTCTTAAAGGTGGAGAACTTTGCGCCGTCCCGGGCCGACAGCAGCAGGTCATTCATGGATATAATCACACCCATGCCGCAGGACTGTTCGCAGGCGCAGGCTGTAATGGCGTTAAAGAGGTTCAGCATCCCGTCAGAGGAAATGACCTGCGCCGGGCGCATGGCGCCGGTTACAATCACAGGCTTTGAGGAGCTGACCGACAGGTTAAGGAAAAATGCCGTCTCCTCCATTGTGTCGGTGCCGTGGGTTATCACAACGCCGTCACAATCCTCCTGAGCAAGGACTTCATTAACCCGCTTTGACAGGGCAAACATGTCCTCGTCAGTAATTGAGGAGCTGGGCTTGAGGAAGATTTGCTCCCCTGTGACATTTGCCACCTCCGCCAGCTCGGGCAGCTCAGCCAAAAGCTCCTGCACGGTAATAACGGAAGGGTTATATCCCTCGGTAGAAACGCGGTTTTTGGCGCCGGAGGCAATGGTGCCGCCTGTCGCAATGAGGCGGATGTTTTTTAGGACAGGTTTTACTGCTTCGTCCATCAAATGAGCTCCCTTCAAAATGCGTTATCAAGCACCAGTATAACATAAACCATAAAAAAGACAAGCGGTCAGCCCTGCCGCAGAAGGGCTGCTTTGGCACAGCGGCAGGGAGAACAGGAGACTGTCATTAGCGAGTGCCGCTGATTTCAAATACAAATATACGGTACAGCTTTTTGTACAGCTTGCCGGTCAGCCGCCCGGCATAAAGCATACGGAAAATCTGCCTTTCGGGAGAGGGGAGAGAGGAAATCATGCTTTCGGGCAGAAGCTCTGCCGTTTCAAGGTGCCTCACCCCTCGGTGCAGGGCGGTAAAATCCTCCGGCTCATCCATGCCGTATACAATGCTGGCGCCGAGCTGCACGGCAGGATTGTTGCGCCCCGACAATTTCACAGACAGCCTTGAATACATATCGCAGATAAGGACGGTTTTTTTGAACCGCTCTGCAAGCGCAGCCAGAAGCGCGGCAATGTCCTTTTCCGGCAGATACATCATCAGCCCCTCAGCCGCAATGACACAGGTGTCAATATCGCCGTCTATGTGTGAGAGCCAGCCAAGGTCTGCGACAGAGGAGGGGAGCTCCCCCTCCCGCTCATCTGGTGCAAAATATTCCGCCCGCAGCGCCATAACCTCGGGGAAATCAAGGTCGTACCATTTTTTGCCCCGCGCTTTCACACGGAGCAGGCGGGAATCAAGGCCGCAGCCGGGACAAATCACGCAGCAATCAGGGTTTTGCGCAATATATTTCTCTGTCAGCCGGTCAATAACGGCGGCGCGCATGGCCATATTGAAGGCCAGCCACTTGCTGCGGCTTTTGCCCTTCAGCTCGACGCCCGCGCGGGCAAAGATCTCCTCAGCCCGCTTGTCCTTGAGAATAAGCCCTCTGCCGCTGGCGTAGGCCTTGCCGTAAAGGGTTATAAACAGTGTTTTGCTTTCGTTTTTCATAACAGCCTCACTTATAATAACTGCGTTTGACGGCAAGCTGCTTCCGGCCTGTGGCAAATCACGGTGCTTTGTGCCGTCCGCCGCCGTGTTTGTTCATCTGGCGTATATCCGCCAGACATCCCCGCCTGTAATAAAATAACCCCAATTGTTATCAGGTATACATATAGCCTAACAATTGGGGTGCGGCGCACAGCAAGCGCCTCTTTATTTATATGTTACCTGGCTTCAATAGGGCTGACCACATACTCACGGGAAAATACATATCCGTTTGTATCAGGCACCCTAAGCGCGTTTACCGTGATCGTAAAGGTCACGGCGCCGGTTGCTGCATCTACTGAAGAAAACAGCAGGGATATTGTGTTGCCGCGATAAAAATCCCCTGACTCTCCGCTGGCAAACACCTGGGAACTGTTGATAAACAGGCTTCCTGTCTGCGTTCCGTCAGTATCGGCGATCTTAACCGCCCGCCCGTCGGAGCTGTAGAAGGAAATGCTGTTGTTCCCGGCAGAGATGACGGCCGTTCCGGCAGTAGACATGGACAGCTCATTGGCTATGGTGTCGGCCACCGTCGTAGCCATAATTATGACATCGGCCTGCTCCTGCGTGCGGACAAAGTGGGTCAGCGTCGGGCCGAAAATGGTGATGACCGCACCTGCGAATATTGCCATAACCGTCATTGCAACGACAAGCTCCACCAGGGTCATGCCCTTTTGATTAAAAAGCTTTTTCATCCCCTCACCCCGCTAGTCCTTAAAGTACAGGATGTTGGACCCTGCATCGTAGATGTTGGTGTCATAAGTGCTTTGCTTGCTCTGCGTGCCAAAGGTGAAGGAAAATGTAATCTCAGCCCCGTCGCCTGCGCCTATGGAATGGCTTTCCGCCGCATTCATATTTTGGGTAAAGGTTCGATCCTCCTCAATGGCCTTGGCCATAAGCTTGTGGGCGGTGGAGGTCAGCGTAAATACAATGCCCATGGCTATGGTGAAAATCGAGATAGCCACGATGGTTTCTATCAGCGTTTCCCCGGCTGAGTTAAGGGCGGATTTCAGTTTGGTAATCATTCTTTGCCCCCTAACCCAGCGTATACCCGATAAGGGTATAAATCGCCGTGTCCACAGTGCCGTCAATCAGAGTTGCGATTAAATTGTACCGCGCGCTTGTGACATATTCCGTATGACCGTAAGTCACTTCAAGATGCACCACCAGCGTGCCGGTAACCTGGGCGACCTCCGGCACGGCGGGAATAGCCTCAACAAGCACGTTGTTGTCCTCGTCTAAAATGGCGGGGATCTCGGCTTGCGCGTCAGTAATTATAACAGACAGCGGGTTTTGAAGCTCCATATCCGCCGTTATGGCATCGGGGTCACCGATCCAGCCGCTCGCGCCGGAGACATCAATATCCACATTGGAGAAAGCCGTGCTTCCGTCATATACGCCCTGGGGAAGGGTCTTCCACTCGCTGCGGGCGGGATCGGTTATCATGGCGGTTATTCTGGCCAGCAAGCCCTTGGAGGCCTCTCTGGCAACCCCGATTTCCTGCCGCATTTGCTGCGTTGACATGGTATTTGAAGCCGAAACCAAAACCGAGGTGCCGATATATAGAAATACAAACAGCAGAACGAGGACGAGCAGGATAGACGACCCCTGCTTACCTGAAAGAATCCGCTTTAGCTTTGTCATATTCGCCCCCCTCTCTTGATTTCTGTTTTTATGGCAGTGTTACCGCCGCAGACCGGCGGACAATGCCGTTTTCAAACTTGTAAAACACAGCGGCCTCACCCTTTTCAACACCCTCCGTGTCATTTTTGACAAAGGCGGATCTGCCTTCCACAAGCTCAACCACCAGTGTTGCGCCTGCAGGGGCATTTGCTGTGGTGTAATTAAAGGTTCCGCTTCCCGACACGGCAAAGAACATTTTCGCCAGCCGCATTTCCTCTGTTGAGGTTTGGGTGACGCCGTTGTAGGTAATGGAGGTGCCGTCCAGCAGCAGCACAGGGTCGCCGTTGGTATCAATAAAGTACATGGAAACCGCATACACTGCGTCAGTGTGCCGCACATTGCCGGGGACAGCAGCGCCGATGTTGATGCTTACAGTGCCGCTGCTCTGCGTGCCGGACTGAGACATGGAAACCGTTTGCAGCAGTGCGGAGCTTATACTCCTGTCCATGGTGCTGCTGTCAGCATCCTTAGCCGCGGCATTTGCAGTATCGGTATAGCCCATGGTCACATGCATGGAAGCGGCCAGCAGCTTGCCCACATCGCCGTCATAATCGACAGGCGCGGTAATATAAGCAAAATACTGCTCCGTCATGGAGGTTTTTATGCCGAAAAGCTCTCCAAAGGTCTGCTCCGCCGGTGCAGCCTCAGTGCCCATAAGCTTAAAGTCCTTACTTAGGACAAGCTTGTTTGCCCCGGCACTCTGTACAGTACACTTGTAAATGGCAAAGGGCTTGCCGTCTATCTGGCGGTGAAGCTCAACAATGGTGCCGGAGGGCAGGGCATTGTCAAAGGTCATCACAAGGTCGCTGGACTGGGTTTCATGGGCAAAGCCGTAGGTGGCCTTGACCGTATTTGTCGACAAATCCATGACCTTTGCATGGTTGGCAGAGTAAATGAAGGTGAGGACACCGTCCCGCGGCAGCGCCCCCGCCGTCTCGGTCTTGGTCTTAAGCGGCGCGTCCTGCAAAGAATTGTGGTAGGGTGTACTTTCAATACCCTGTGTGCC
>JAVBSJ010000005.1:0-3272 GCA_031547105.1 Oscillospiraceae bacterium
CCTCCAGCAGGATTTTATCCGCCCCGTCCTCCTTGCAGAAGTCGATCAGGCTGTCCATCAGGCGGGAGGCTATCCCCTGCCGCAGTAAGTGGGGAGCCACGGCCACATTGGTAATCTCCATAATGCCGAACATATACCGGGTGCCGATATAGCCGGCGACCCTTCCCTCAATCAGCGCCACAAAATATTTGGCATAGGGGCTTTGCAGCTCATATTCAAAATCCTCCGGCTTCCACGGCACGGCAAAGGCGGCGTTCTCGATTTCGATTATGCCGGGCAGGTGCTCTGCCCGCAAGCTGCACTCAACAACAATGCTACTTTGCGTCATACCAGTTATCACCAACCCCGACGTCCGCCGCAAGGCGCACGCTCAGCTCCGCCGCGCCCTCCATCTCCTCCTTAAGCAGAAGCCCGGCCTTTTCAATTTCATCTTCAGGGCACTCCAGAATAAGCTCGTCATGCACCTGAAGCACAAGCCTGCAGGCCATTTTTTCCGTTTTCAGGCGCCGTGACACCCTTATCATTGCCAGCTTCATAATATCGGCGGCTGTGCCCTGTATGGGAGTGTTTAGCGCCACACGCTCACCGAAGGAGCGCACATTGAAGTTGCTGGATTTAAGCTCGGGCAGCCAGCGCTTTCTGCCAAACTCAGTGGTGACGAAGCCGTCCTGCGCCGCCCGGTTTTTAATGCCGGTCATATAATTGCGCACGCCGTGATATTTTTCCAAATAAGCGTCGATATACCCCTGCGCCTGCTTGGGGAACACCCCGATGTCCTCCGACAGAGAAAAGGCCGAAATGCCGTAAACTATGCCGAAATTGACCGCCTTGGCTCTTGAGCGCATCTGAGGTGTGACCTCCCCCAGGGGAACCTCAAAAACCTGAGACGCAGTGACGGTATGAATATCCTCATTATTGTTAAAGGCCTGCAGCATTGTCTCATCCCCCGCGATATGGGCAAGGACGCGAAGCTCTATCTGGGAATAGTCGGCGTCCACCAGCTTGCAGCCGGGTGCGGGGACAAAGCAGCGCCGTATTTCTGTGCCAAGCTCCTGCCTTACGGGGATGTTCTGCATGTTGGGGTCGGTGGAGGAAAGCCTTCCCGTGGCGGTGACCATCTGGTTAAAGGAGGAGTGTATCCTCCCGTCCTTGCCGACCACCCGCAAAAGCCCGTCTACATAAGTGGAACGCAGCTTTGTAAGCATGCGGTACTCCAAAACGGCGGGAATAACGGCGTGCTCTCCCTTGAGTTTTTCCAAAACGTCGGCGTCGGTGGAATACCCCGTCTTTGTCTTTTTCGCCGCCTTAAGACCGAGGCGCTCAAACAGCACGACCCCAAGCTGCTTTGGGGAGCCTATGTTGAACTCCTCCCCGGCAAGGGCATATATCTCCCTCTCCAGACGGGAAATATCCCCAGTCAGCTGCTCCCCAAAGGCTGTAAGCCTTGCGGCATCCAGCAGCATTCCGGTGTGCTGCATTTCCGCCAAAACGGGAATAAGGGGCAGCTCAATTTCCTTCATCAGCTCCAGCATGGCGTTCTTTTCCAGCTGAGCTTTATAGTAGCCCATAAGGCCATAAACGATATTAGCGTGGCGGGCTATGGCGGCCTGAGCCTCCTCATCCCCGCCCAGAAGAGAGGTCTGCCCCTCATCGTATAGCGGCGTGCCGCATTCAACATCAAAGGCTGCAAGGGCGCAGTCCTCCATGCTGTAGGCACCCTTGGTGGGCGCCATAAGGTAAGCCGCCACCGCAGTATCAAAGGCGGGCGGAGCGGCCTCCGCCCCTCGTTTGAGCATTTTCAAAATATATCCCTTGCTGTCATGTGCGCAGTACCGCCCTGAGGCAAACAGCCCTGACAGCATGGCATCCCATGCTTCCTGCCCGAGGGTATCGCAGGAGGCCACCAGAAGCGTGTCCTCACTGCAAAAGGCGGCGAGGCGCATATCCCCCGAAAGCACAAGGGCGGGGACGCTGTCCCCCGCCAGCAGGGCGCTTATCTCGCTTGCGCCGGCATGTGTAAACCGTCGCTCCTTATAGCCGCTTTCAGGCCTTCTCTCCCCCCCTGTCACAGGTTTAAGCTCAAGCCTTTTGACTATGCTTTTCAAATCCATTTCAGTGAGGAAATCGTACAGCCCCTTACCGTCCAGGTTGGCAGGCGCAAGGCTTGCAACCGGCTTCTCTATCGGCACATCGGTGCGGCCAAGCGCCAAATCGTAGCTTAAGAAGGCAAGCTCCCTGCCCTCAGCCAGCTTCTTGCGGATCGAGGGGGAGAGGGTTTCATCATCGGCGTTGCGGTATACTTCCTCAAGTGAGCCGAAATGGGTTATCAGCTCCATGGCGCCTTTTTCCCCGATGCCGGGGATGCCGGGAATATTGTCCGAGCTGTCCCCCATGACGGCCTTCAGATCGACGATTTTCCCCGGTGTAAGCCCGCTATATTTTTCGGCAAAACGGGCGGCGTCATAAACCTCCGTCATTGTCTGCCCCATTTTCGTGGTTACCAGCGCCACCTCTGCCCCCTGGTCAATATATTGAAGGCTGTCCTTGTCTCCCGTGACGATGAGGCAGTCAATCCCCTCTTCCTTGGAGAGGCGGGCAAGCGTCCCCAAGAAATCATCGGCCTCAAACCCTTCAAGCTCCATACGGGGTACGCCCATCAGATCCAGCGCCTGCTTTATCAGGGGAAACTGTGTTGCAAGATCCTCCGGCATGGGCTTGCGCTGTGCTTTATAAAAATCACTTTTATCGTGGCGGAAGGTCTTGGCGCGGGTGTCAAAGCAGACACATATATAGTCAGGCGCAAAATCCTGCAAAAGCTTAAGATACATATTTAGAAAGCCGTAAAGCGCGTTAGTGGGTACGCCCTCATGATTGCTGAGCGGACGAACACCGTAAAACGCGCGGTTTATCAAGCTGTTTCCGTCAATGGCCATCAATTTCATAGCATACCTCACCAAGGATTTTTATCGATTGTTTTATAACATATCAATTATAGTATAATTTGCCCATAAAGAAAAGTTTTTTCGATTATTTCCCCTATCTTGCTTTTCAGGCGTCTTTAATTTGCGGTGCGCCGCCCTGTATAAGGCGCCCGCCGCCGCTTTGCTCCGGCAGCAGAAAGGGAAGGCAACACGATTTTATCCCCACTAATCAAAATTAGGGATAAAAAGCCTTGACACGGGAAAATTATCCGATATAATAAATAGTGCGCATTGCGGCATTGTGTAACGGTAGCACGACTGACTCTGGATCAGTTTGTCAGGGTTCAAATC
>JAVBSJ010000078.1:0-8143 GCA_031547105.1 Oscillospiraceae bacterium
GCTTGGCTACTACTGCCGCGCATCTGGGGCAGAGGCCGGTATCGGGGTCTGTATCCTCGCAATAGGTCCAGCAGCGCTCGCACTTGACGCCGGGCGCCTTGCTTATCACTACAGAAAGCCCCTCTCTGCTTGGGCAGGGAATACCCTCCTGCCCTTCACCTACAGTCACCTTGGAAACAATCAAAAGCGTTTTCAGCTGCTCCGCCATAGGTGCAGCCCATGCCGCCTGCTCCGCCGTGCCGTAAAGCTCAACACAGGCTTCCAGCGGCTTGCCGATCAGCTTAGCTGCCCTCGCCTGCTCCAGCGCGGAGTTTATGTCATCCCGAAGAGCGATGATGCCGTCATATTCCTTCATACGCGCATCGCTTAGGGCATACTCCGCATATGGCTTTGCCATATTGTTGTAGACGATATTGCCGGCCTCGTCGGTGCTTCTGTGGGGCATAGCCTGCCAAATCTCATCGGCGGTAAAGCAAAGTATGGGGGCCAGCATGCGCACCATCGTGTCAAGCATGATAAACATGGCAGTCTGGGCGGAGCGGCGCAAAAGCCCATCCTTTTCCTCACAGTAAAGCCTGTCCTTTATAACGTCCAGATAAAAGTTCGACATATCGACAACGCAGAAGTTGCGCACAGCATGGTAAACCGCGTGGTACTCGTAATTTTCATACCCGCTCTCCACCCTGGCGATAAGCTCATTAAGGCGGCTGAGTGCCCATCTGTCAAGCTCCTGCATATCTTCGGGCGCCACCAAATTATTGGGATCAAAGCCGTTGAGGTTGCCCAAAATATATCTGGCGGTGTTGCGTATCTTCAGATAGGCCTGTGAAAGCTGCTTAAAAATATCCTCAGACACGCGGATGTCCACGCGGTAGTCGGAAGATGCGACCCAAAGCCTGAGAATATCGGCGCCAAAGTCCTTGATGACATTGGCAGGATCGGTGGTATTCTTCAGCGACTTGGACATTTTCTTCCCCTCGCCGTCAACAACCCAGCCGTGGGTTATAACGGTTTGGTATGGCGCGCCTTCATTTTTGGCGGCGACAGCCGTCAGAAGCGAGGACTGGAACCAGCCTCTGTACTGATCTGCCCCTTCCAGATAGATGGCGGCAGGCCATGTCATGTCAGGGTTGTTTTCAAGAGTGTAGAAATGTGTGGAGCCGGAATCAAACCAGCCGTCAAGGGTGTCGGTTTCCTTATAAAAATGTGTGCCGCCGCAATGGGGGCATTTGTACCCATGAGGCAAAATCTCCCCTGCTTCCTTGGCGTACCAGGAGTTGGAGCCCTCGGCATTAAACATGTCGGAGACAGCGGTTATTGTGGTGTCATCGCAGACCGGCTTGCCGCATTCCTCACAGTAAAACACAGGAATCGGCAGACCCCAATGGCGCTGGCGGGAAATGCACCAATCGGCCCTCTCCCTCACCATGCTGGCAATGCGATCCTCTCCCCAGGCGGGCAGCCATTGCACATTTTTGATAGCCTCGCACGCCGCGTCCTTAAAGGCGTCAACCGAGCAGAACCACTGTGGCGTCGCCCTAAACACTATGGGATTCTTGCAGCGCCAGCAGTGGGGGTAGCTATGGGTGACATTTTCGCTGGCAAACAAAGCGCCGGTTTCCACGAGATAATCATATATTGCCTGGTTGGATTTCTCATAGTACATGCCGGCAAAACGTCCAGCATCCTCCGTCTGCAGACCCTTGTCGTCAACAGGAACTATCATGGGCAGGCCGTATCTGCGCCCTGTATTATAGTCGTCCACGCCAAAGCCGGGGGCGGTATGGACACAGCCGGTGCCGCTTTCCATGGTGACATAGTCGGCACAGCACAGCAGGCTTTCCCGCTCAAGAAATGGGTGCTGCGCCGTCATATATTCAAAGTCAGCCCCTTTGAAGAGGGCAGTTACTTCATAACCGGTTATCCCTGCGGCTGCCATGGTTTTCTCCGCAAGGGCTTCGGCGGTGATGTACCGCTCCCCGTTTGGTGCCTTTATCAGCGCGTAGCTCTCAACCGGATTGACAGCGATGGCAAGGTTGCCGGGAAGTGTCCATGTGGTGGTGGTCCAGATGATGAAGAAGGTTTTGTCGAGAGCGCCATACTGCTTAAGCTTGCCCTTATCGTCCTTTACAGCAAACTTGACATAAACCGATGTGCAGGGGTCGTCCGCATATTCTATCTCGGCTTCGGCAAGGGCGGTCTCGTCATGGGGGCACCAGTAAACCGGCTTCAGACCCTTGTAGATGTAGCCCTTCTTGTACATTTCACCAAAGACCTTGACTTCTCTGGCCTCAAAGTCAGGCGCCATAGTCAGATAGGGATTATCCCAGTCGCCCAAAACGCCCAGGCGCACAAACTGCTCCTTCTGTACCTCCACAAAATGCCCGGCAAACTCATGGCAGGCATCCCTGAACTCAGGGATAGACATTTTTTTGCGGTCCAGCTTGTTTTGCTTAATTATAGCGCTTTCGATAGGCATGCCGTGGTTGTCCCAACCGGGGACATATGGGGAGTGATGCCCCGTCATGGAGTTGTAACGGTTGATAAAATCCTTCAGCACCTTGTTAAGGGCGGTGCCTAAATGAATGGAATTGTTGGAAAACGGAGGGCCGTCATGGAGAATCTTTTTCGGCTGCCCGCTTGTCAGGCGCTGGAGCTTGTGATAAACATCCTCCTGCTGCCAGGCCTTCAGCATCTCCGGCTCATGCTGCGGCAGACCGGCCTTCATAGGAAAGTCGGTCTGTGGCAGATTTATTGTTTTGTTGTAATCTTTATCCATTTATTTTCCCCTTAGTTCTGATCTTCGTCGTCATGGCTGTAGTTTTTGCCGAAGCGGATTTCCGTGAAATTAAACTTTGTAGAGTCATCCATATCGGGGACGGCTTCCCCGTTCTCACGTTCAAGCCGTACACCATCCGCACCGAGATTGAGCTGATAATGCTCCGTCACCATACCCGCAGGCTCCGCCTCATGCTCCGCCGCGCTTATTCCCGCAAGCTCTCTTGTTTGGTCAGCGGCAATTTCCTCAGCCTTCAAAAACTCTTCATCCACGGAAAAGTCAAGAGTAAAATCTTCCATGCGGGCTTTGGCAGGCGGGACAGCCAGCTCCGCCGCCCCTGCGGGCTCGCTCAGCAGTTTTTCAATAAGGATATAATTCTCCTTCAGTACAGCCGCGATCCTGTCGGCAAAAGCATTGGTCTCCGCCTTGGCCTTGACCAGCCTTGCCTCCTCAGCCATGGTTTGCACGCGAATGTCGTTGATGCCCTTCTCGGCATCCCCCTTGGCGTTGCGCAAAATGGCCTCCGCCTCGGCTTCAGCCTTGGCGACGATCTCCTGCGCGGCAATTTGTGCGGAATAAAAAGCCTTGCGCATCTGCTCATCAACAGAGCGGTATTCCTCTATCTTGTCCACAAGGACGCGCATCTTGCCCTTAAGTGTTGCATTTTCTTTGTAAAGTGCCGTGTAATCTGAAAAAACGGCATCCAAAAAGCTGTCGATCTGAGCCATATCATATCCGCCCAGAACCGCCTTTGAAAACTTCTTTTCCTGTATTTCCTGAGGAGTGAGCATACTTTACCTCCACAATTATTTCCAAAAGGCCGGGTATCCGGCCTTTTGTTTATATTATTCGCCCCTCTGTAAGGGGCTTACATGGTCGCTGACGTCAAATATACCGTGAAAACGTGCTTATAGTGACAAATGCGGCTAAAAATGCCAGATCCAGAGGGAACTGTTCCGCCTGGGGCCAAAAGCGGCGGAACAAGCGGCGGAAAGGGTAAATGACCGGCTCGGTCAGCTGATAAATAAAATTGCTGAGCGCGCTGCCCCTGAGGCTGGGTATCCACGAAATTATGGCGCTTGCCAGCATTGCAAGCTGTAGAATGCTAAGCAGGGAGCCGACAAAGCTCCTGACAATCTGATAAAGAATCATTGCTTCCCTCTTAAATGTAAAGGCCGTTGCTTTCAAGCTCATCAATAAGATCACCCAGAAGATCGACGTTGTAGGGGGTGATAATATAAGTGGAGTTGGCGACCTTCTTTATTTTGCCTTCCTGTGCATATGTGACGCCGCTCAAAAAGTCAATGAGCCTTCTGGCAACATCCTTGTTGGTCTGCTCCAGATTCATGACGACGGTGCGGCGCTCCCTGAGGTGATCGGCAATTTCGGCGGCATTTTCATACTGCTCCGGCTTGACAAGCACAACGGAAAGCTGCGTGGTTGCGTTTATATTGACAACCTTGTCTTTACGGCGAAACTCGGAAATCTGAGGTCTGTCTTCCTCCTCCCGCTCTTTGCGCGCGGGGCGGGTGGGAAATTCCTCAATCTCCTCTTCCTCTTCTCCGTTAGCCCAACGCTTCAGTTCATCAATAAAGCTCATATGTAACTCCTCTCAAGTAGACACATCAAATTAATTTAGACGCGCAGACGGCGTATATAGCTATTATCGTATTTTTTCCCGCTTATGTCAACAAATCCGCCGCATATTATTTGTCCAACAGCATAATTCGCTTAATTTTATGTGTCAAAGCGGCAAATCAAGGGTATGCCCATTCTCAATTGGCGTTTATTATCATATTGTTTTCCAGATTTTTACCGCTGACTATTATCTTGTCATACAGGTAAAGACCCTTTGTGGAGGAGCTGGCAGGCTTTACGATATAATATGTGTCGCCCTGATATGTCCACTCAATGGGTTTGAACTTGACAGTCGCCCCGACCAGGCAATATACCCCCCACTGCCCGTCGACAAGATGTATTGCTTCCACCGGCACCTTTATACCGCTGTATGTCCTGCATACTATATCGGCCGATTCCTGAAAGGAGGCCAGGAGCTCTGCCGTTATATCGGTGCCCTTTAGGGTCACAACGGCTTCGTTATCAAAGCTTCGCACGTCATAAACCGACAGGCGAATGCTGTCCCCGCCCAAATAAGTAAAGTAGACCGGCACCGCCCCCTGCTGCGCCACCGCTACGGCATCCTCGGCGGACATAGTGCAGACATAGTACCATTCATAGGCGTTTACAATATACCCCAGCGCGCTTGGGTCTACCGCAAGTGTAAGATTGCTGAGCGCCTTTACGTCGGTGGGAGAGAGGGCGGTTATCTGGGAGATTGGACAAATGCCACCCACGCCCCGCTGCTCTATGACAAAATACCCGGGGATAGACGCGTAAACAGGTGTGCTTTGCCCGCCCCAGGCCGCCTCGTAGCTTTTAAGCTCATTTTTCATAGCGGCGATGCTGTCCTTGAGGACGTCAGCCTCAGAGCGGGGGTAGTCCCTCGCCACTACCATTTGAAGCAAATCCGAATAGGCCCCGTCCACCTTTGCAAGCTGCCCGCGCCCAAGGTAGGAGACCACTTTTTCCATATCCATAAAAATCTTGGCATCCAGCGTAACGCCGCCGTCCACCGTTATGCTTTGATATGCTTTTTCGGCGCTTGCTATTGCCGATTTAAGCCCCTGAGCGGCGCGAAAGGCGGTGGCCGCCTCCGCCGAGCTTAGGCTGACGGCTATCTGCTGCCCCTTACCGACCTTTTCTCCGCTTTCAAAAAAATATTCGGTTATATTGCCGCCGCCGTAAACCGGCGTCTGGCTGCGCACGATAATCCCCTGACAGAAAACAGAGTCCTCCACAGTGACCATAAGCGCGTCTACCGTCTCTATTTGCGCCGACAGGTTGCGGCCCACTTGAAAGCCTATATACCCCAGCACAAACAGCAGCATTATTCCCGAAAGGGCCTTTTTCATCGCTATTATCTCCTAAACCGCCGCCGCTATGGCAATGTGATCACCTTAATGGGGATTATTGTCGAAACGGCGTGCTTATAAATCAAATACTGTTTGCCTTCATTCATCAGCAGAATTGTATAACCGTCATAGGACTGTACGACCCCCTTCTGCTGAAAGCCGTTAGTCAAAAAAACCGTAAGCGGCATGCGGGTCTTGCGCGCCTCATTCAAAAATGTATCCTGCAGGCTTGTCCTTGTCTCCATGGTAAACTCTCCCCTTTATGTATTGTTTTACCATTTTAACTCTAAGGGATTAAAAATCCTGTCGCATTTGTTGGATTTCTGCCATGGGGCCATCTTCTCCGTAAGAGAGCCAGCGCACCCGGCTGTCTCCTCTGAACCAGGTCAGCTGCCTTTTTGCATAGTTGCGTGACCGCTGCTTTATCAAACCGATGCTTTGCTCAAGGGTCTCACGCCCTTCAAAGTAATCGACCAGCTCCTTGTAACCTATGGCCTGCGCCGCCGTGCCTGTAAGAAGTCCGGCCTTGTAAAGCCCCTCTGCCTCCTTGAGCAGCCCCCGCTCCAGCATAGCATCGACCCTTCTGTCGATGCGGGAATACAGCACCTGCCTGTCCGCAGGCGCAATTCCTATCATAACGGCCTCATACCGTGGCGGCCGCGACTGCGTCGCCAAATTATGCGCCGTTATGTTTACCCCTGTGAGGAGATATATCTCAAGGGCGCGAATGACCCTTTTGCGGTCATTTATGTGCAGGCGGGCGGCCGCTTCGGGGTCTGCGCGGCGAAGCTCTTCCATTACCGCAGTCCCTTCGCCTGCCTCCCAGCGCCTTTCAAGCTCCCGTCGCACCGACAGGCTTTCCTGCCGCTCCATAAAGCCCGTTCCGGAAATCAGGGCGTTTATATACTGCCCCGTGCCGCCGCAGACGACGGGCACCTTGCCCCTCGATATTATATCCTGCGCGCATATATGGGCTTCATTTTCATAACGGGAAACGGAGTAATGCTCGGCTACCGATGCGACCGACAGCATATGGTGGGGCACGCCCTCCATCTCCTCCTCAGTCGGCTTGGCTGTTCCGATATTAAGCTCCCTGTACACCTGCATGGAGTCGGCTGAAATGACCTCTCCCCCAATGCTTTTGGCAAGCTGAACGGCGCAGGAGGTCTTTCCTGAGGCCGTGGGTCCGCATATAACTATCAGCTTGTCCATCACGGTATCCGTTTGAACTGCTTTTCCAGCCCGGCGCGGTCGATAAAAATAGCTACCGGCCTGCCGTGAGGGCAAGAGCGCACATCGGGCAGGGATAGGACAGCCTTTGCCAGCTGCTCCATATCGGCTGTACCGGAATACATGCCCGCCTTTACCGCCGAGCGGCAGGAAATGCTTTTAAGCAGCTCTTCAAACAGGCTTACCCCCGGCTTTACGCCCTCTGCCAGCTTCCCTGCAATTTCGCTGATGGCAAAGGAGATTTCCTTTTCCTCCAGATAGACGGGTGCCTGCCTGACGACGATACCGCCAAGGCCAAAATCGCCGATTTCAAACCCCGCCTCAGCCAGAATATCAGTGTTTTCAAGCAGCGCCGCCACTTCCTGCTTGCTGAGGGTCACCTGCACAGGCTCAAGCAAAAGCTGCGAGTGCCGCCCGCCCCCTTCCTTAAGCAGCCTGTTAAAGATCATTCGTTCATGGGCGGCGTGCTTGTCTATCATCCACAGGCCTTCGCCGTTTTGGGCGACGATATAGGTGCCGAAGGCCTCTCCGATTACCTTTACCTCATCTGCGCTGAAGCCGGTTTGCTCCGGCTGCCCGACATCAGCCTCTTGAGCGGCCTTGACCTGCTGCCCGGTTGCCGCCGGCACAGAAATACCCGTTTTTTCCGAAAGCGGAGTAGTCTCCTGCCCCTTCAGCGCCGGGGCAGAAGCCCGTGCCGGATAGCCCGCCTGCGGCTGTTTGGGTACAAAAACCTCCGGCTCAGCCTCGTCACCGAAAACAGAGGGCAGACTTTTCCTGACATACTCTATTTCCGGTGTGTTTTGCATCGGCTTCGAAGCCGATGCAACCAAGGAACCGACGCCCCCGGACTTATATTCCTTCGAAGTGGGAATCCCCGCGATATTCTCTACCCTGATGGCCTGTTGATAGGCGCTTACCGCATCCTGCCGCGGAAGGGCGGGCGAGGGTCTGAAGCTCATTTCAGGAAACTCCGCCTCCTGCTGAAGGGCGATTGACACGGAGTTCTGTATGGCAAGGAAAATATCCCTCTCTCTGGCAAACTTGACCTCCAGCTTGGCAGGGTGAACGTTGACATCCACCGCCGCAGTGGACAGCTCAATTTTGATATAGCATACAGGGGCGCGGCCGCCCATTATCTGCCCCTCATAAGCGCCGTTTA
>JAVBSJ010000113.1:0-4804 GCA_031547105.1 Oscillospiraceae bacterium
CCGATCAGCCTGGCGATTTCGGCGCGGGCCTGGTACACCTCTCTGTTGGCAAAGCGCACGGCATCGTAAAAGGAGCGCCCGTAATTGCCGAAATGATTTACCGCATATGCAACAGCCTCTGCCACCTCCGGCGGTTTTATAAGTGTCGTGGCGCTGTTGTCAAAATAAATCATATGGGCTTCCTCTTTTCTAAAATCGGGAACTGACGCGCTCCCCTTACCGATATAAATAATACCCCAAAAGTACGCCGATTGCCAATACTCTTTATAAATAATTGAGATTGCTTTTATCGGGCTTTTCTATAGCGCTTTCACAGGCTTATGCCCAGCACTATTGCCGCTGCCCATACCCAATAGGGGTATGGGCAGCAAAATGCTTTATCTGTTATTATTCACCGTCGGTCTTTGTGGGAGCCCAGACCTGCTCCATGATCTCCTCCACATCCTCTGTGGCTGTGATAATGCCAAGGCGGATATAGTCTTCTGCAATGTCACGGAGGCCGGCTTCTGTCATCTCATTGCTGATGCCGTACTGCAGCGAAATGTTGAACTCCAGATTCTTCTGGAAGTCGCCGCTGTTGAGCCCCTCATCCAGCAGGAACTGCGTGGCCTCCTCAGGGTTTGCCTTCATCCATGCATGTGCCTTCTGGACGCACCCGGTCATCTTTCTGGCCGTTATGGGGTTTTCCTTGACAAAGGTGGCGTTCATGGCGATTATACAGCAGGGCTCCTGCTTGAAGTCCTCATCCAGCATGGAGCGCACCTTGCGCAGCGTGCCGTCCTTGACCATATCATAGGCGTATGAATCGGTCAGCAGGACGGCGGCGATCTCGCCGTTCTGCATGGCGGCGACGCAGGCGCTTGTCTCTACCTGCACGAGGCTTACGTCAGTCAGGGGGTTGATGCCGTCCGCATCAAACAGGCGGGCGGTGATATTATAGTCGCTTGCGCCGATGCCGTTGGGGACGGAGATCTTAAGCCCCTTAAGGTCGGCAGTGGACTGATACTCGCTGCTGCCAAGCACGTAAAGTGATTTGCAGCCGATGTGGGCGCCGCCAACAAAGCAAAGGTCAACTCCGTTGGTAGCGGGAACCAGCATGGTGGCGATGTGCCCGACGGCAAGATCGGTGACCCCCGTACCCAAAGCTTCGGTATAGGACGTCCCTTTGACCCCTTCCACGGTCAGCCCCGCTTCTTCAAAGTAGCCGAGCTTCTGCGCAACAGAAGGCCCTGAGGTGCAGCCGTCCGACAGCCAGTAATGAATAGTCGTGCCATAGGCGGGCTCCAGTTTCCAGGCTTCTTCCTCGGTCAGCTGCGGCTTGTTTGAGTCAGGCGGGGTAACCGGCGGGACGGGGTCTTGCTTCCCGCATGCGGCAAGCGCAAGCACTGTTACAGCGCACAGCACTAAGCACAGCAGGCTTTTGATTCTTTTCTGTTCCTTCATGTTCGTTCTCCTCGTTTTATAGGTTTTTTTATTCTTTAGCGCCGTAATTAAGCATCTCAAATATTTGGTTGCGGTACTGAGTGAAGGCGGCGCCGCTTCGGTTGCGGGGGTAATCCAGCTCAATAGGCAGCGCGGCCTTTATGCGCCCCGGATTGGACTCCATAACCAGCACCCTTGTGCCCATGTAAATTGCCTCGTCTATGTCGTGGGTAACCATAATGACCAGCTGCTTCTGCCTCTGCCACATTGAGAGAATCTCGTCCTGCATATTCATCCTTGTAAAGGCGTCCAGGGCGCCGAGAGGCTCATCTAAAAGCAGAATATCCGGCTCGCTTATCAGCGAGCGCACCAGCGCCACCCTCTGTGCCATGCCTCCTGACAGCTGCCCCGGGTAATCGTCCTTAAACTCCTCAAGGCCGATCATCCTGAGCATTCTCTCTACCTTGCCCTCATCCCCCTTAAGCTTGCCCTGCATCCGCAGGCTGAAGGAGATGTTTTTCTCCACTGTCAGCCATGGAAATAGGGTGGGCTTCTGAAATACCATTCCCCGCTCCGGCCCCGGCTTGGTTATCTCAACGCCGTTCACCGTCAGCTGCCCGGTGGTGGGGGTGATAAGCCCTGCTATCAGGCGCAGTATTGTTGACTTTCCGCAGCCGGAGGTGCCCACCAGGCTGACAAACTCGCCGCCCCGCATTTCCAGATTGACACGTGAAACCGCATTGGTTATCCCTTCAGTCTCCACTCTTGCAAAGCTTTTGGATACATCCGAAAGACGCAGTATAATGCCCTCTGCCATCCTATTTCATCACCCCGATCTGCCAGCGCAGGGCGCGCTTCTTTATCATATCCAGGATTTTTGTCACGGCGTTGAAGATGATACATATGACTATGATCGCGGCAAACATCTTGTTGTACGCCGCCCAGGCCTTAGCCCAGGTGATATACCAGCCCAGCCCCGCTTCCACCCCCATCATCTCGGCTATCATAAGGGAAATGCAGGCCGAGCTCATCCCCTGTGTCATGCCCTGCAAAATGCTCGGCATGGCGTGGGGGATGGCGACCCTAAGCACCAGCTGGCGCTCTGTGGCGCCAAGGGTTTTCGCCGCGTCAAAGTATTCGGTTTCAATGTTTGATATGCCCGTCATAGCCGCCACCGTGACGGCAAACCATGTGCCAAGCCCCACAATGAAAACCGACCCGCCGAAAAGCGAGGATGCCAAAAGCATGATAAGGGGGATCCACGTAGCCGTGGGTATCGGCCCCAGAACCTTGATTATGGGATTGATCCAATACTTGATTCTCCGGCTGTAGCCGCAGGCAATTCCCGTTATCAGCCCCGCTGTCACGCCGCCGAAATACCCCAGCATCAAAAGGCGCAGGGTGAACAGCGTGCTTTTCATCAAATGCGCTTTATCCTGAATGGCCACATTGATGATGTCATTGACCCACGGGATAAAGGGGTACATCAGGCGCCCTGTCTTGAGTGTGAGATAATCAAGCAGAGCCAAAAGCATAAAGATAACCGCATAAAGGGGTGCGTTATAGCGCGCTTTCCAGAAAAGCCTTTTATCCCCCTCGGCGTACAAAAGCATACCGTAGCCCCATGAAACCAAATATGCGGCAGCGGGTACAAGCAGGAAATATATATACCGCTCCGGGTTCTTGTTGCTGTACTTGTTGGGAATAAGCACATATTCCGCTATTGCCAGCGCGCAGCATATAAGCGGTGCCAGAGATATGGCTACGTCAAGCGCCCTCTGCGCAGCTGTCCTTTCCTTTTGCTCCAGCTCCAAAAGCCGCTCCCGTGTCAGCTTTGAGGAAGGCTTTGCCTCCCCCGGCGCTGCAGGAGGTGCATTGCCGCGATGTTTTAGTAAGCTCATTTCACTGCTCCTGTATTCCCCCTAATCCTTAAAGCCTCTCCAAAAAGGCCTCCAGCCGGGTGGACAGCTGCCCGCTGTCGCTCTGTGAATAATCGGTCTCCACTGCCAAATAGGGTATGCCCATGTCCTTCATATGCCGCCTGACCCAGTGGGACTCGACAATATAAGGGGTGCAGGCCTGCAGATCAATCTCCACAACGCCGTCAACGGAGAACTCCTTGACCAGCCTTTTAAGCAGCTCCATGCGGTTTTCATTGGGGGACATGACCGAGCAGCCTATATCTATGTAGCGTTCAGCGATAGCATGCACTATGTCCTCCGCCTCGGCGTCCACCATCTGGCAGGCGGCCTTTATCCCGCCGCAGTTTTCGTAGCAAACCACCACACCGCCGGTTTCTTCAATAGCCTTGACCGTCTTTTGCAGAACACCGCCGATGGGGCAGCCGGTGACCAAAATGCGTTTTGCCTTCGCCGATATTGGTCTCTCTCCCCCCTCATACGCTTCCGCGATGCCGCGGTGCAGGCTTTCTATGCGGGAGATGCGCTCCTGCGGATCAAAGATGAAGCCCATGCCGTCAAGGGCGGTGTAAACCTGCATTCCGCTTGTGGGAGGGGGCTGAAGCTTCTGCAGCTCCATCAGCCGCAGGCGGGCGGCGCGCTCGGCATTGCGGGTGCGGGCGGCGGAGCGGAGCGCCTCCTCTGTGATTTTGACCGAGAACTTCTCCTCCAAAAAGGAGATAAAGCGATGAAGCTCTTTATCCCATATATCCACAGCCGTTTGGTCTGCCTTTTGAGGCAGCTGAAGAACGTAGGTGGGCTTAAGCTCATTAAGCAGCTCATACATCTTTTTCTTGCCGTCACAGGTCGTCTCCCCAACTATCAGGTCGGAAAAATATGTGTATGGACACTGGTCGGAAACGGCAAAGCCATAGCTGGATTTTATCAGCGGGCACAGGTTCTTGGGCAAATCAACCTCCGCCGCCTGAATGGTCTCGTTGCTCATGCCGCAAAGGCTGACCGGCGTAAAGCCGGCGGCGTCCAAAATCTCCTGCGGGGTGAAGGTGCAGAAGGTACCGGCCACCCTGCCGCCTTCCTCCTTGACCTTTTTCACCTGCAGGAAGCCGTTTTGGCGGGCTTCCCCGAACTCCGAGAACTTTTCCGGAAGATTAGTCGTCATCTTTATTCCGCTCCTTATGTTATTATTATTTATTTACCGACTGACATGGCGTTAAGCGCCGCGCCCAGCGCGCCTGCGTACCGCCCGTCCTCATGGGTCAAAACCGGCCTGCCCAGCTCCCGCGATATGGCATCGCGCAGGTACTGAAATCCGCACAACCCGCCTGTAAGGCAGATGGCCTGGCCGTCTGTCTGCATGCGCCGTGCCTGTGAGGCCACCTTCTTAACGATGGAATCAACCACCGCAAAGGCGATATTCTCCCTCGGCTCTCCACGCCCTATCAGCCTGATGACCTCCGACTCGG
>JAVBSJ010000147.1:0-8462 GCA_031547105.1 Oscillospiraceae bacterium
TAAGCAAAGCAAGACCGCCCCTAAAGGGGCGGTCTTGCTTTTTAGTATACGCCTGGCATTTCGCCGCTAACACTTATGGCACAGGCCGTGAAGCGCAGTGGGCTTTGTTTGCTGGGGGGACGGCCTGCGTGCCTGTTATTCTTGAATAGTGAAGGTTCCTCGGTTACAAATGAGGAAATTATCAGTCGAATTTAGCCAAAAAATATATTTTGAATTGGTTAAATGGACAAAAATGTAATTACGTTAAGCGGAGAGGATGCTGAACAAGTTAAGAAATACATACTAGATAATATAGAGTCAATGCTATCCGAGCTTACGCCAGAGCAACTCCAGCAAGTAGCAGATTACCTAGGAATAACCCTTATTTCAACGAGCTTACTGTAGAGTGGGATTTATATGCAACTGTCCAAGCAATTAAGAATTATAATGTTTGCAATTGGCATATTAACTATAGCTTTTGGATGACAATGAGACACATGGGTTTTCGTAATGTAGGGTTCATGTTTCTCGCCCCTGTGTCTGTAATGTTTGGAATTTTAGGCATATTCCAATATGTCAAACGTGACCGGCTGATGGAGTATTTACTGAATTATTACAAGGATGATGAGAAAAGGGCAAAGGAGTACTATGGGTATCAAATGGTGTTTATCAAAGCATTCATGGTCATTGGCGCTGTATTGTTTTTGTGGGCTCTTTATGCTTTTTTCAATTACTAAAACTTGTTATTTGATAGTTAACTCTGCAAATCACACAGCAACTTTATATAAGTCCGCTATGCGAGAGCAATATATTGTTGGCTACCTTTCCCTGGCTTAGCAAATAAAAGGGCCTACGATAAAAACATGAGGGCCGCGGCATTAATGCTGCGGCCCTCATGTTTTATGCTTAACATTGCAGCTCCTCAAGCCGCAGGATTTTAATCGTGTCCTTGTGGTAGTCGATCAGCCCGTCGCGCTTCATGCTTGCAAGCTCGCGCGAAAGTGAGGACTGCGGCATGAAAAGATACGCGGCAAGCTCCGTGCGGTTAAGCGGCAGCTCCAACTGGGTTTTGCCGAGATACACATACATTTCATAAAGATATGTGGATATTTTTTTGCGGACGGTAGTGTTCCGCAGGCTGCGCAGTGCAATCATCTGCTGCTCGACAAACTTACATATACAATAAACATAATTGAGATAAATGCGGTTTGAAAAGATTTCGGGATCCAAAAAAGCGGTGTCCAAAGTTTTTTTGGGAAAATACAGCAAAGTGCTGTTGGTTTTTGCGAGATAATCGGTGCTGAAGCCTGTACGCAGAGGCAGGTTGATAACGATTTCGCCAAACATTTGGCCTATAGGAACAGAGGAGTACACTGATTTTTCGCCTTGCCTGTTGTTGCGAAACTGCAAAACCATCCCTCTGACCACCATAAAGCACCCCTCGACCTTATCTCCTTCGCGGACGATAAGGTCACCTTTATTGTAGTGTTTGACTGCGGGCTTAACCTTCTGCAGAAAGAGGTCATATTCCTCAGGTGTCATGTTTTGACAAAAAGGCGATTGCCTGAATGCATCATAATACTCTTCATACATCATATCCGCTTCCTTTCTGTTCTTAGGCTAGTATGTCCAGAATGGGGCTGAACTGTTAATTCTAGCAAAAAATTCATCAACCCATTATTTCATATGACATATCTTCTTGCTCCGCACGTCGTTATAATTCACACGTAATGCCGAGAGCGACGTGTGGCGAGAGGCACGCAAGACAAAGCAGAGACCGTGAAGGAAAACTGCGGCCTGTTGCCATGTAAGGAGTGAAGCGGAAGCTAGAGCAGGCGCAGCAGACCAGGTAAGCGCACGCCTGTGAGGTATAAACGCTATGCGGCATTTTAGGCGGAACAAGAGAAAAATCACCACAATAACAGATAAAGGAGGACCGGATATAGTGACAATTAAAGCGCATGAGCAAATAACGGTGGACGAAAAAACATCAGACGCAAAGGAAGGGCGCTCAGCTAAAAGTAAAGCCGCTGCACCCGGAGGAAAATATAGAGCTCCAAAACGGACGGGGGGTATCCTCTCAAATGTCATTTTTTTCCTTGGGATGATCGCGCTTGTGGGCGGCTCAATTCTTTTTGCGCTGAACGGCAGCCCGGATAAATCGATCTTCGGGTACAGGTTCTATAGCATTAAGACCGGCTCAATGACGCCGGGAGCCTACAGCGAGGAAAAGGGTCTTACCGGCGGGTTCCGGGCAGGGGATATGATAATTGTTAAGCTGTGCGACCCTGCGGAGATCAAGGTTGGGGATATAATCACCTTTGTTCCCGGGTCTGACTCAACCGCGTACCTGACCCACCGCGTTGCTGAGATAAAAACTGCGCTGGCAGGAAGCGAGGGGCTGTTCTTTGTGACACGCGGCGACGCAAATAACGCAGACGATCCACCGATTTCTGCCAACATGCTGATCGGGAAAAAAGTGCTCTCCATTCCCCATATGGGGGCGGCCGTCAGTTATGTTAAGCAGCATATTGTGATCTCGTTTGTAATGATAATTTCGGTATTTCTTTTACTGCTGACCCTTAACATGTTTTTCAAAAAAGCGGAAGCAGAGCAAGCTCCGCACCGCACACATTAGTTTTGGAAACTGCCTTTCCGGAGAGACAGCTTACAAATATAGAATTATTTAGAGGAGAAAAGATATGAAAACAAACAAAAAATTTCTGGCCGGCATATCGCTTGTGCTTTCGTTCGTAATCGTCGTGACGGCCAGCTTTGCATGGTTCACGTCTAAAGACGGCAGAATCAACCACTTTGAAACCCGCCAAATAACCGACGGCTCTGTCGGCATTTTAGAAGTTTTTGATCCCCCCATAGACTGGAAACCCGGTCAGGAAGTTCTGAAAAATGTCAGCGCTGTCAACAACGCGGAAACAGATGCCCTTGTGCGTGTATCGTTTGAGGAAATCCTGAAGCTCCTTAGATCGGGCGGCAGCACTGTCCAGTCTGACACCAGCGACGTTTCCGCAACACATCCCGATTGGATGCCTGTGCATGTCACAACAGCGGGCTACACAACAGGCTGGACCACCTTGACCGATGCCGACACCGTTGCACCGATCCCCGACGGTCTTATTATCAAAAGCAAATCGGCAACCGATCCCGCAAGCGGCAAAACAGTGTACACATATTTTGCCTATCAGGATTTGGGAGATGACACGTTTCAAAAGGTTACTTTGGATGTAGCTGCGGACAACGGGAAGCTTGCACTCTCCAACATCAGCTATTATTTCTTTGACGGCAAAGTTACAACGTACGCCGACTGGGCCAACGAAAACGTTGTTGTTCCCAATGGCACTCCGGTTGTGCATCCCTTGGCAGGCAGCATTGACTATACAGGCACCAGCCCTGTCGGCTCCATACAGGCGGACAGCCTGGTTCTTCTGAAGTACGGTGCACTTACACAGGCGATGACAGAAAATAACTGGTGGTACAACGCCCAGGACGGCTATTTCTACTATATCGGAAAGCTTGCCGCAGGCGAAATCAGCCCGCTTCTGCTTGAAACCGTCACACTGGATTCATCCGCAGGCAATGAGCACGCACTGATGGAGCTTGACCTTGCCGTTCTTCTGGAGGCTATCCAGAACACGAGAGATGCAATCGTTGCATCAGACGGATGGGGCTTGACCGACACACAGCTCATCACAGCTTTGAGCGCATACTGCAGCTAAGGATTATAAAAGGGGGTGGAAAGTGATGAAGACGGCTTTGAAACGCGGCGCCGCGCTGATTATTGCGCTAATGCTTATTTCAGTGTTGTGCGCGCCTGTAAGTGCGGTCGCAAGCTTTCCACCCGGCTTTTTAATCGGGGATACCGACGGAATACGGGTCACGAACGCAGGGGAATACTATATTTATGCGACCGATATGGAGGCGGGGGACGTGATTAAAAAGACCCTTGTCCTTACAAATACGGAGGACAGCACATATTCCCTGACGATGACCGCAAAACCATTATTCCAAACCGGCCCCATTGAGCTTTTGGATAAAATACACCTGCGTCTTATTCTGGACGGGGAAGAGATTTACAGCGGCCGGGTCTATGGCGACGGTGGGATAAACATGATCCAAAACGCGTTGCAGCTGGGCACTTACTCATATGAAGATATGAGGACACTGCAAATCGAGCTTGTTTTAGATAAGACCCTGCCGCCAAGTATGTTTATGCAAAAAAGCGTCGCTGAAATACGGTGGATATTCTACGCTATAAAAAAAGAGGAGGCCAGCCCGCCGAAAACAGGCGAAGCGGTCAGCTATCTGCTGGCCTCCGCCTCAGCGGCGTGCACGGCGGCCTCGCTTTTCCTCCTTTGGAAAAGGCGGAAGGAAGACAGAAACGGTGCAAATTACTGAGAACCCGAAGGAAGGAGGGGCATATGAGAAGGTCACAAATAGGAGCAAAGTGCATAACGGCGCTGTTTTGCGTCATTATTTCCATTACAATTGCGGCGGGCACAACCTGGTCGTGGTATGTCAGCCGTGATAATAAGGTCAACAGGCTGGAGTCTGATGAAATTGAGTTTGATGTGAAGACATTGGATTACTTTATCCCTCCGCAGGTATTCCTTCCGGGTGATGAGGCGACAAAAATCGTAGGCGCGCAGAACGAGCGCAGCATTCCCGCCTTTGTGCGGCTGCTGGTAATGCCGTCAGTTGTGTCACGAGACGGACAGCCCCTCCCCGCCAGGATCGGACAGGAAATAGAGCTTATAGGCATGACATCGGACAAATGGGCGGACGGCGGAGACGGATACTTCTACTATCTCGACATTCTCGGGGTCGCCGGCAGCGGAGCGGAAACAAGCGAGGATTTGTTTACCGGGGTGCGCCTAAGCGATGCGTTGGGAGACGAATATATCGGCGCGAAAATGAATATCGTTGTCAAAACCGAAGCTGTAGAGACGAACCAATGGAGCTATCGTCTTTCATGGTGGAACACGCAGGAGGCTCCCGAAGGCACGCCGATAAGTGAAATTGATGCGGTGCTTTCCGCCCTGTCAAGATAGAGTATGAATAAAAAGGTACTTCCGGCTCTTGCCGCGGCGGTTCTTGCACTTTCCCTTTCGGCAGCGCTTGTCATATCGGAGAGACAAAACCACCGGGACGATATGATGACCGATGGGATTGTCCTTCAAAAACCCCACATTCCCGCACAAATGACGGGCACTCTCATTGATGAGGGTGCTGATGCACGTCCCGCAATGGATTTTTATGCCCTGAGGGAGCAGAACCGCGACATTGTCGCCTGGATAACAATCGAGGGCACAAGTATCGACTTCCCCGTTACCCAAGGAACAGATAATGATTTTTATCTGCACCATGACGCATACGGCAATAAGAACCGAAACGGCTCCCTCTTTCTTGACTATAGAAATGATGGTGACTTTTCCGGCTGTAACAGCATAATTTACGGACACAATATGAAGTCCGGCAAAATGCTTGAGCCGCTTTTGCTTTTTAAGGAGGCTGACTATTTTGCCGGCCACACTACAGGCTTTTTATACACCCCTGATAAAACCTATCAGCTGGAGGCCGCGTTGGTTGCGGTCGTTCCGTCTGACGGGGCCGCCTACACCTGGGCCTTTGAGTCCGAGACGGCGTGGGAAAGCTATATTTCCGAAATGAACGCATATGCGAGCATTTCAAATGACATTGAATTGCCTTGGGGAGCAAGGGTTGTGACCTTATCGACCTGCTCCTATGAATATAAAGATGCGCGGACTATCCTTGTTCTCAAAATCTGCGGATAGCGGTGCAGTTAGGTGAAAACTATGAAAACAACGAAAATGAGGAGAATAATCAGCGGCCTTCTCTGCCTTGCGCTTGCGGCGGCCTATGGCGTCGCCTTTGCAGACAGCTTTGTGGAGACGTCACTTGCCGCGCCCCCCGCCGGGGCGAATGACGCGCTTATGGACGCTGTAATGAATACTAAAGCAAGAACAAGCGGCAACGGCCCGATGTATAACGAGTATATGACGAGCCACTCTGTCCCCGGCACATGGGTAGATTATTTGAATACCGAGTGGATGGCCTGCCGAAACGCATTTTCATGGGCAGACACCTCTGCCCTTGGTATTCCGCTGTGGGACGGCACATCCTCCGGCACGGCGGAACCGGCCACGCGTGAGGCTCCAAGCCTTGCGGGAAATGAGGGCATGCGTCCGTATTTTGACGGGGCAACCTACGAGGTTTGGACAGGGCAGCAGCTTCGCTATGCGCTGCAGAAAATGAACACCGCTGCCTGCCCTACTATCAAGCTCATGCGCGACATCGACCTCAACGGCGCCAACTATAACTGGGGGCGCATAAAACAGGAGGCGACCTACGTCCTTGACGGCAACGGAAAGACGATTTACAACCTGGGCCTGTATGTCAGCTTGTTTATGGACTACAACTCCAACGGCACAGTTAAAAATCTGACCTTTAAAAGCGCGAAATGTGTTTCCACAGGTACGCACTCCGTCTCGATTTTCCTTTACGCCAAAAACACGACATACTCAAATGTGTCCATTGAGGATTCGCTGTTTTTCAATGATTCGCCCGCTGTTACCCAGAATACCGCGGCGCTGGTTTCAATTTTCCAGGGCACCGCAAATAAAATCGACAACTGCAGCGCGCGGAATACCGATGTTTACGGCGTTAATCATGTTGGCGGCTTTGTCGCCATCCCGGGGTATACGACTATTACAAACAGCTTTGCGGTTGACGGGACGGTAATCTCAACAGGCGGGCACTCAGGCGGATTTATATCCTGCAACGACTATGACTGCGCGGTGCAAAGCTGCTTTACCAACAACCGCGTTTTAGGCGCGAGCCAGACGGGCGGCTTTGAAGGATACAGCGCCAGCACTGCATACAAAAACTGCTATGCCTCCGGCTCGGTCGAGGGCTTTGAGACACTGGGCGGCTTTCAGGCGCTGGTGCGCAGCAGATTTGGCGCGCCCTATTCATCCTTTACCAACTGCTACTCAACGACGATTGTCGGAATGCAGAACGGCGGAACGAACCAGGGCGGCTTTATCGGGCAGACAACCGACGGAGACTATCCCTCCTATCCCGTGTTTACCAACTGCTACGCCGCAGGTGAGGTTGGTTCACTGGATACAGATGTTTCGGCAGGGCGCACATCGTATAAGGATGTCGGCGGATTTCTTGGCGTGACCTCGGGAAATACGCAGAACACATTTGTAAACTGTTATTACGATAAGCAAACCACCGCCCTGCGTGAGTGGGCCTCCGGCACAAGCCAATCTGTTGCCGGCATTACAGGCGTTTTTACCTCCGATGTCACGAAAAACGGAGTGAGCTATAGCGGACTCAGCTCAGCTGCGGGCGGCAACGGCTTTGCCGGATGGACGGCGGCTGAGGCAGGGCAGTGGATCAGCACAAGTGACGGAATGTACCCACAGCTGAGTGTTTTTGTATCCGCGTCATCCTTTAATGACCGCTATAAGGATCTCGTTATGGCGTTTTCAAAGGCTTCGGTTTCCACGGTGCATTTGAATGCGTGGGAAAGCGATTTTGACGGAAATCCGCTGCCGGCAACGGTTTATGATACCGTACGGGATATTACAGTGCGGTTTGGAATGACCAGCGACCCACAGACCTCATGGAGACAGGACGGACGCCGTACGACACTTTACGGACAAAGCCTGCCTGTATTAAGCCTTTCCAAAAGCGACGGGGTATGGCACGCGGACGACTTTGCCCCGGGAATTGAGTGGCTTCAGGTCAACACAAACATCAACGGCACTACCGGCATGAGGCGGCTGAGAATCATCCCTACCGCAAACATCTTTGCGGGCAAGGACATAACTGTTGCGCCGGGGGAGCTGTACGACCACGCTGACGATGTGCAGTTGATTTTTTCCACCGCAACACGCCTGGCCGCCTCAGCAAACCAGGATGTCACCATAGGGGTTTATCCTGACATACCGCTAAACGCCCATCAAGCTGCCATTCAAGGGGGAACGCCCGGAAGCTTCGCGGCAGCTGATGACAGGTTTACTCGTGTGGATATGAGCCACATGTCAGGGATGGCGGGAGATAATGCGGCAAGCAGCACCATCGAGACAGTCATTCACCCAATTGCGGCTATTGACAGGGCAAGCGGCCTGATAACAACCGGGGGGGAGCTTGTGTTAAGAAATGCGCCGGACAGCGGTTTGCAAAGCCGCTGGAACGGGCACCAGTCTTTTCACGGTACAGACGCAGGGCGCTATATTGTTGAATACTACTGGAATCTGTCTGACGGGCGGTTTATTTACGACAGCAAGATTGTGACTATTCTGGAAAACGCGCTTCTCTCTGTGCGCGTTATCAATGGCAATGGGACAGAAAATGATACCGCGCTGAAAATCGCGGCATATGCAGAAACAGGGGAAGAGAGCCTGCAAACCGCAGGCAGATGTGAAGCCGCTGTA
>JAVBSJ010000140.1:0-10301 GCA_031547105.1 Oscillospiraceae bacterium
TAGAGTTTACAGGGAGCGGCGGTTACCCGCCGCACCGGTGAGCTCTTACCTCGCCTTTCCACCCTTACCCCGCAAGCGGGGCGGTATATCTCTGTTGCACTTGTCCTAAGATCACTCTCGGCTGACGTTATCAGCTATCCCACTCTGTGAAGCCCGGACTTTCCTCACGCAGTGATGCGCGCGGCTGCATGGCTTACTTGCCATAACATTATAGCCTTGCAAAAACCCCATGTCAACCACACGCTTACCCTCAATTTGCAGTTTGGCAGAACCTTTCTGCCGCCCCCCCGACCCCCTCTTCCGGGAAGAGGGGGAATAATTTTAGTGCTCTTTCGGCGTCCGATGGCCGTCGAACCGGCATTAAAGAAAAGGCTGTCTTTCACACCGGGAATTGAAGTTGCCCCCCTTATTTTATTGACCGAATACCCGGAATAGAGTAAACTATATAAAACAGCTGATTTCTTTTTTGAGGAGGATTTTATGGACATAAAGGCTTACCTCGACAGTATAAAGGGCAAACATGTTTCGGTGCTGGGCATCGGCGTCTCCAACACACCGCTTATAACCCTGCTTGCGCAGAATGGCATACAGGTCACCGCACATGACCGCAAAACGCGGGAGGATTTGGGTGACTCAGCCGTCAGGCTGGAAGCCATGGGGGTGACCCTTAAGCTCGGCAGCGGCTATCTTGACCTGGTGGAGGGGGACATCATCTTTCGCTCCCCCGGTATAAGGCCTGACATCGCCCCTCTTTTGGAGGCGGCCGGGCGGGGGGCTGTCATCACCTCTGAAATGGAGGTTTTTATGGATGTATGCCCCTGCACTGTCATTGCCGTCACCGGCTCCGACGGAAAAACCACCACGACCACCATTATATACGAGCTTCTCAAGGCGGCGGGTAAAACCGTCTTTGTGGGGGGCAACATCGGCACTCCCCTGCTGGACCGCGCGCACGAGATGACCGAAAACGATTTCTGCGTGCTGGAGCTTTCCTCCTTCCAGCTGCAAACGATGAAGAAAAGCCCCCATGTTGCTGTAATAACCAATATTACCCCTAATCATCTTGACTGGCACACCGGCATGGAGGAATACATCGCCGCTAAGGAGAACATTTTTCTCCATCAGGAGGCAAAGGATATTCTTGTCACCAACCGCTCAAACGCAATAACAGCTGAATGTGCCAAAAAAGCCCGGGGAGCGGTGCGGTTCTTCTGCGGGGAGGACGCCTGCGTTAAGGACTACAGGCTGATGGTGGGAGGTGCCCCCGTCATTGACATTGACCAGATAAAGCTGCCCGGCGCCCACAATGTTGAAAACTACATGACGGCCTTCCTGGCGGTCAAGGATTATGTCCCGCTGCCCGTGATGGCGGAGGTCGCCCGCAGCTTTGCGGGGGTTGAGCACCGGCTGGAGCTTGTGCGGGAGCTTGACGGGGTGAAATACTACAACGATTCCATCGGCTCCAGCCCCACAAGGACGGTTGCCGGTCTTAAATGCTTTGACAAAAAGGTGATCCTTCTGGCGGGGGGCTATGACAAGCAAATACCCTTTGACGAGCTTGGCGCAGCCGCCATCGACCGTGTCAGGCTGCTGCTGCTGTGCGGGGACACGGCGGAGAAAATTGAAAAATCCGTCCGCGCCCAGCCGGAATACAGCGAGGCCGTTTTGCCCATACTCCGTTTTGACGACTATGGAGAAATGATAAAGGCGGCCCGCGCATTTGCACAGCCGGGGGATGTAGTCCTTCTGTCCCCCGCCTGCGCATCCTTTGACAGGTTTCCCAACTTTATGGTTCGCGGTTTATTCTTCAAAAATATAGTAAACAATTTTTAGGTGGAGGTGTACTTTTTGACTCTCAAGGAAAAAATTAAAACCCTTGGCAACTCCTTCGGCGTTTCGGGTGACGAGTTTTCTGTCAGCGCCCTTGCCGCCGAATATCTGAGGCCTTATGTTGACAAGGTGGAGATCGACGAGTTCGGCAATGTCACCGGCTATAAATCCTGCGGCAAGCCGGGGGCAAAAAAACTGATGCTGGACGCCCATCTGGACGAGATCGGCTTCCTTGTCACCGGCATTACCGATGATGGCTTTCTGCGCTTCATGGGCATGGGGGTTGACCAGCGGATGCTGCCCGGCTCGACCCTCAAGGTGCTCACAAAAAACCACGGCATAGTCACCGGCGTTGTGGGCGCGCTGCCGCCCCATCTTCAGGCTCCCGGCGACAATACCAAATCCCTGCCTATCGAAAAGCTGTCGGTCGATGTAGGCATGACGGGAGAGCAGGCTAAGACAATCTTCCGTGTAGGGGACTATATGGCCTTTGACCGGGAGGCCTTTGACCTTTTGGGCGACCAGATGTGCGGCAAGTCCTTTGATGACCGCGCCTGCTTCTGCTGCCTGCTTCACGCCCTGGAGCTGCTTGAGGGCAAGGAGCTTGACGTTGACCTTATAATCGTCGGCTCCACCAAGGAAGAGGTGGGCGGCCACGGCGCGGGCGCCCGCACCTATCGGGAAAAGCCCGACCTTGCCGTTGCCATCGACGTCTGCCACGCCAAGACGGATGACGCCTCCCCCAATGACAATGTACACGCCCTTGGCGGCGGCCCCGTCATCGGCATCGGCTCAAACTCCCTGCCGCGCCTGGGGCGCAGGGTCATTGAGATTGCCAAGGCAAAGGACATACCCTATCAAATATCCTCCGTTCCCGCCGCCTCCGGCACAAACGCATGGACAATGCAGATAATTGAAGAAGGGGTCGCCACCCTTGTCCTCTCACTGCCGCTGAAATACATGCACTCCCCTGTGGAGGTTCTAAAGATGAGCGACGTAGAAAACACCGGCAAGCTGCTTGCCGAGCTTGCAATGGCAATTGACGGGAGGTGGGCACTGTGAAGGAACTGCTGAAACAGCTTTGTACCCTGGACGGCATCGGAGGCTATGAGGATGAGGTGCGGGAAGGTATAATGAAGCTTGCCGCCCCCTACGCCGACGAAATGCTGACAGATGCCATCGGCAATCTGCTTGTTTTCAAGAAGGGCAAAAGCCGCCGCAGCTCACCCCTGGCGCTTTGCGCCCACATGGACGAGGTTGGGCTGATGGTTCGCACCATCACCGAAAACGGTATGCTGAAGCTGGCCTTTGTCGGCTCCATCGACCCGCGGGTGCTGATCGGACGCAAGATGAAGGTGGGGCTTAAAAAGATTCCCGGGGTCATATCACTCAAGGCCATCCACCTCACCACCCCTGAGGAGCGCAAGGTGGCTCCTCCGCTGGGCTCCCTTTATATCGACATCGGCGCCACCTCCCGCAAGGAGGCCGAAAAATATGTTTCCGTTGGCGACCCCTGCTACTTTGATTCGCCCTTTAAGGAAATCGGACCGGAGAACGTCTGCTCCAAGGCCATTGACGACCGTGTCGGCTGCGCCGTCATGCTCAAGCTGATGCAGGAGGAGCTGCCCTTTGACACATGGTTCGTCTTTTCCACAAATGAGGAAATCGGCGGCACCCGGGGCGCACTGATAGCCGCACAGCGCCTTAACCCCTCCTTCATCGGCATTCTGGAGGGCACTACCGCCGCCGATATGCCCGATGTTGAGGATCGCTCCCACTCTACCACCCAGCGGCAGGGCTGCGTCGTCTCCATCATGGACAAGGGCACAATTTATCACCGCGACACCCACCGCCGCATGACGGCGCTGGCGACTGAGGCGGGCATAAAATGGCAGTACCGCAGAAGCGCCAACGGCAGCACCGACGCCGCAGGAATGCACAAGGCACACGCAGGCGCCAAGGCCTTCGGCATGGCGATACCGACACGGTATATCCACTGCGCTTGCAATATGGCCTATCTGCCCGATATTGAGGAAATGCTGAAAATGGCTAGACTGTTTGTAAAGGAGTGTGGCGATAATGCTTAACGCCTTCGAGCTGCAAAAAACACTGGTGGCGGCTGCGCTGCCCTCCGGCTATGAAAAAAATGTGGGCGCTGTAATCGCCGACATCGCCCGCCCCTTCTGTGACGAGCTTTATTTCACCCCTACCGGCAACCTTATCTGCCATAAAAAAGGCGCGGGCAAGCGCCTGATGTTTGCCGCCCATATGGATGTCATCGGCTTTATGGCAACCTTTGTTGACGAGCGGGGCATGGTGTCCTTCACCACCATCGGCGGCCACAGCGTCCCCGCCCTTATCAATACCCCCGTCCGCTTTGAAAACGGCACAAGGGGCATAATCAAGCTTCGCAACGTCGCTGAGAATGCCGCAAAATCAGGAGGCGCGCTGACAAACAAGGATTTATATATCGACATCGCCTGCGCAACAAAATCGGAGGGGGAGGCGCTTGTTCATATCGGCGCCCTTGCCAAGTTTGACACCGAGCCACAAATGGTTGCAAACAACTGCATGATGACCCCTTATGCCGACGACCTTGCCTCCTGCGCGGCGCTGCTGCTGGCAATGGAGCAAATCAAGGAAAGCCCCAACGACATTTACTGCGTCTTTACCGTGCAGGAGGAAATGGGCCTCAAGGGCGCACAGACCGCCTCCTTTGTGGTGGAGCCTCACATGGGTATCGCCATTGACCTCTGCTATACCGGCGACGAGCTTGCAGCAGACATGGAAATGCCGGTGACCCTGGGCGGCGGCCCCACAATCAAAATCAAGGATATGAGCGTTATTTGCCACCCCGACGCCATCGCCCACCTGAAGAAGGCGGCGGCGAAAGCTGCAGTGGTGTACCAGGATGAGATTATAATCGCCGGCGGCACCGATACGGCGATGATGGCACATTCCCGCGGGGGTGCCGTTGCCGGCTGTGTCAGCCTGCCGGGGCGCAATATCCACTCCCCCGGGGAGATAGTTTCTCTCAGCGATATAGCGGGCGCCGCCAGACTGCTGGCCGCGGCTGCCGAAATTGAAATATAGGAGGGCGATAAAATGTTTGATGTATTTGAAACACAGAAAAAGCTGATAGAAGCGGCGCTGCCCTCCGGTTTTGAAGGGTCGGTGGGCAAGCTTCTTGCCGAAATGGCAAAGCCCTTTGCCGATGAGATTAAGTCAGACGCCCTCGGCAATGTCATTTGCCGCAAAAAGGGCGGCGGCAAGCGCATAATGCTGTCCGCCCATATGGACACCATCGGTTTTATTGCCACCTTTATCGACAAAAAGGGTTACATCCGCTTTGAGCTTATCGGCGGTCACAACCCCTTTATGCTCCATAGAGTGCCCGTCAGGTTTGAAAACGGAACGCGTGGCATAATCATGTGCGAAAAATGGGGCAAGGAGACACAGAACCCCCTGCAGAACATCTCCTCAAACGCCCTTTATATCGACATCGGCGCCACCGATTTTGAAACCGCCTCCAAGCTGGTGCGGGTGGGCGATGTGGCTGTGTTTGACACATATGCCAGCACCCAGAACGGCTGTGTCATCACCCCCTATGCCGATGATTTGGTGGCCTGCATCGTGCTGCTGCTTACTATGGAGCAGCTTAAGAACAGCCCCTATGACCTTTACTTTGTCTTTTCCGCTCAGGAGGAGGTCGGCCTCCGCGGCGCGGCAACCGCCGCCTACGGCATCGACCCCCATATGGGCATTGCCGTTGACGTTTGCTCAACCGGCGACACACATGCAAATCCCATTTATATGGCGGTAGAAATGGGCAAGGGTCCCACCGTCAAAATCCGTGACGGCAGCCTGCTGTGCAACCCGCAGGTCATTGATTTCCTGCGGAAGGGTGCCGAAAAAGCCGGTGTCGCCTATCAGGATGAGATTCTGCTTGCGGGCGGCACCGATGCCGGTGCCATCCAGCGCACACGGGGCGGCGTGCTCTCGGGCGGCGTATCTATTCCCACCCGCAACGTCCACTCCCCTGTGGAGACCTATTCTATCGGCGATGTGCAAGGGGCGGCGACGCTGCTTGTGTCGGCGCTGGAAAGCGGAGCGGATTTTTAATGAGCCTTGATTTTTCCCCGCAGCTATTGCGTCTTGCGCAGGAGGCCGAGGTATCGGCCTCCCTGCGCTTTTCCGAAATTGACCGCGTCTCCTTTGAGAATACCGCCAGAGTTCTGGAGGCCTTCAGCGCGCACCGCGTCTCCGACAGCTATTTTGCCGGAACCACCGGCTACGGCTACAATGATCAGGGGCGGGACAAGCTTGAGGAGATTTTCGCCCGGGTTTTCGGGGCTGAGGCGGCGCTTGTGCGCACCACCTTTGTAAACGGCAGCCACGCCATCGCCTGCGGCATGTTTGCATGCGCCCGCCCGGGGCAGGTGATATTATCCCTGACCGGCAATGTCTACGACACGCTTCAAGCGGTGACCGGGCAGAAGGGGGACACCCCCGGCAGCCTCGCCGATTACGGTATCGGCTTTGAATATGTTGAGATGAGGGACGGTCTACCTGACCGCCCTGCCATTGAGGACGCCCTGCAAAACCCTGCCGTCTCGGCGGTTTTTATTCAGCGTTCCAGGGGCTATTCCATCCGCAAGACCCTCTCCATTCCTCAAATCGGTGAGCTTTGCGCCTTTGTCAGGGAACGCAGACCTGATGTTGCCATAATGGTGGACAACTGCTATGGTGAGTTCTGCAACACTCAAGAGCCCACCCACGTGGGGGCTGACCTTATTTGCGGCTCCCTCATCAAAAACCCCGGGGGCGGCCTTGCCCCCACCGGCGGTTATGTCTGCGGCAGGCGTGATTTGGTAGACCGCGCCGCAAGCCGCCTCACTCTTCCCGGTATCGGCGGCGAGTGCGGCAGCACCAACGGCTTAAACCGCAGCCTGTATCAGGGCTTTTTTATGGCGCCCCACACAGTGGCGCAGGCGCTTAAAACCGCCGCCTTCTGCGCAGAGCTTTTTTCCCGTATGGGCTATGAGGTCAGCCCTCTGGGTGATGAAGCCGGGCTGGACATCATTCATACAATCTCCTTTGGGAAGCCGGAGCCGCTGCTCAAGTTCTGCTCGGGCATACAGGCCGGCTCCCCTGTTGACAGCTTTGCTACCCCCGAGCCGTGGGATATGCCCGGGTATGACGACCCCGTCGTCATGGCGGCGGGGGCCTTTGTGCAGGGCGCATCTATCGAGCTTTCCTGCGACGCCCCCATGCGGGAGCCCTACACTGTGTTTATTCAAGGCGGCTTGACCTATGAAAGCGGCAAGCTGGGCATTCTTTCAGCCGCACAGAAAATACTGGCTGACTAAGCAAAACGGCCTCATTGGAGGCTGTTTTGCACCGATTATATCTCTCAAGGAGGCTGCCATGAGCCAAGCTGATTTGTTAAGCGGGATAAATGACCGCACCTCCCTTCCGGAGCTTCAGGCCTATGTCAAAAAGGTTGTGGAGCTGCGTGGCTTTGCAGGCCAGCCCATACAGGAAACTATGCTGCTGCTTCTTGAGGAAACGGGTGAGCTTGCCAAGGCCATACGCAAGGCGGCGACCCATATGTCGGTGGATACCGACAAGCTGCAGAATTACGACACGGTGGAAAGCGAGGTGGCCGACGTCTTCTTTGTCCTGCTTGCCGTCTGCAACGATATGAAGGTCGACCTGCTAAGGGCGATGCAGGAAAAAGAAAAAATCAACTCAAGGCGCAACTGGAGCTTTGAGCGGTAGGCCTCCAATGCCACCAAAGCTCGCCGCCAGCCTTGTGTGCTTGCGAAAGTAGCTAAGTCACTCATAAAATTATGAGTGACTTATAATTTTGCTAATATATTGTTTTTTGCAAACAGGCTTATTATACTAACATTAGCAAGGATATGAATAAAGGCACCGCTGTTTAAACGCAAATATGGCTAAGCAAGGAGTAAAAAACAATGACAGATGCAAAAGATTTTTCTAACCTCACCTTTGAAATAGACGGCAATGTGGAGGACTGCCGGGAGCTGTGCAACAGCCTTATGGCCTTTCAGAAATCCAAGGCCACCATGCAGCCGGAAGTTTTTGATTACATGAACTTTGATACCCGCCTGAAGCGCAGCTACGATTCCGCAGCTGAAAAGCAGCTTATCACCGTAAAGGATAAGGGTGTTCCTGTCGCTTATGTCTTCTCCACAGTTGACGCAGTCAGCGCCCGTGAGCAGCTTCCCCCCTGGGCAAAGGAGGCTGAGGGGCAAAAAATGCTGGGCTTTTACCCCGATTGGAAAGAGAATCACCCGGAGAAAACCGGCGCCCTCAGCCAGCTTTATATTAAGGATGACTACCGCGGCGCGGGTCTGGGCTCAAAGCTGTTTGACATGGCAATAAAGTGGATAGAAGGGCATGACGACATCGACCGCACCTTTGTTTATATTTCCAACGGCAATAAGGCCGCCTATGAGTTCTACCTTAAGCACGGCTTTGAGTACAGCCACGACGTTTTCGGCGGCTTTATTATTGCCGCTGTGCGTATGAAGAGCAAATAGGCATTTTATGTCCTGCCCCTTCATATTTTGGTATAAAACCAAAAGGGGGCAGACTATGCACCAGCTTGCAAGACAGGTGTCCGATTACAAATCCCTTAAGCGCACCATTGCCGATCTTGAGGAAAAGCTCAAGCAGACGGAGAATGAGATCAAGGCTTTTATGGGAGATACTGAGGAAATTGTGGTGGACGGAGATACGGTGCGCTGGAAGAAATATGAGCAGACCCGCTTCGACTCAGCTGCCTTTAAGGAGCAGCATGAGGCCATGTACCGGCAGTTCACCGTCACCACTCAGTCCCGGCGCTTTACAATTACATAAGAAAACCGAAGGGGCAGCGCCTAAGCGCTGCCCCTTGTTTATACATTCAAGCCTAAAAAACATCACTTATTCGGACTTCCTCATGTGCTTTAGCCGGCGGTTTTTAACCTCCTGACAGCATGAACCCCCCTCCTCAAGGAGGAGGGGGGTATGAGCCGGTGTTTCAATATTACTCTGCGCTGCCGTATTCCTTGATAAGGCGGACGTAGAAATCCACGTTGTCGGTCAAAATGTCGCAGGCAATGCGCTCGTTGACCTGGTGGGCGCCGCCCCAGCGGCTGTCGCTCTTAAGCCCTGTAAAGCGGTAAACGCTCTTTGTGGGGCTCATGTCGGAATAGAAGCGGGAGTCGGTGCCGCCAAAGAGCATGGAGGGCACAAACTTGACGCCGGGGTACTTCTCCTCGCAGATCTTCTGGATCAAGCGGTAGCCCGATGTGTCGATAGAGGAGATAAGGGGAGGATTGTGCCCCTTGACAAGGCGAACCTGCACGCCCTCGGGAATAAAGGTCTTGAAGTGAGCCTCCAGATCCTCCAGCGTTTCGCCGGGAAGCAGGCGGGAGTTAGTGATGATATAGGCTCTCTCAGGCAGGATATTGGCCTGGTCGCTGCCCTTTGCCATGGTGACGGCGGTTGTGGTGCGTGTCATGCAGTTGAGGAAGCGATCCCCTTCTTCGGCAAGGGCAACCAGCTCATCCCAATGGGCATCGGGGTCGGCGTACATGGCCTTGCGCTCCTCAGGAGCAAAGGGAGCCATGGCCTTCAGCATGTCAACAACAGGCTGGGTCTTTTTGCGGGGCATCTGGTTCTGCTCAATAAGGCAGATTGTCTGGCCGATTATGCCAAGGGCAGTGTGCTTGCCCGGCTGTGCAGAGTGTCCGCCGACGTCATTGTAGGAGAACTCAAAGTCGGCATAGCCCTTTTCGCAGAAATACAGCGTCGCCACATACTGGTCGCCCTGCTTGGAAATGCCGCCGCACTCGTCAATAGCCATGCCCAGCTCAATGCCGCGCTTTTTCATGGCGTCTGTGATAAGGCCGGCCGCGGCTTCAGGGCCGCCCATGATTTCCTCGTTGTAGCCGGAGGTGATGTAAATGTCATAATCAGGCACAAAGCCGTCGGCAATCAGCAGCTCAATAGCGTCAAAGTAAGCCTGCAGGTTGCACTTGGAGTCGGTGGAGCCTCTGCCCCACAGGCACCCGTCTGCGATAACGCCCTCATAGGGGGGGTGCTTCCACATGGAATGATCTCCCTCAGGCACGACGTCCTGATGGCCGGTCAGCAGCAGGGGAAGCTTGCCGGACTTGCCGGTGCCCTTCCAGTGATAAATCAGGCCGACGCGCCCTACCACTTCCTTCGTCATGGTCTTATGTACAAGAGGATAGGCCTTCTCAAGGTATGCGTGGAGCTGCAGATAGGCTTCCTTGTCGATTTTGTCGGGGTCGACGGAGGATACGGTGGGGATCTGAACCATCCCTTTGAGGTGCTCAACAAACAGGTCGTTGTTATACTTCATTTTTCTCTCCTCTTTCTTGTCTTGTATTTGAACATAATAAATGCTCTTTAAGTCTGTGACCATGGAGCAG
>JAVBSJ010000122.1:0-4765 GCA_031547105.1 Oscillospiraceae bacterium
GCTTGCATTCCTTGGCGATCTTCCAGACATTGTCATAGTCGATCTGCTCGGTCTGCTCATCAAGGGAGTAAGGCACTATATTGTAATATGCGCCGGAAATGTTTACAGGGCTGCCGTGGGTCAAATGCCCGCCATGAGCGAGGTTGAGACCCATGACCGTCTCCCCGGGCTTTACAAGGGCATAATAAACGGCAAGGTTGGCGGAAGCGCCGGAATGAGGCTGAACATTGGCATGCTCTGCCCCGAAGAGCCTGCAGGCGCGCTCCTTGGCGATATTCTCGGCAATATCGACGCATTCGCAGCCGCCGTAATATCTTTTACCGGGATAACCTTCGGCATACTTGTTTGTCAGGCAGGTGCCCATAGCCATCATAACGGCTTCGCTGACAATATTCTCCGATGCGATAAGCTCAATATTGCGCACCTGGCGGTTATACTCCAGCTTAATGGCATCGCCGATCTCCGGATCGAATCTGGAAATGAAATCCATACTTTCTTTGATCATAAAAGCAGCCTCCATATTATTTATTAAGCACACCAAGTGCAGAAAGACCAATTTCCTACAACTACATCATACTGCAACCTATGCACTTTTGCAAGCCATTTCAGATACTGTTCATATAAACAATTTAGCACGTCAGAAAATCACCTGAATACCGCGTTCTCAGTGACAAAACAGTTCACCGGGCGGTCAAAGCCTTCCGCCGGCAATGCCTGATAAACAAACATTGCATAGCATACCCCGCAGGCGAAAAACTTTGCCCCCTCAAGGAACCGGTCATAATAGCCCCCTCCCTGCCCCAGCCTCTGTTTACCCGGGGTATAGGCCAGCGCGGGGACTACCGCAAAGTCTATATCCTCTTTCGGGACGGCAGGCAGCGAAGCGTCAGGCTCCAAAATGCCCATGGTCTTTGGCTTAAGCTGAGCGAGGGAGGTTATTTCAACCGCGTCCATCAGCCCGTCCTCCATGCAGCGGGGCACCAAAACACGCTTCCCCTCCGTTAGGGCATGGTTGATTATGCCTCTTGTTTCCGGCTCTCCCTTACAGGAGACAAAGCAAAAAATACAGCCCGCCCTCCTGTACTCCTCCATTGCCAAAACTATTCGTTCGACACTCTTATCCCAGTCCGACGTATCCCCCAGCCCGCGGCGGAGGGCGCGTATTTCCTTGCGCATGCGCTTTTTTTCTTCTCTTATGCTTTCCACAGTATCACCTTTCAAGCTCAAAAACAGCCTTGCAATGCCCGACATAAACGCCGTTGTCGTTGCGTATACGGCCGGAATTGACCGCCAGTATGCGCCCAATGCTCTCCTTGTCGCTATAGCCTATCTTTTCAAGTATTGCCGCCACAAGAAAGGGCCAGAGATAGTCGGTGCCGTCGGCTATTTTTAGGGAAATGCCTATTCCCTCTTTTTTAAGCCCTATGCCGTACACCCCCATGGCGCCGCCCTTTGCGATCATATTTTGATCCTCGTTTATACAGCCGCACAGAAGACCCCTACCTCTCATCATAATAGGGTTTCGGTTTATTTCGGGTATGTAACGCTCTGCTGCCCCGGCCAGGGCATCATCCCCTATCCTATCCGGCAGGGCAAGGTTTTTGAAGGCGGCGGCGATATTTTTAAGCGGCAGGGCAAATACCGGCACGCCGCAGCCGTCAACACCGATTCCCACACTATCCGGCTCAACCTCCGAAACACAGGCGATGCTTCTCAGCACGCTCTGCTGGGCGGCGCTTTCAATGCGCCAGTAATCTGCGGTGCTTCCCGTCAGCTCCCTTTGAAGCAGCATAAGGGACAGATGCTTGCCGGAGCAGTTGTGATAGGCCTTGCGAAGCGGCAGGCCACTTTCAATGCGTTCGAGCTCACTCTGCCTGTCCTGCGGATAGGAGGGCAGCATTATCATATCCTCTTCCTTTATGCCGGTCTTGGTCATAATACCGTCAAGCGCCTCCATGTGTACATCCTGCCCTGTGTGTGAACCGGAAAAAATGGCGCTCTCCCTGCCGGTGAGGCCGTATTTTCTGTCAAGCCCCATTGCTATCGTCGGCAACGCCTGCACCGGCTTGGAGGCCGAGCGATAAAACACCATATCTCCCGGATCTCCGGCAGAATATATAAGCTTTGAGTCTTTATCCACTATGGCAATATGACCGAAATGGACGTTTTCCAACAAATCTCCCCTGTATTCCTCAAGCAGCGCGGCATAGTTATACATTAAAACGCTCCCCCAAATATCATTTTGCCGCCATCTGTCCCCCGCGGCGGCACTAAGAATAAATTATCACACTTTATGGGAAAAATAAAGCGGAAGAGTTTCCTCTTCCGCTTTTGTAAAGCTGCTTCAAGCATCGTTTCACCACCCCCCAGCCCCCTCCTCAAAGAAGAGGGGGAGGAGCTCCTTGTATATGGGCGCTTTCAGCGCCCATATACAAGGAGAGAGCTAAAGCCTTTCCTTTACACGCTAAAGAGTTTCCTCTTCCGCTTTTGTCTTTTCACGTTATTCTCGGACTTAACGCCCTATGAGGAAATCAAGGATGTCCATACCGTCATCCCTTTGTGCCTTATAAAGCTCAGTATAACCACATCTTGTGCAGGAAACGGTGATGAACTTTTTGTTCTGAATATCAAAGATTTTTGCAAAATTGCCTCCGGTCGCCTGAAACTGATCCGATTCAAACTCACGGCAGCCGCACTTCCCGCAAATGTACTCCCTTTTTTCCATATCTACCTCCGTAAAAAGTATATCAAATGATATTGTGCCACACGGATAAGTTGAAATACTCTTAACCGTTTACACAATTTCCCCAATTATATCACCGGCCTTTGACAACGTCAAAAGAAACTTCAGCCTTGAATAAGTCGCCGTCAATAGACAGGTTCAGCTTGCCTCCCTGCAGCTCGGTCAGGCTGCGGGCTATGTTGAGCCCAAGGCCGCTTCCCTCGGTTGTTCTAGCGCTGTCCCCGCGCACAAAGCGTTCTGTCAGCTCATCTGGGTGAACATCAAGGCGATCGCGTGATACATTCCTTACCGACAGTATTCCCTTATCGGCCTGCTGCCTGACGCCTATATACACCCTCGTGCCTGCCTGGGAGTATTTGCACGCGTTGTTGAGCAGATTGTCAACCACCCGCCAAATAAGCCGCCCGTCAGCCATGATATACATTTCCTCCTCGGGCACGGCAAGCACCGGCTCCAGCCCCGCAAGCTCCAGCTTATCCTTGTATTCGCCAAGCGCCTGTGAAACAAGCTCACACATGCCGGTGGGGGTCAGCATTACGCTGACATTTCCGGTTGCCGCCTTGGATGCCTCAACCAGATCGTCGGTCAGCTTTTTAAGCCGCACCGACTGGCGGTCAAGAACCTCGATATACTCGGCGGCCTGCCCCTGCACATTTTCCTTCTTCAAAAGGTCAACATAATTAATAATTGAGGTGAGCGGGGTCTTAATATCGTGTGAAACGTTTGTGATAAGCTCGGTTTTCAGGCGCTCACTCTTCATACGCTGATCTACTGCAATGTGCAGACCGTCGCCGATCGAGTTGAGATTGCTGCCGTGCTTCTTAAAGTCAAAATACATTTTGCCGACATCGGTTTTATATTCCACATCTCCGCCTGCCAGCTTTTCACCGGCTATCATCAGCTTGCGCACATCGTAGGCCATTTTGCAGGCCACAACAAGCAGTGCCATATCCAGCAGCAAAAGAATAAAGAAGAAAAATCCCGCCCCCTCCATAGCCAGCGCCATGAAGCAGAACTGCAAAAACATAACCGCAATTGCCGCAAGCCCTGTGCGCCATTCTATACGCAGGGTGCGCAGGCTGCCGGCAGTGCCCTTGAATACAAACAGGACGGTGTGCCAAATCATTCTGCAGACGCGGAAAACAATAGTGTTTGACAATAGCTTACCCGCCTTTATGCGGGTTGCCGTGGAGAGCAGCACATCTATGGCGATAAGCCCCAGCGCGGTACCAATAACGCCCGCCACTATTATGTACCATCTGTCCCAAGAGCCGAAGTTGCTTCCTATGCCAAACACCAGGCATACCGCCCCGAAAGCCAGCCCCAGAAAAAGATCGTAGGGTATGCGGTCCTGCAGGTTAAGCTGAATATCGTCCCGCCCGCTGCGGTGTCCGCCGGCACAGCAAAGAAATATAACAGTTGACAAAAGCGCAAGAGCAGAAATACCGGTACCCCAGACTATCATCTGCCAGCGAGATGCCAGCGCCTGCGTAGCCTCGAAGCCCTGGCTGAACTCGTCATCAACGCTCAGGCTTTCTGGCAAATAAGCGGTGACAATATACCCGCTCCCGTCGTCATAAGAAAAGCTGTAGACGTTTGTAAAGGCGGGGTTTTCAGGGCAGTTATAGGCCACCAGCACCTCTTCATCCTTTGTGGAAATCTCAAAACCGAAATTAGTCCTGCGTGAGGAGAAGGCCGTATTACCGTCAATATACTCGACCGTCTGACCGCCAAAATCACGATATATGTCGACAACTGCCCGTGAGTAATAATAGCTCATCTGATGGCAGGCCGTACTGTTAAAATAATTGGCACCGTCCTCCAGAGCCCCCTGGTCGATAAGCCATATAAGGCTTACACCGCCAAAGGATACAGCGGCAGTCCAAAATACAACAAAGAAAACCGCGATTATTTTTACTGCAAGATTGTGGGTAGGCTTCATCGGTTATCACCCTCGATTTTATATCCAAGTCCCCACACCACTTTAAGGTATTTTGGCTCAGAAGGATTTATTTCGATTTT
>JAVBSJ010000051.1:0-5291 GCA_031547105.1 Oscillospiraceae bacterium
CCATATTGCCGTCATCCACGCAAGCGATGTTATTGATATGCACGACAACCCATCCATGTCGGTCACCAAGAAAAAGGACTCCTCAATGGTTGTTGCCCTTAACCTGATCGCAGAGGGCGGGGGCGACGCAATGGTGACGGCTGGGTCTACCGGTGCGTTTCTCGCCGGCGCGACATTTATCTGCAAGCGCATAAAGGGCATTCGCCGTGCGGCGCTCACCCCGTTTATTCCCACTAAAAAGGGCACTGCGGTGCTTATTGACTGCGGCGCAAACGTGGAGTGTACACCGGAATATCTTTTGCAGTTTGCCTATATGGGGTATCATTACGCCAAAAAGCAGCTGGGGCTTGCAAATCCCCGCGTTGCGCTGGTCAATATCGGCGCGGAGGACACTAAGGGCACACCCCTTTTGGTTGAGAGCTATAAGCTGCTCAAGCAGGCGGGAGACGAGGGTAAAATCAACTTTATCGGCAACATAGAGGGGCGTGATATTCCCTTCGGCGGGGCTGATGTACTGGTGTGTGACGGCTTTACCGGAAACATAGTCCTCAAAACCATTGAGGGCATGGGTATGCTCTTTAACAGCGAGCTTAAGGGAATATTCAAAAAAAGCGCATTAACAAAAATGGGCGCGCTGCTGGTTTCCGGCGGGCTTAAGGACTTCAAAAAGATGATGGATTACAAGGAGATCGGCGGGGCGCCTCTTCTGGGCATCGCAAGGCCGGTAATAAAGGCACACGGCTCCTCTGACCCCATTGCGGTGAGAGGGGCGATACGCCAGGCCGTCAAATATGCCGAGAGCGATTTTACAGGGGAGATCGCGCGGAATATCGATAATATGACCCTAACCGCCAAGGGCACAAGTGCCGAGGCTAAGTAACGGCTGAAATAAGAAAACCGACTATAATAAAATGGTTTACATCCGCATAAACGTTTGTTATAATCCAAAATTGTAAAGGATATTATTTCGGAGGAATTATTATGGTTTTCGAAAAACTCAGGGAATTGGTTGCCGAGCAATTTGGTGTAACGGAAGATGCTATAACGATGGAAACAAGCTTTGTTGAGGATCTCAGCGCCGATTCGGTTGACATCGTTGACATGATGCTTGGGGTTGAGGATCTTTTCGACATCGGGGAAATTGAAGAGGATGCCCTGAAAAGGATTAAAACGGTGGGCGACATCGTAAACTATGTTTCAGACAAAATCTAAAAAATATTTCCGGAACGGCTTTTGCCGCTCCGGAATATTGTTGATACGGACAGGCTTTGACACGAAGGGGAGGGGACAGATTTGCTTTTTGGGTTTTATGACTACGAGTTTAAGGATAAACAGCTTTTGGCAAATGCCCTTTGCCACAGCTCCTACGCCAATGAAAATAAGGAAAAGGGGGCAAAAAGCAACGAGCGCCTTGAGTTCCTCGGGGATTCGGTGCTGGGGCTCATTTGTGCCGAATATTTATTTGAAAAGTATCAAAGCATGCCTGAGGGGGAGCTGACAAAGCTTCGCTCCACTATCGTGTGTGAGCAGTCGCTTTACGAGTTCGCCGAGAGCATTGCCTTAGGGGAGCAGCTTATGCTTGGCAGGGGAGAGCTTAACGGCGGCGGGAAAACCCGTCCCTCCGTGCTGGCCGATGCGGTGGAGGCTGTATTGGCTGCCATTTATATAGACGGCGGGATAGAGGCCGCAAGGGGTTTCATTCTCGGCTTTATTGAAAGCAAGGCGCGAAAGGTTACACAAAGCCAGCAGGTGGTGGACTACAAGACGACGCTGCAGGAAATCGTGCAGAAAAACCATGAGGAGACACTGTCCTACCATGTCAAGGAGGAGAGCGGCCCCGACCATGAAAAAAGCTTTGTAATAGAGGTTCACATAAACTCCAACCCCATCGCCGAGGGGCGGGGGAAAAGCAAAAAGCAGGCAGAGCAGGCCGCTGCTAAAGCGGCACTGGAGCTGATGGGAGAATGAAGAGAAGCATAATCCCCATTTTTATCCCCCATGTGGGCTGCCCAAATGATTGTGTTTTCTGCAATCAGCGGCATATTGCGCAGCCCCACGCCCCCCAGCCCTGTGAGGTTGAGGAAATCATAAAAAATGGTCTTGAATATGCAAGCCTTCCCCAGCTTTCTTTTTACGGCGGCAGCTTTACCGCCATAGAAAGAGGACTGATGGAGGGCTATTTGCATTCGGCATATGGCTTTGTAAAGGCCGGTCTGGCGGATAGCATACGCATCTCTACCCGGCCCGATGCCATAGATGAGGATGTGCTGGACATACTTTGCCGGTATGGAGTAAAAACTATCGAGCTTGGTGCCCAGTCTATGTCGGATGGTGTGCTGCTCTTGAGTAAGCGGGGGCACACAGCACGGGATACCGAGGAGGCATCCCGTCTGATAAAAGCCCGCGGGCTGGAGCTTATACTTCAAATGATGGTGGGTCTGCCCGGAAGCCGCGAGGATGATGAATATCATTCGGCAAGGGAAATCGCCGCCCTTGCGCCAGACGGGGTGCGGATATACCCCGTTTGCGTTATCGCCGACACCGAGCTTTGCACACTGATGGAGAATGGGAAATATGCCCCCCTGACGGTAGAGAGGGCGGTGGAGCTTTGCGCAGGGCTTGTGGATATTTTTGAGCGGCAAGGCATTCCCGTTGTGCGCCTGGGGCTTAACCCCACAGAGGAGCTTTCGGGCGGCGCCGTCCGCGGCGGCGCATACCATCCGTCTTTGGGAGAGCTGGTTTATTCCCGCAGATTCTTGGATAAGCTGCTCCCTTATCTCACTAGAGGGGAAAAGCTGACCGTCACAGTGCCGCCCAAGGGGCTTTCTATAGCCCGCGGTCAGAAAAACCGCAACGTGCATTTCCTGCTTCAGAATTACCAAGAGGTAAAAATACTGGGCAAAGAGGGGCAGACCGAGCCGTTTATAATAACTGTTGAGTAAAAACCGGGGCAAAAGCCCCGGTTTTGGGCTTTTAGGATAAACCTTATAGACTCCTGCCGTATAAAAACATTGAAAAAGGGCGGCAGGTTATATATAATATAATGTAATTGAAATTGCGCCCAGCTATTGGGAAGAAAGGGGGAAGATGGGGAGTTGTACTTAAAATCAATCGAGATACAGGGGTTCAAATCTTTCCCCGACAGGACTGAGCTCACTTTTTCTCCGGGTGTAACGGCTATAGTCGGCCCCAATGGCAGCGGCAAGTCCAATATTGTCGATGCTATCCGCTGGGTGCTGGGGGAGCAGTCCACCAAAACCCTGCGCGGCGGCAAGATGGAGGATGTCATCTTCGGCGGCACGAAAAAACGTACCCCTCAGGGCTTTTGTGAGGTTTCACTGACCCTTGACAATGAGGGGCGGACAATCCCGCTGGATTATTCCGAAATCACCATTACAAGGCGTTACTACCGTTCGGGGGAAAGTGAGTTTTTTATAAACCGCAAATCGGTCAGGCTTAAGGATATACATGAGCTGTTTATGGATACCGGCCTTGGGCGTGACGGGTATTCAATAATCGGGCAGGGTCGCATAGATGAGATACTGTCGGTAAAAAGTGCCGACAGGCGTGAAATTTTTGAGGAGGCCGCCGGCATTTCCAAAGGCCGGTACCGCAAGGAGGAGAGCGAGCGCAAGCTGGCTCAGGCAGAGGAGAACCTCATCCGTATACGGGATATAATTACCGAGCTTGAGGGTCGGGTAGAGCCGCTTAAGCGGCAGGCGGAAACGGCAAAGCGCTTTCTGCTGCTCCGCGATGAGCTGCGGGTGCTGGAGGTTTCCTCATGGCTGGACAGCCTGGGGCGTTTGAGCGAGGCCGCCCAGAAGGCGCAGACCGACTTTGACAATGCCGAAAGGCTTTTGTCTGCAAAAAAGAGCGAGCTGGAGGCCATTTACCAGAAAAGTGAGAGCCTTTCCGCCGAAATGCGGGGAAAGGATGCAGAGCTTGAGGGTCTGAGGCTTGATTTGGAGCGCATACAGGAAAGGGAAAGCGCACTCCGCTCCGAGATGGCTGTCAATGCCGCAAATATAAAGAACAATGAGGAAAATATCCTCTCCAGAACACAGGAGATGGATGCCGAAAGCCAAAAGGAAAGCTCCCTGCTGTCACAAAGGCAGGCCAGAATTAACCGCCTTGAAGAAATAGAGAGGGCAGAGCAGGCAGCACGGAAGGCGCTTGAAGAGCTGAATATTGAGATCGAGCTTGGGCGTATGCAGTCGGCTGACCTTAGTGCCAAGGCCGATGCGCTTTCGGCGCAAATACAGCTTGAAATGCAAAACAGGGCTCAAATCAACGCTGACATCCGCTCCGCAGAGGCCAGCGGGGAGGAGATCGGCGTCCGAAAAGGGCAGCTTGCGCAGGAAATCGGTGGGCTGGAAGCCGATATAGCTGCCCGCGGGGATGTGCTTGCATCGGTCAAAGCCCGAATTGAGGAGCAGGAGGACAAAAAGCAGTCAGCCCAAAATATGCTCCGCGGGTTTGAGCTTAGGCAAAAGGCGCGGCAGAGTAAGGTGGACGAGCTTTCAAAAGCTCTGGAAGAGCTTAAACGGGAGCAGGGCACAAAGGAAGACCGCTTAAACCTGCTTCAAGCCATGGAGCGGGATTATGAGGGCTTCCCTGGGCCGGTGCGCAAGGTCATGCAGGCTAAGGGCAAGGGGCTTTCGGGCATACACGGCCCTCTGTCCTCACTGATCAAAACCGATGACGAGTATTCTACAGCCATAGAAATCGCCCTGGGCGCCGCCATGCAAAACATCGTCGTCGATGATGAAGGGGCGGCAAAAACGGCAATAGGGTATTTGAAGTCCAATGATTACGGGCGCGCCACATTTTTGCCAATAACCTCCGTCAAGGCGCGTGACGGCAAGCGGCGGGAGCTTGCAGGGGAGCGGGGCTTTTGCGCCTATGCCTGCGACGTTCTCACCTACGACAGGAAATATGATGATATTGTCCGCAGCTTTTTGGGCAATACTGTTCTTGCCGACAATATTGATTCGGCTATAGCTCTGGGGAAAAAATACGGGTACGCCTTCCGCATAGTCACCCTTGACGGACAGCTTATTGCCACTTCGGGAGCAATGACAGGCGGAAGCCTTAACCGCTCGGCCGGGATTCTGTCCCGCGCAAATGAGCAGGACAGCCTTAAAGCCCGCCTAAAGGAGCTGGGGGAGGAAATCGGCGAGAAGCAAGGCGTTTTGGGAGAAGCTGCGAGAGAGCTTAAGGACGTCACTTATCAGTCGCAGGTGGCGACCGATGAGCTGCGGGAAGCGGAAAACGCCCTGGTGGCCTTAAAC
>JAVBSJ010000087.1:0-11164 GCA_031547105.1 Oscillospiraceae bacterium
CATGATCTCCTCCGTGGGCACAAACAAAAACGCCCGCCGCACGGCGCTTGTCCACTTCTATTTTAATGTCATCGGAACAACGGTGTTCCTCGCTGTGTATATGCTGGCAAACAAGCTGATCGGGCTTGGCATATCCGATATGCCGGTGGACGCTTTTGGAATAGCGGTAGTCCATACAACCTTTAACCTGCTGGCAACAGCCTGTATGCTGCCCTTCACCAAGGGGCTGGAAAAGCTGGCACGCATGACTATCAAGGACGACGGCAGCGACCAGCCCATCGCCGTTCTTGACGAGCGCCTTATTCACACCCCTTCTCTGGCTGTCGAACAGGCGAGGCGAACTACCGTCATCATGGCGGAATACGCAATGCAGGCTTACGAAAAGGCGGTGTCCCTGCTTGACCGTTTTGATCCCGCTGCGCTGGGGGAAATCAAGGAGCTGGAGGAGAAGACCGACAAGCTGGAGGATATTCTGGGCACATACCTCATTAAGCTGAGTGCCAACGATATGTCGCACAGCGATTCCAACGCCATGACCCGCCTGCTTTATTCCATCGGGGATTTTGAAAAGATGGGGGACTGTGCATATCACCTTGCCAAGACAGCCGAAGAGATATATAGTAAAAATATAGAGTTTTCACAGCCGGCGCAGCGCGACCTTAAGGTCATCCGCGCGGCGACGCTGGAGGTCATGAAAATAACACTGGAGGCCTTCGAAAAGGGCGATCTGGGGCTTGCCCGCCGGGTTGAGCCTCTTGAACAGGTGGTCGACCTTCTCAGGGCGCAGCTTAAGGCCAGACATGTGGAGCGCCTTCAGCAGGGCTTCTGCACACCGGAGCTTGGCTTTGTATTCTCCGATTTGATCGGGCATTATCAGGATCTTTCCGACCATTGCTCCAGCGTCGCCGTCTGCCTTATACAGACCGAGCTGGATCAGTTTGACAACCATAAGTATCTAAGTGACATTAAATCGGGCGGCGATGCGGACTTTGCCGCCATGTACGAGGGGTACAAGGCAAAATATGCCCTGTCGGCATCGGCCATATAGGGCGGAAAGGCATTTTAGGGTGATGAAGCCATGATCTATATTGTAGAAGACGATGAAAGCATAAGACAGATGGAAAGCTACGCCCTGAAGAACAGCGGCTTTGAGGTGCGGGAGTTTTCAAACGGCACCGATTTTCTTATCGCCTGCGCCGGCAAGGCGCCCGATATGGCAGTGCTGGACATAATGCTGCCGGGGACTGACGGGCTGAGTGTGCTTTCCCAGCTCAGAAGCGACCCCGCGACCAAAGCGGTGCCTGTGGTGATGGTCACGGCAAAGGCCAGCGAGCTTGATGTGGTCAAGGGGCTTGACGCCGGGGCGGACGACTATATCACAAAGCCCTTTGGCATAATGGAGTTTATTTCAAGAGTAAAGGCGGTCATGCGCCGCATAGAGCCGCAGGAGGCCCTTAAGCTTAAGCTCAGGGAGCTTTTCCTGGATGACGGCCGCCGCGTGGTGGAGGCCGGGGGAGAGCCCTGCCAGCTGACCTATATGGAGCACGAGGTGCTTAAATACATGATGTCCAACGTTGGCATAGTTCTATCCCGGGATAAGCTCATGGACAATGTTTGGGGCATGGATTACGAGGGCGGCACCCGCACGGTGGATATGCACATCAAAACACTGCGCCAGAAGCTGGGCGCTTGCGGCGCGTATATAAAAACGGTGCGCAATGTGGGGTATAAAATAGATTGAAGGTGACTTCTTGGAGGAGAAAATAAACTCACGGCTGTTTTTTATCGGCATGCTGTCAATGGCATTGACTGCCCTGCTGATATTACTGCCGCTTCACCGCGCGTTTGAAGAGCAGGCGCGGGCTGATATAAGGACAGCGGGGCTGGTAATGCGCAGTGCCGTTGAGGCGGGGGTGTCTCCCGAAGTGTTTAAGGGAGACGGACTGCGAATCACCATAATATCCCCAACAGGCGCGGTCGTCTATGAAAGCACAGGACATGGGGCGGAAATGGATAACCACCTGTCCCGGCAGGAAATTGCCGCGGCGATTGAAAAGGGAGAAGGGGAAAGCAGCCGCAAGTCGGCTACCATGGGCTACAACACCTATTATTATGCCATTCGGCTGTCCTCAGGCAATATTTTACGGGTTGCGCAGGATGTGGGCATAATGTCGGCCCTGTGGAACAAGACGCTGCCGGTCATCATCCTTTCGGCCTTCGGAATACTGCTGTTATCGGTGGGGCTGTCGATATTTCTCACCGGCAAGCTGGTAAAGCCTATCGAGCAAATGGGAAAAAATCTTGCTGACATTGAAAACCATGTCCCTTACCCCGAGCTTGCCCCCTTTGCGGCGTCGATACGGGAATACCAGCTTAAGGAACGGCACAACGAAAGCGTCCGCAAGGAGTTCACCGCAAATGTCTCCCACGAGCTTAAAACCCCCTTGACCTCCATTTCCGGCTACGCCGAAATGATTGAGAACGATATGGTAAAAACGGAGGACGTCAAGGCCTTTGCCTCACGCATACATAAGGAAGCGGGGCGCATGATTGCCCTAATCGGCGACATTATTCGCCTGACCGAGCTGGATGAGCCGGAAAGCGATATTGCCTTTGAAAACACTTCGATTATGGAGGTTTGCCGCAGCGTATGTGACAGCCTTGAACCCAGCGCCGAAAAAGCCGGTGTTATGGTCACCCTTCTGGGTGATGAGGGGATAATAGAGGGCAACAGAACCATGCTGACCGAGCTTGTGTACAATCTCTGCGAAAACGCCATAAGATATAACCTGCCTGGGGGAAGCGTTGATATTTTCGTAAGCGGCAGGGGGGGAAGAGTGTCCCTCACAGTACAGGATACCGGCATAGGCATCCCGAAGGAGAGCCAGTCGCGGGTGTTTGAGCGGTTCTACAGGGTGGACAAAAGCCACTCCAAGGAGACGGGGGGGACCGGACTCGGCCTTGCCATTGTCAAGCACGCCGCGGCGCTGCATAAGGCGGCAATCAGCCTCAAAAGCGAGGAAGGCAAGGGCACTAAAATCGAAGTGGTTTTCCCAAAGACAAGGGCGGCAAACGGGGTATAATTGCAGTGTGAAGGAACAGGCAAGGAAGCATGCTGACCTTGATATTGCCTTGCCTCTGCCGGGCTTTACGCAAAGTTTGAAAAATAGATACGCAAAACAAGCAGCTTCTATGCAAAGAGCGTTAGGGAAATGTTCCCTAGCGCTCTTTATTGCGCTGTCCTGAAAACAGCATTATTCTTCAAGTATGCCGATGGCCTTCAGCCATGCCCTCAGCTCTTCCGTATCAGCCTCTCCGGTGACGGCAAAACCCTTAAGCACTTTGGCATCGGGGCACTGCTCCGCCATGCGGGTCTCAATTTGACCAAAACCACCCCCGCCGTGGGTGCAGAATGGAACAATAGTCTTGCCGGAGAAGTCATTATAGCGCAAAAAGGACAGAACGGGAGGTGCAACGGACTTAAACCAGTTGGGGGTGCCGACGAATATGGTGCCGTATTTGGACAGGTCGGCGCTGCCCGATACAAGCCGGGGACAAAAGCCCCGCTCTATTTCCTGCCGTACTTCCCTGGCAGCTGTGTTGGAAGCAAAGGAATAGGGTGTTTCCGGCGCCAGCTCCATAAGGTCACAGCCGCTCAGAAGGGCTATGCTTTCCGCCACGGCCTTTGTCGCGCCGGAAAAGGAGTAATAAACGGTCAGAATGCTTTCCATGGCATTTCTCCTGTATAGGTAAAGTGACAGCATTGGCGAAAATGCTGTTTTAAGAACGTCTACCTGCATTTTACTCCATGCGCCCCAAAACTGCCAGAGCAAGTTTGTCAAACCGGGCTTGACCGCAGACCGGAGAGGGAAATTGCGTATATCCCCGGCAGCATAGCAGAGGTACGCCTTGTTTTTATAGACAGGGAGCCTGTACTATGGTAAAATATTAAACATTATATCACAGTCGTATTAGTATCGACTGGGAGGAGGCCACATGAAGAAACACATCGCATTTATTATGGCGCTTGCCATGATGCTGTCCTTTGCGCCTGCGGCTTTTGCGCAGGAAGAAGTGCGGGTCATTTCCGCCCCCGCCGACAGCGCAGACTATGACGGCGGCTACGATGATAACGGCTATTACTATCAGTATGACGACTATGAGGGCGGCTACGAGGACGGCCATTATTACGAGTATGATGACTATGACGACGACTATTATTACTCGGGTCAGTGGTACATCGATATGTATGCCCCCTATCTGCCCCAGCCCTATGGCGTAAATATCTGCGTTGGGAGCGAGTATATCTGGTTTAAGGGCGCCGGCCCTGTGATCTCCCAAAAGGACGGCAGCAAGCTGCACGCCCCGGCCGCCCAGCTGCTGGAGGCCTTTGGCGCATCGGTCACCCGCACGGATAAAGAGGTTGATGCCTATCTTAAGGATGGTACGCTCCTGCGGTTCACGGTGGGGAGCACAAGCGTTATGCGTTTGCCCGCACAGGGCAAGGCCAGCTATTACACGCTGCAGCTTGCGCCCTATGTGGCGGAGGACAGCGGTGAGATTTTTGTGCGCTTGACTGACGTGGCGGCAATATTCGGTTATTCCGTCAACTGGAACAGCTATTCCCGCACAGCCTATGTCACCGATTGGAGCGGCATTCAAAAGGACATCGACAGCCATTTTACCGGCCTTGATGCTATGGTGAAGGCGGCGTATAAAGCCCAGACACGGACAGGCACATTTAAAAGCAGTGAAAAGCTCACCATTACCGCCACCATGCCGGGAAGCAGCGGCTTTGCGCCGGGCAGCTTCTCCATGACAGGCGAGATGCTTAGCAATGAAAACGCGCTTTCGGGTCAGTATTCCACCAGCCTTAAGCTGGGCGACTTCCGCACCATGCTGGAGGATTTCTACGGCGAAGAGATGGACGAGATGGTCAGCCTTATTGACGGCGGCAAGTGCGAGCTCATCATGGATATGGTTCAGGGTATCCTTTATGTGCGCACAAACCGCACAAACCTGCTTACTGAAGGCGAAGTCCAGGATGACACCTGGATTAAGTTTGAAATGCCTTATTACGCCGAGGCTCTTGCGCAAACGAAGGAGCTTATGGGCAATTTTTCTGTCAGCGCAATGGTCATTGAGCAGGTAAAAGCAGAGCTTGAATGGGATAGCCTGTACAATGCCTTTACCTCCCCTGCCGAGATGGTGGAGGATATTGTCGTGCCTCTGCGGGTTATGATGGATGACAAATATATCACCGTTACCGGCAGCGGCAGCGATAAAACCTATACAACTACCCTGACGCCCAAGCTGCTGGCGGATCGCTTTGTAGAGTTTGGGTATTACACACAGGAAGAAGCCGAGGACATGATAGGGTACATGGGCATGGGTCTTGATTTTGACTTCACCATGAGTGTCTCTGTCCGCGACGGGGCTTTAAGCGGAAGCAGCATGCGCGGGCATTTTGCCTACGCAGACAGCTACTCCATGCCTTTGCCGACGGTTCACAAGGTGACCTTTGATGTCACTGCAAACGCCAACGGCGGCGGCAAGGGCGTTATAAAATATCTCGTCAATACGCAGGAGGTCGTCGTTGTTAATATCACAGGCGATGTAAGCAAAACGACACAGCAGCCCCTTTCACAGCCCCCCGCAGGGGATAAGATTTACGAGGCAGAATAAGCATATACTTTAACGGCACGGCCCTTGGCCGTGCCGTTTTTATTTGTGATTGCGCCACCGGGTAAAACGAGGGAAAAGCAGGACGGATGCCAAAAGGCATCCGTCCTGCTTTATAAAGGAAAGAGAGGAAAAGGGTAAGTAAGATCATAAAGAACTCCGCCGTAAGATCACTTGCCCAGCCTTTTGGCAGGGGCGGTGTTGACAGGACGCCCGGCGGCGATGGCGGCGGCCTCCGCTACCCCCTCGGTAAATGTCGGATGAGGGTGGCAGGTGCTTAATATGTCAGTGAGGGTGAGGCCGTTTGTGACGGCCAGTGTAAGCTCCCCTATAATATCGGTGGCGCGGGGGCACATAAGCTGTGCGCCTATCAGCTTTTCACCCTCTTCGGCGAAAATCAGCTTGATAAAGCTGCGCTCGGCCTGCTCGATAATGGTTTTCGCGTTGCCGCCCATTATGTATTTGCCAATTTTTACGGCAATGCCGCTATTTTTGCAGTCGTCCTGGGTCAGACCGACGGAGGCGATTTCGGGATTTGTATAGACGCAGGAGGGGATAACGGCGTCGTGCCTGCCCTCCCGGATGCCGGCAATAATCTCAACGCAGGCCTGCCCCTCTTCTTCAGCCTCGTGGGCAAGCTGCATACCGCCGATAACATCGCCCACGGCGTATATTCCGGGGATAGAGGTTTCAAAGCGGTCATCGACCTTGATGAACCGCCCGTTCAGCTCGGGAGCAGGCCCGTCAAACAGCCCTACCATGTTGGGCTTGCGTCCGGTGGAAATAAGCACCCTTTCGGCGGTGACCGTCTGGCAGGCGTCCTTGTAAACAAAGCTGCAACGCAGTCCGCCATCCGCGGTATCGATAGACTTTACCGAGGCAGAGGTGAATATCTCAATGCCCCGCTTTTTGAGGATCATGCTCAGGTTTTGGGCGATCTCCTTATCCAGCAGGGGGAGAATACGGTCAAGAGCCTCAATAACGGTGACCTTGCAGCCAAGACTGCTGTAAAGGCAGGCCATTTCAATGCCGATGACGCCGCCGCCGATAATGGCGAGGCTTTGGGGAAATGAGGGAGCGCCCTCCAGCAGATGGTCGGAGGTGACCACACCGCTAAGTGTTGAACCCTCAATAGGGGGTACAGAGGGTATAGAGCCTGCGGCGATCAGGATATTGTCGCAGGTGTAGCCCTCATCGCCGACGGATACATTGCCGGGGGCGGTCGCAACACCGGTGCCGTGAAGCACATCTATGCCGTTGGCCGACATAAGCTGAGCTACCCCCTCCCTAAGCTGTGTCACAACAGCACCCTTGCGGGCGTGCATTGCGGCAAAGTCAAAGGTCGGTTCTCCGGCGGTGACGCCGCTGGCGGCGGCGCTTTTCACCGTTTCGTAAACTTCTGCGCAGTGGAGAAGGGCTTTGGTGGGAACACAGCCCCGGTTGAGGCAGGTGCCGCCCAGGGCGTTGCGCTCCACCAGGGCGGTTTTCAGCCCAAGCTGGGCGGCGCGGATGGCGGCTGTGTAGCCGGCAGGGCCGCCGCCGATTATAATTAGCTGGTAGTGCATAAAATGCACCTCCTAATTGTTCTGTTGCACTGCAAAAAGAGATGAAATATCATATGGCAGGGGTGCGGGGAGATGCCCTTCCAGACGGGCGAGCACAGCTGCCGCCGTAGTGGGACAACCCTCAAGCAGAGAGGGGATAGCCGCGATCGCCTCGCCGTCCAGGCCGTCGGAGTAGACATGAACATCAGACATAGCGTCAGATTTAAGGGAATAGCCCAGGGTCAGCCCGCCCCAGGGGAAAAAGCTTTTGAGCTTTTTTGCAAAGGGAAGGGCGCGGTCATACCGCCAGGCCGGATCGGCATAGAAAGCGCGCAGCTCCTGCGCCCGCGCTATCCCCTCCGGCGGCAGGATGAACTCCTGTCCTCCGCCGTAAATCCGGCAGAAGGCATCAATAAGCGCCTGCTGGATGCTTCCGACAGTCAGTGTCGGCACAAGATTAATCAGGTTGCAGACCCGGGAGCGAACCGACTGTACGGCGTGCTTTTTCAGCTTTTCCGGGTCGGGGCGCAAATAGCGGGACATTTTTTCCGTGTCAACGCGCAGGAGGATGGTGCCGTGGTGCAGCCTTTTGCCATCCCTGCCGTAAAAGGCGTTGCCGGAAAACTTTGCGCCGTCTATGGCGATGTCGTTGCGCCCTGTGGCCTCGGCATGTATGCCGAAGGGCTTAAGCGCCTCAGTTATGACCGAAAGCTGCCGCGGCACCGAATAATCGGCCTCCCTGCCGATGAAAGTGAAGTTGATGTTGCCGTCATCGTGATACACCGCTCCCCCGCCCGAAAGGCGGCGCACAAGGATGCCCCCCTCCTGCTCCAGCAGGTCGGTATTGCATTCGTCGTAGCTGCACTGGTTTTTGCCGATGACCACGGTGTTTTGGTTTTGCCAGAGGAAGAGCATGAACTCCCCCTCGGCAAGCCGCTCAAAAAAGTATTGCTCAAGCGCTAAATTATAGCAGGGGTCCTTTTGACCCTCAATATAGAAAATCGGTTTTGTAATCATCTGGTGTATCGGATAATGGGGTTTCTTGCGGCTTCGACCTCGTCCGGACGGCTGATGGCCGCCATATGGGGGGCGTTGTGCATGTACTCGCTGTTGACCTGCGCCTCCTCAAAGAGGGCAATCAGCGCGTCGCAGGCTTCATCAAGGGTGGCCTTGCTCTCCGTCTCGGTAGGCTCAAGCATGAGCGCCTCCTTCACTATCAGGGGGAAGTACATGGTAGGCGGATGTATGCCGCGGTCGATCAGCGATTTTGCCACATCAAGGGCAGAAACCCCTGTTTTGGTCTTGAGGCCGTCAAGGGAGAGGACAAACTCATGCATGCAGTAGCCCTCAATAAAGGGGATGTCAAACACCTTGCCCAGCCTGTTCATCATGTAGTTGGCGTTGAGGACGGCGGTTTCGCTGGCCTCCGTAATGCCATCGGAGCCCAATGTGGCGATATAGGTCAGCGCCCTGAGAACAACGAGGAAGTGGCCGTAAAAGCCTTTGGCCTGCATTTTGGGCATGGAGCCTTTGGCGACGGCGCTTTCGGGCAGGAAAGGCGCCAGCAGGGCCTTGCAGCCCACCGGGCCGGAGCCGGGGCCGCCCCCGCCGTGAGGGGTGGAGAAGGTCTTGTGAAGGTTGAGGTGGATAACGTCAAAGCCCATGTCGCCGGGGCGGGTCTTGCCCATAATGGCGTTGAGGTTGGCGCCGTCGTAGTAAACAAGACCCCCTGCCTGATGTATGGCGTCGGTGATTTCAAGAATATTGGTGTCAAAAATACCCAGGGTGTTGGGGTTGGTCAGCATGAGACCGGCGGTGTTTTCATCAATGGCGGCGCGCAGCGCAGCCAGATCGACACAGCCGTTTGATGATGAGGGAATGGAGACAACCTTGTAGCCCGCAACGGCGGCGGAGGCCGGGTTGGTGCCGTGGGCAGAATCGGGAATGATTATCTTGTTCCTGTGCCCTTCCCCCCGGCTTTCATGATAGGCCTTGATAAGCAGCAGGCCGATAAACTCCCCGTGGGCGCCGGCGGCGGGCTGGAAGGTCATGTCGTCCATGCCGGTGATTTCGCACAGGTATTTGCGGGCCAGTGTGTAAACCTCCTCACAGCCGCGCGCGGTATCCTTGGGCTGCAGGGGGTGGATGGAGGCAAAGCCGGGCAGAGAGGCCATCTCCTCGTTTATGCGGGGGTTATACTTCATGGTGCAGGAACCCAGAGGGTAAAAGCCGTTGTTGACGCCGAAAGCCCTTTTGGCAAGCTCGGTATAATGGCGGCTGACCTCCGTTTCGGCAAGCTCCGGCAGCATGGGGGGAGTCTCCCTAAGCAGGCTTGCGGGAAGGGAGCAAACCGGCACATCACAGGGGGGGAGAATCACTGTGCCGTGACCGGGGGTGCTTTTTTCATATGACAGCTTCATTATTTCTCCTCCTCTATTGCTTTTTTGCAGATGGCGGCGACTTTATCAAGGGTCTCCCGAGAGACCTTTTCGGTGACGCACCACAGAATGCCGCCGTCAACAGGCAGGCCGCCCAGAATGCTCTCCGCTTCGAGGGCAGAAAGGACGCGTTCACTATGGGGCATTTCGGTTACAAACTCATGGAAAAACTCGCCGCTGTATTTCATAGAAACGCCGGGAATGGCACAAAGGGCGTTTGCCAGATAGCAGGCTTTAGCATGGGACTGGCTTGCGGCCTCCTTAATGCCGCTTGCCCCCATGGTGGTCATGTAAACGGCGGAGGTCAGGGCGCAAAGAGCCTGGTTGGAGCAGATGTTGGAGGAGGCCTTTTCACGCCTTATATGCTGCTCCCGCGCCTGGAGGGTGAGGACAAAGGCGCGGTTGCCGTCGTGATCCACCGTCTGTCCGACGATTCTGCCCGGCAGCTTGCGCATGTTTGCCGAGGTGGTTGTCATAAAGCCCAGATAAGGGCCGCCGAAGCTGAGTGGGAGGCCGAGAGGCTGCCCTTCACCCACCGCAATATCGGCGCCAAGCTCTCTGGGAGTTTTAGTCAGGGCAAGGGCAATGGGGTTGCAGCCCATTATAAGCTGCGCCCCCCCTGCGTGGGCTGCTTCACTCAATGCCGGGACATCCTCAAACAGGCCGTTAAAGTTGGGGCTTTGGACAAAGAAGCAGGCGGTGTTATCAGCCAGCAGGGAGGCAAGCGCTTCCTTGTCGGTGACGCCGTCCTTTGCGGGAACCAGCTTCATTTCGTTGCCGGTGGCCCAGCAGTAGGTGGAAACGGTGGAAATTATATCGGGGTGGGAGGTTTCCGACACCAGCGCCACGGTGCGCTTGCGGTCGCGGCACATTACGACGGCCTCCGCCGCGGCGGTGGCGATGTCGTAGACCGATGCGTTGGAAGCGTCCATGCCGGTGAGCTCGCATATCATTGTCTGATACTCAAATATGGACTGGAGGACGCCCTGGCTCATTTCAGCCTGGTATGGCGTGTAGGCGGTGACAAACTCTTCTTTAGAGGTTATGTACTTGACAATAGAGGGTATGTAATGGTCATAGGCGCCTGCGCCCCTCAAAACGGTGGCGAAAACCTTGTTTTTGGCTGCCAGAGCCGAAATAAAGCTTCGTGTTTCAAGCTCCGATTTGCCCTCCGGCAGATCCAAAGGCCGGTTTAGTCTTGCGGCAGGCGGGATTGCGGCAAAAAGCTCATCAACGTTTTTGATGGCAAGGGCTGCCAGCATTTCGGCGCGCTCAGAGGGGGAGGAGGGTATATATCTTCCCATAGCATTCTTCCTTTCTGTAAGGCGTGGGGCGCAGCGGGCAGCGCCCCGGGGCGGGAGGCTTAGGCTTCCTTGGCACAAAGCTCGTCGTACTGTTCCTTGGTCAAAAGCTCCACCGTGTCGGTGATGTCACCAACCTTGACAAACCAGGCCTCATAAGGGGCTTCATTGATAGCCTGGGGGGTGTCGCTAAGCTCGT
>JAVBSJ010000079.1:0-14129 GCA_031547105.1 Oscillospiraceae bacterium
GCAGTTTTTTCAGGGCGAGTATGTGATTGTTGACGAGTATATTGACGACGGTAAAACAGGTACGGACTACGACAGGCCGAACTTTCAGCGCATGATACATGACGTGGAGGCAAAGAAAGTAAACTGCGTGATCTGTAAAAATCTCGCCCGCGCTTTCCGTAACTATTCCGATCAGGGCTATTTCATTGAGAGTTTCTTTCCCCTGCATGGCACCCGCTTTATCACACTTGGCGACCCAAAGGTTGATACATTCCTGAACCCGGAGGCTGTGAGCGGCATGGAGGTCCCGATTAACGGTTTGATGAATGACCGTTTTGCAGCGCAGACTTCCCATAGTGTCCGGCGTACTTTCGATAACAAGCGCCGTAACGGAGAGTTTATCGGCGCCTTTGCTCCCTACGGATATGCAAAGAATCCGGCAGACAAAAATGCTCTCATTATTGATGAAGAAGCCGCCCAGGTGGTACGGGATATTTTCCAGTGGTATGTGTATGGCGATGGTTCAAGTGGCGAGAGTCTTAGTAAAGAGGGCATTGCCCGAAAGCTCAATGAGTTAGGTGCTCCCAATCCCACCCTGTATAAAGTAAAAAAGGGTCTAAAGTATCAAAATCCCCACGCAAAGAAAAATGACGGCCTCTGGATGGGGACGTCAATTTCAAGATTGTTGCAAAACAAAATGTATATCGGCACAATGGTACAAGGCCAACAGCGGATTATCAGCTATAAGGTTCATAATGCTGTTAGGACGCCGGAGGAGGAATGGTATCAAGTGGAAAACACGCATGAGGCGATTATCGACACAGAGCTTTTTGACAAAGCTCAGGAGCTTCAGGAAAAGGATACCCGAACTGCTCCAAAGAAAAAAGAAACCTATTTGTTTTCCGGCTTTCTCAAATGCGCAGATTGTGGCAAGGCAATGACACGGAGGGCGTCGGCAGGATTCGTTTACTACAACTGCTCTACCTACAAGCGCAAGTCAAAAGAGAAGTGTACCAAACACACAATGCGGTTGGATACCCTCGAAAAGACCGTTTTGACCGTTATCCAAAAGCACATTGAACTTACGGAGGCTCTGGAGGACGCAATCAAAAACATCAATGAAGCCCCCGTAGTGCAGACAAAATCTACTCGTCTTGAACATCTGCTAAAGCTCCGTGAACAGGAGCTTGAAAAAAAGGACGACTTGATTTCCGCCCTTTGGGTTGACTGGAAAAACGGCGATATTACCCGTGAGCAGTACCGCAAGATGAAAGAGAAGTTTGAAAAGCAGCAGGCGGAGCTTCAAGAGGCCATAGAGCATATCAAGGGCGAGATCGGCACTATGGAGCAAGGGATTTCTTCCGACGATCCGTACTTGCAAGGATTTTTGAAGCACAAAAACATCTGTGAACTCTCACAAGGGATATTGGTGGAACTGATTGAAACAATCTATGTTCATGAGGGCGGCGAGCTCACTATCCAATTCAAGGCCGAGGACCAGTACAAGCGCATTGTAGATTTCATTGAGAATAACAAATACACTTTAACCGTGGTGGAGAATGTGGGCTGATTTTAAGGGGAAAGCCGTTCTCCATATTTGGGGCAAGTATTTTGAGCATAAATTATCCGTGCTGTCGGGCCGGTTGGGCCTATGCAGCAGCAGCGGAAGCATCCGCAGCGTCCGCAGCATCCTGTAAATCTGTCATTTAAAACGGAAGATTCAGGGCAATTCTCCAGCCTGCCGGGGAACAGCAGAGAACCGTCCGAGGGAAAAGATTGATTGACCATGATACCTCCGGAATATACTAAAGTAGTGGCGCCTGAAATGGGCGCCTGCTACAGTATATTCCCGCGGGGGGAATAGTGTCAGAGAACACTGCTCCGCCAGCGGTAAACAGATTACCGAGAGCGGCTTTGGAAGCTTTAACCGTCCTGTAAACCTTTTAGGAATACTTTGTAATTGTAAATGGCGCATTTCTTTGGTAAAATGAAGCATGTACATATGCAAATGGGAAAGGTTTATCTATGAAAAATAAAATTACGGTAAAATGTATTGCCATCTTGCTACTTTTGGCGCTCCTCGGCGCATGTGGGGCGGACAAGCCGCCTGTTACACCTCCTGCCGGCGCGGAGAACCCTGCCAAGGATACCCCTGTGGCTGACCCCCTTCCCGAGCCCGAGCCGGAGCCTGTTCCGCCTGATATTGTCATTACCATCGGCGCTGCGGGGGACAATTTGCTTCACAATACTCTGTCATGGGACAGCAAAACGGCTGATGGATATGATTTTCGCCCTATATATGGGGGTATCAAGCCCTTTTTTGAGGGCTGCGACCTTGGCATAATAAATCAGGAGGTGCCTCTGGACGGTACGGCAGGGGCATACCCCACCCTTTCTGCCCCCCTTGAGGCGGCAGCGGCACTGGCGGATGCCGGCTTTAATGTCGCCACCCTGGCGAACAACCATATCACCGACAAGGGCGCGAAGGCAGTCGGCACAACAATAGAGGCGCTTAAGGAAAGCGGCTTTATTGCCACCGCAGGGGCTTATGCCGACAAGGAAGCAGCCGGGCAGCCGGTTGTTCTGGAGGTTGAGGGTGTAAAAGTCGGTCTTCTGTCCTACACCTATGGGCTTAATACTGGCGCGGGGGCGGGCAACGGCTGGATGGTGGATATTATCAACGAGACAGCCATTACTGAGGATATGCAGCGCATCAGACCCATGTGCGATTTTTTGATAGTGAGCATGCACTGGGGCGCTGAGTATGCAAAAACACCCTCCACCTATCAAAAGGATTATGCGCGCCTGCTTTCAGAGCTGGGGGCGGATTTGATTATCGGCAGCCATCCTCATGTGCTGCAGCCCTTTCGGTGGATAGACAGGCCGGACGGCGGGCAGACGCTATGCGCATATTCGCTGGGGAACTTTGCCTCAGGGCAGAGAGACCCGGACAGGCTTATCGGCGGTATGATGCGTCTTGATATTCGCTTTTCGCCCGAAGGGGAGCTTATAGGTATTGACAGCGTGGAGTTTGAAGGTGTTGTGACCCATTATGAGGACGGCAATGTCGGCTTCCGCCTTTACCGGCTGGATGATTATACTGATGAGCTTGCGAAAGTACACGGCCTGCGCAAATATGATATGACGGTCGACCGGGCATTTTTTGTCGAGAGGGTCGCCGGTGTACAGGAGTCACTTAATAAATGATTTTTATCGGGAGCATTGAGGTCGGCAGCCCATTTTTTCTCGCCCCCATGGCGGGGCTGACCGACGCCGCCTTTAGAATAGTATGCACCGGGCAGGGTGCGGCGCTTACGTACACCGAGATGGTCAGCGCAAAAGCCTTGACGTATGGGGATGAAAAAAGCCGCAAGCTGATCGAGCTTGAAAGGCGCCATACCCCATGCGGCGTGCAGATATTCGGCGGCGAGCCGGAGGTTATGGAGAAAGGGGCGGAAATCGCCCTTGAGACTTCGGGAGCCGACTTTATCGATATAAATATGGGCTGTCCCGTGTCTAAGATAGTGGGGAACGGCGAAGGAAGTGCCCTTATGCGGGATATGAAGCGGGCGGCTGAAGTCATACGGGCGGTGGGGCGCGCGGCAAATCGCGCCCAAACCCCTCTAACAGTCAAGTTCCGCCGCGGCTTTGATGAAGAAAACGTCAATTGTGTTGAGTTCGCCAAAATGGCCGAAGCAGAAGGGGTTTCCGCCATTTGCATCCACGGCAGAACAAAAACGCAAATGTATTCGGGACAATCCTCGCGGCAGGCGGTGGCCGATGTCAAAAACGCCGTCACTGTGCCGGTCATTGCCTCCGGGGATATATTCTCAGCTCAGGCAGCCTGTGATGTTTTGCGGGACACGGGGGCTGATTTTGTGATGATAGCCCGGGGCGCGCAGGGGAATCCCTTTATTTTTGCCGACTGCCTTGCCATATATAACGGCGGAGAGGTAGGGGAGAAGACCTGCGGTCTGTATCTGGACGCGCTGTGCCTGCAAGCCCGTCTTGCCTGTGAGTTCAAGGGGGAGAGCCGCGCTATGCCGGAGATGCGCAAGCATGGTCTGTGGTATCTTGACAGATTGAAGGGTATGCGTCAGATGAAGGTCAAAATGGCCGCAGTATCGGCCTATTCCCAGCTAGAGAGCCTGTGCGAAGAAATAAGGAGCCTTTCTCCTGAAGTGAAAGGGTGAGCGTGTGTGAATGAAAAGGAAGCGGTAAAAAAGGCCAAGCGGGGGGACTCCGCGGCCTTTGAGCAGCTTGTCCAGATGTATGAGAAAAAAGTATATGCCACGGCTTATCGTTTTGCGGGCAATGAACATGACGCTCTTGACATCAGCCAGGAAGTGTTTATAAGGGTATATCGTTTTATCGGCAAGTTTAACGAGGAGAGCAGCTTTTCTACCTGGCTGTACCGCATTACGGTCAACGCATGTAAGGATTTGGTCAAAAAAAGGGGCGGCAGGATGGAGGTCCCTCTGGAAGCACCCGATGAGGAAAGCGGAGGCTATTTCTCCACAATCGCTGATGAGCGTTATGACCCCGTTTCTGCCTATGAAAAAAATGAGCTGGCGGAAAGCATACAGAGCTGCATTGAGGCGCTGCCGGACAATTACCGCCAAATTATCACCATGCGGGACGTTTACGGCCTGACATATGAAGAGATCTCCGATGCGTTGAGCCTGGAAATTGGAACTGTCAAGTCGCGCATTTCGCGGGCGCGGGAGCGTGTGCGCACAATTTTGTTACAAAGCGGGAACAAAAGCCAATCTCTTCGGTCGAAAGAATGAAAGGAGGGGTTGAATGAATAGTTGCAGTGAAAATCGTCTTGCTATAAGCATGCTTTTAGATGGCGTTCTTGATGATAGCCAAAGCGAAGCGATTATAGAGCATCTTGGACAATGTCCTGGCTGCCGCGCCTATTATGAAGACCTGCTGGCTATAAAGCAGGCGTTTGAAGATGTCGCCCCTCCTGAAGGGCTGCACAAAAATATTATGCACGCTGTTGAGGCGTCGAGATTTAAGCGGCGCGGCAGGTGGGGCAGGACGCTGACAGGGGTAGCCTGTGCCGCTTTGGCAGTGGCCTTGGGCGCCAAGATGCTGTGGCCTGAGTTTAGCGGATATATAAGCGGCAAGCGCGCAGGCGCTGCAGCACCGCCGGAAGCTGCCTACAATGTGATGACCGATGCGCCGCCGCCGTCAATGCCTTTTGCAGTAGTAGCGCAGGATTGCGTAATGCTGACAGAGGGCGCCATAGTCGGTGCAAGGAATGCCGCCTACACTGATCAGAATGGGAAAACAATAGAGAGCCACGTGGAGTCCGTGTCGCTGGAAAGTGTTGGCAACAGCATAAAAGACAGCGAGGAAACGTACGCATACTGCATTATAGCCACAGGGGAAGCAGAGAGCCTGCCTGAGGTGATCGCACAGCAGTGTGGGCAGTTTGATACAGGTGATATTTTGGTCGTCAGCCTGGTCAACAGCGCAGAGGCTAAGGAAACAGCGCAAAACTGTATGCTTCAGAGTGGTTTTACAGTGTTTGAGGACGCTGAGGGCGATTACTTTACAGCCGATGCAGACGCGTCTGAAGGCTTGATGGTTGTAGAGCTGGTAGAAGTGCCGTAGCCAAGGGCGCTGAAAATAAAAGAGGGGGATGCAGTGCCGGATAGCTAATCTCCTAATCGCAGAAAGTGACGGCTAAGTTAATAAAGGGGGTGCGCCGGAATGTTTCCGGTGCACCCCTGAGTATTTATTCTCCATAATCTTCCAGCAGACGTGAGAGCTCCTCATCCGAATAAACCAGTATGCCCTCTTCAAGCATATTTCGGTCGGCCTTCGGCAGTGCAGACACACGGGCATCCAACAGCTTTTGCGGGACATCGGGAGAATCGGGGACGAATACAGCCACAAGACCCTGATACTCCTTGACGATATATTTTGCCTCCTCAAACATTACACCGGTGACGGCGGGCTCTGCAGGCTGCGGAGGGGCAGGAGGGAAAACAACCCATACCAAAGCGGCCGCCACCAGAAACAGGCTGGCTGCCGATAAACGCTTGCGTGCCGGATTCACAAATAATCACCTCTTTTGCATAGCATTTCCAGAAAATGCTTCATTCATACAAAATAGCAAGAAAATGTGGAAAAGCTAAAAAAGTGTGGTATACTATATAGGTCATAATATGCCCTGTTAATACATGTTACATAACAAAGGCTGCATCGGCATTCCTGGCCGCAGCCTGTTCCAGAAGGAGAAACCAATGGTAAAAGCAAAAGAAAAAAAGGGAGCCAAAAAGTTCCTGCGGTATTTTTCTTTCAGCCTTGCTACAATTGTGCTGATAGGGATCTGCTGTGCGGCTATTTGCGGCGTTGCCTTTGCGTACTACATAAACAAATACGTCAGCCCGCAGATCGACGTCAATCTGGACAGCTTCCGCCTTAACTTTACCAGCTTTATTTATTATACCGATTCCAAAACCGGGGAGCTTAAAGAGCTTGAAAAGCTGCACGGCGCGGAAAACCGCGTGTGGGTGGATATTGATGATATTCCGGACATGCTGCAGCAGGCCTTCCTTTCGGTGGAGGATGCACAGTTTGAAAGCCACAACGGTATTAACTGGAAGCGCACCATAGGGGCGACAATCAACTACATTATTCCTTTTCGCTCCAACTTCGGCGGAGGCTCAACCATCACCCAGCAGCTTATCAAGAACCTGACCGGTGACAAGGAAACCTCACCCAAGCGCAAGATACAGGAGATCATGCGCGCACTTGAGCTGGAGAAAAACTACGATAAGGACGACATTCTTGAGATGTATCTCAACAAGATATATTTCGGGCAGGGTGCCTACGGCGTTAAGCAGGCTGCCTACACCTACTTTGGCAAGGAGCTTAATGAGCTTACCCTTGCTGAGTGCGCCGCCATCGCCGGCATAACCAAAAATCCTTATAAATATGATATTTTCCGGTTCCCGGAATATAATGCCGAGCGCCGCAAGATCGTTCTGGGCGAGATGCTGCGCTACGGGGTTATTGATCAGGCGCAGTTCGATCAGGCTGTGGCTGAGGAGATAGCCGTTATCAAGCAGGAAGACCGCAATCAGAATGAGGGCTATCAGTCGTACTTTGTGGACGCGGTCATAGATTCGGTTTTGGATGCACTTGTAGAGGAAAAAGGATACAGCCTTGAGACAGCCAAGCAGCTGCTTTACGGCGGCGGTCTTAAGATTATATCCACTATCGACCTTGATGTGCAGAAGGCCATGGATGAGGTGTTTCTCAATACAGGCAGCTTCCCGGGCATCATGGGGAAGGACGGCACTATGCCTCAGGCGTCAATGGTGATTATGGATCCGTATACCGGGTATGTAAAGGCGCTTTACGGCGGCCGCGGCCCTAAACCGGGGGATCGCGTGCTTAACCGCGCGACCCAGACCAAGCGCTCAGCCGGATCGGCAATAAAGCCCCTGACGGTTTATGCCCCCGCTATTGAGCATGATATTATCACTCCAATTACGGTCATTGATGACGTCCCCAAGGATTTTGAGCTCAGGAGCGGCGGATGGCCCAAGAATGAAAGCAACTCCTTTTCCGGCCTTGTCACCGTTTCAACCGGCATAGCCAAATCACTTAATACGGTTGCCGTTGATATTGTGAACAGGCTTACCCCCGAAAAGTCATTTGATTTTGCCCATAATCGCCTTAACCTGACCTCCTTGGTAAAATCGAGAGAGGTTACCCGCAAGGACGGCAGCAAGGAGATCGTTTCTGACGTTATGATAAGCCCTATGGCGCTGGGCGGTTTGACCGACGGCGTCAGCGTGCTGGAGATGACAGCGGCTTACGGCTCCTTTGTCAATGACGGAATATACAGTGAGCCGGTTTTGTTCACCGCTGTTTACGATGCCTTCGGTGACCTCCTTTTGGAAAACACTCCGCAGCAGACGGTTGCGATGGAATCCAAGACCGCCACATATATGATAGAGCTTATGAAGGGCGTTGTTTCCTTCGGCACAGGAACCCAGGCTGCTCTGGGCGGTGGGATTGAGGTCGGAGGCAAAACCGGCACGACCCAGTCCAACAATGACCGTTGGTTTGCCGGTATCACACCATATTATACCGGCGTTGTGTGGTTTGGTTATGACAAGCAGCAGGAGATCACCGGAGTCAGCATGAATCCGGCGCTGTATCTGTGGAAAGAGGTTATGAAGCGGGTGCATACAGGTCTGCCCGCAAAGAAATTGCCAGAAAAGACAGAGCTTGTTGAGGTCACCTATTGCCTTGACAGCGGCCTGATACCCAATGCTTATTGCTCACAGGATGAGCGCGGCTCCCGCGTCGCCACGGCAAGGGTCGCCAAGGAGGATGTACCGAAGGAGACCTGCGGCTGTCATGTGATGGTGGAGGTGTGCGGGGAGACAGGGCTGCCATCCAATGCCTTCTGCCCGATTGGGTCGCTTAAGGAGATTGTCAGGGTATATGTTGATACACGCAGCTTCCCGGTGCCGGTCAAGGTTGGGGATGAGGCATATTGCATTTATCCCGACTCGGTTTGCAAGGTTCACAATATGGAGAATGACGGAAATGCCGTGCCGGTAATCCCGGATGAGCCTGTTGTGCCTCCTGATGAGCCGGGACTGCCTCCGGATGAACCGGACGAGGGCGAGTTGCCCGATGATGGAGAATATGTGCCGGTTACAGACATACCGCATATCCCTTAACTGCAAACAAGCAATACTAAACCCCCTCCGAGCGGCGCTCGGAGGGGGTTGTTTTGTGTTTAAAGTCGCTCCACAGCCATAACATGGCTGCTGCTTCAGAGCGTGACCGCCCTAAATATCATCTATGGTGCGCCGTAATAATTGCTTGGAAGCTACCAAATCGGCTGCCCGTCGCGGTCAAAGAGCGGAAGCTTTTCGAGATATATTATGTCCTCTCTTGCGATGGCATCACCCTCTGCCAAAACGGCCATCCTGCCGCAGACAATGCCGCCGGCGCTTGCCACAAGAGCCTCCAGCGCCTTTAGCGATTCGCCGGTGGAAATAACGTCATCGGCTATCAAAACCCGTCTGCCACGCAGTGCTTCGGCGGCGTCACCGTCCAGATAAAGGGTTTGAACCCCCGCTGTGGTTATGGAATTGACCGAGGCCGAAATAATGTTGCGCATATAGAGCTTGGGGGATTTGCGCGCAAGATAATACTTGTTGACGCCGCTTTGCCGCGCCATTTCATACGCAAGAGGGATGCCCTTGGACTCGGCGGTTATAATGCAGTCAAAGTCCGGGGCTTTTGCCAAAAGCGCCTCGGCGCAGCCGACAGTCAGCTCAACATCGCCGAACATAATGAAGGCGCCGATATAAAGGGAGTCGTTCAGGGGACATAAGGGCAATTCGCGCTCCATTCCCGCAATAGTGATTTTATATGCCTTTTCTGCTTCCATATCCATATCCGTTCCGCCGCTGCACCCTGCGGCATTGGTTAGTTTTATTCGGTGCGTATCAGGGACATCAGTCCCAAGTATAATTATATCTTTTTGTCGTTTAGTGTAAAGTGGTAAAAGCGCCCGGCCTTTTGGCCGGGCGCAATGAATATCATATTACACCTGCATTTGGGAAGAGCCCTGCTGCGCAAGCCTTTGCGCGGCAAGCTGCCTTTCGGCCTGCTCCTCCATCATGCTCTTGACCTTCATAAGGCGGGTAAGGCTTCCGCGCTCATTCTCGTCAAGCTTCATTTTGATGTACTTGATAGTTTCCTGTAGCTGTGGGATTGTGGAGTATTCCAAAGCGTTGACCCTGCGGCGGGTCTTTTCGATTTCATCTGTCATAAGATTGCAGGTTTTTTCCACCTCTCCAAGCTCAAGCAGCTTGGGGAGAATGTCGAAAAGACGCACTAGGGCGCGGTCAAGCTCATCAGAGGTGCCAAAGTATCCGTAGGGGAAAATCGTGCCGTCCTGCCCCTCCAGCAGCCGGGAAAACTTCATTTGAGGGACGGTGACGCTCATCACGTTACGGGTGGTGACCTCCAACGATACCCGCTCGCGGGGGAACATGACGGCCTCCTCCAGCATATCGGGGGAAATTATGGCGCTTGCCAAAACAAAGTCCTTATACGCCGACAGAAGCTCTTCCTCCACATTTTTGCGCAACTCATTATTCCGCTTGACAAGCTCAATAAAACGGCGCATCAGTTCATCCTGTTTGTCTTTCAGGAGCTTATGGCCGCGCTTGGCGGTGGTCAGGCGGGTTTTGAGCTTGCTTAGCTCCATGCGGTTGGGGTTGACGTTAAGCCTCATTTAAGCACCTTCTCTCTGAGGTTTATATGAGTTATGCGCATAGGCTACTTTTGTGGCATGTACTTTGTAAGGTACTCGTCACGGATACGCTTAAGCTCACTCTTTGGCAGTATGGTGAGCAAATCCCAGCCGATGGCGAGGGTTTCCTCAATAGAGCGGTTGGTGGTGAAGCCCTGGGCGACATAACGCTTTTCAAACTCCTCGGCAAACTTTGCGTAGAGCTTGTCGGTGTCGGAAAGTGCCGATTCACCCAGGATGACGGCCAGCTCCTTGGCCTGCTTGCCCTGGGCATAAGCCGAGAACAGCTGGTTCATGGTGTCTGCATGGTCTTCTCTCGTCTTGCCGCGGCCGATACCCTTGTCCTTAAGACGGGACAGGGAGGGCAGAACGTCTATGGGCGGGAATACGCCCTTTCTGTAAAGCTCACGGGAGAGGATGATCTGCCCCTCGGTGATGTATCCGGTAAGGTCGGGGATGGGGTGGGTCTTGTCATCCTCCGGCATGGAGAGAATGGGGATCTGGGTTATGGAGCCGCCGCGACCCTTGATTCTTCCTGCCCGCTCATAAAGCCCGGCAAGGTCGGTGTACAGGTATCCGGGGTATCCGCGGCGCCCCGGGACTTCCTTACGGGCGGCAGAAACCTCACGCAGGGCTTCGCAATAGTTGGTGATGTCGGTCATGATGACCAGAACGTGCATATCCTTTTCGTATGCCAGATACTCAGCGGCGGTCAGCGCCATGCGGGGGGTGGAGATACGCTCGACAGCCGGGTCGTTTGCAAGGTTGATGAAAAGAACTGCCCTGTGGATAGCGCCGGTTTTTGTAAAGTCATCAATGAAGAACTGTGCTTCTTCAAAGGTGGTGCCGATGGCGGCAAAAACAACGGCGAAGTTAGAGTCGGAGGTAAGCACCTTGGCCTGTCTTGCGATCTGCGCCGCAAGCTCGGCATGGGGAAGACCGGAAGCCGAAAAAACCGGCAGCTTCTGTCCGCGGACAAGGGTGTTGAGGCCGTCAATAGCCGAGACGCCCGTCTGAATAAACTCAGAGGGATAGTCGCGGGAAACGGGGTTGATAGGCATACCGTTTATATCGCGCCGTGCCTCGGGGATAATCTTGGGTCCGCCGTCCTTTTCTCTGCCCATGCCGTCAAAAACGCGGCCCAGCATGTCGGAGGACACGCCAAGCTCCTGGGGCTTGCCGAGGAACTTGGCCTTGGAGCCCTGAAGGTTTATGCCCTGGGCATTTTCGAAAAGCTGGACAACGGCACGGTCACCGTTGACCTCAAGAACCTTTCCGCGGCGAATTTCGCCGGTCTGGATTTCGATTTCAACCAGCTCGTCAAACTTGACGCCGTCAACTCTTTCGACAACCATCAAAGGGCCGACGACTTCCGATACCGTTCTGTATTCCTTTTGGATGTTATTTCCTGCCATTATTCTGCTGCCTCCTCATTAATCAGATTTTGCAGCGCGCTGATGGTCTCAGCCTTGATGCCGTCCATTGTGTCAACGTCGGCTTCGTCGATATATTTTGCGCGGGCGATCTTGTCGCGCACTTCAAGGGCAAGTATCTTTTTCAGATAAACGCCGGCCTGCAGCGCCTTCTGCGCTTCCTCGCCGAAGGTCAGAACAAGGTCGAGCATCTTTTTCTGCTTCTTAAGAGAGGTATAGCTGTCCAGCTCGTGGAAGGCATTTTGCTGCAAATAGTCTTCACGGACGGACTTGGCCGTCTCCAGCTTAAGCTGGTCTCTCTCGCTCAATGCGTCATAGCCAACAAGGCGGACGATTTCATCCAGGTTGGATTCTTCTTGGAGAAGGGTCATAGCCGCAAGGCGCAGGGCGCCGAAGTTCTCATCGACGTTTGCATTCAGCCATGCTGTGACGCTGTCGAGATACAGGGAGTAGGAGTTAAGCCAGTTTATTGACGGGAAGTGGCGCTTGTAGGCCAGGTTGGCGTCCAAGCCCCAGAACACCTTGACTATACGCAGGGTGGCCTGAACAACAGGCTCGGAAATATCTCCGCCTGCGGGAGAAACGGCGCCGATAGCCGTCAGTGTGCCGATTCTGCCGTCGGAGCCCAGGCAGATAACGCGCCCCGCTCTCTCGTAGAACTCCGCAAGGCGGGAGCCGAGATAGGCAGGGTAGCCTTCTTCGCCGGGCATTTCCTCAAGTCGGCCGGACATTTCGCGCAGAGCTTCCGCCCAGCGGGAGGTGGAGTCGGCCATAAGGGCAACGGAATAACCCATGTCGCGGAAGTATTCGGCGATGGTTATGCCGGTGTAGATAGATGCCTCACGGGCGGCAACGGGCATATTTGAGGTATTGGCGATAAGCACGGTGCGCTTCATAAGCGGCTCACCCGAAATAGGATCCTTAAGCTCGGGGAACTCGTTAAGCACGTCGGTCATTTCGTTGCCGCGCTCACCGCAGCCGACGTATACGACCATCTGAACGTCCGACCATTTTGCCAGCTGATGCTGAACAACCGTCTTGCCCGAACCGAAGGGACCGGGGACGCAAGCCGTACCGCCCTTAGCGACGGGGAAAAACGTATCAATGACCCTCTGACCGGTGACCATTGGGGCTTCGGGAGAGAGCTTTTCCTTAATGGGGCGCTGGCGGCGAACAGGCCATTTCTGCATCAGGGTAAGCGCATGCTCCCCCTTTGCGGTGTCAATAGCGCCGATTCTATCCACAACAGTGAAGCTGCCGCTGCTAAGCTCCTTAAGGGTGCCCTCCACGTTTGGCGGCACCATGATAATGTGCTTGAGCAGGACGTTTTCCTGAACATAGCCGAGAATATCTCCGGCCGAAACACGGGCGCCAATCTGGGCTGTGGCGACAAAGTCCCACTTCTTTTCCCGGTTGAGGGAAGTAACGCTTACGCCGCGCTCAATAAAATCGCCGGCCTGTGCGCGTATAGCCTCAAGCGGGCGCTGAATGCCGTCAAACATAGCCTCGACAATGCCGGGGCCCAGCTCAACCGAAAGCGGCTCGCCGGTGCTGACAACAGGCTCTCCCGGGCCCAGCATGCTGGTTTCCTCATAGACCTGAATACTGGCCCTGCCTCCGCGCATTTCTATTATTTCGCCTATCAGATTGCGCTCGGAAACGCGAACCACGTCATATATTTTTGCTTCCTCCATGCCCTCTGCAATGACCAGCGGGCCGGACACTTTAACGATCTTGCCAATTTCCAAAATAGGATCCCCCCTTCATGGATTATTAGTCCAAAATGTTTATTCCGACAGCCTTCTCCACGTTGTCCCTTATGCGCTGAAGCCCGATGCCCAGGGAGCCGGAGTTTGCCGGAATGAGGATTATCGCGGGTACGATATCCTTGTTATATCGGTCAATGGTTTCGGTGATTGTTTGTGCAATTTGCTCGGTGATGAAGATGATTCCATAGCCCTCACGAGCCAAACGGTCAACGATTTTTCGGTTATCCTCCACCGTTTCGGGAACCACCGAAAAAACATCCATGCCGAAGGCCTTGAAGCAAAGGACGGAATCCTTATCGCCGATGACACCTATTTTATGCATAATTGTCACGCAGCCTTTCACGGAGCACTTCGTTTGAAATGTTGTTGATTTTGCATGTCATGATAATGCGGATCTGGCTGATTTCGTTTTCCTTGCAGTACAGATACGCAAAGGGCACTTCCATGCCGAAAGCAACAAGCTTGGCCTTTTTGATATGCTCCATCAAACGGTTGGCAAAAATCTTCTCAAGCAGGGCGAAATTGCCGCTTTTGGCATAGCCGTCAACAGCCTTTTTCATATCGTCGCCGAAATACTGGTAAAAGAAGCTTGCCGCCATGCCGTCGGGCGATTTATCGTAATTGCCCAAAAGCAGCTTG
>JAVBSJ010000049.1:0-5267 GCA_031547105.1 Oscillospiraceae bacterium
GTGCGCGCCGTTAAGGCCTCCATCGGCGCCGGCTTCATCGTTGCCCTGACCGGTGACATAATGACCATGCCCGGCCTGCCCAAGGTTCCTTCGGCCGAAAAGATAGACATCGACGAGCACGGAAACATCAGCGGTATTTTCTAATGGAATACTCAAATACCGGCATAGGGGAGTTTATCTCCCAGCTTTCCTCTCAGGCTCCTGTCCCCGGCGGCGGCGGCGCATCGGCGCTTGTCGGCGCCGTCGGAAGCGCCCTGGGCTGTATGGTGGGCGCCCTCACCGTGGGCAAAAAGAAATATGCCGCAGTTGAAGAGGATCTACTTGCCCTAATGGAAAAAAGCAGAGCTCTGAATGCCCGTCTGCTTGCCCTTATTGAAGAAGACGCCCGCGTGTTTGAGCCTTTGTCAAAGGCTTACTCCCTCCCCTCCTCCACGGAGGAGGAAAAAGCGCAGAAGCAGGCAGTTATGTCTGAGGTGCTGAAAAGCGCTTCCCTGGTGCCGCTTGAAATCATGCAGTGCGCGGCGGAGGGGATCGACCTGCTTGCCGAATACGGCGAAAAGGGCACCCGTATCGCCATTTCCGATGTGGGGGTGGGCGCCGCCTTTTGCGCTTCAGCCCTCAAGGGCGCAAGCCTCAATGTGTTTATCAACACTAAGGCTATGTCCGACAGAGGTGTGGCGGAGGAGCTGAACAAACGTGCAAATGACCTGCTGGATAAATATCTGCCCATCGCAGACAATATCTTTGCCTCCGTCCAAAACAAACTGCTGTAAGGAGAACGTTTATGGCCGATCTGCTTAAGGGCGCACCGGTTGCCAAGGCAATTACCCAGGATCTCGTCCTGCGGGCCGAAAAGCTGCAGGTGCATAACATTACGCCAAAACTTGCGATTATCAGGGTTGGCGACAAGCCTGATGATATAGCGTACGAAAAAGGGGCTGTGTCCCGATGCGCAAAGGCCGGTATTGCCGTCACGGTTATCGACCTGCCGGCAAGTATATCGGAAATAGCCCTGCTGGGAACGGTTCGGCAGCTCAACCGGGATTCAGACATCCACGGCGTACTTCTGCTCAGACCGCTGCCCAAGCACATCAATGAAGACACTATCTGCCAGTCCCTTGACCCCAAAAAAGATATAGACGGCATCACCATAGGCTCTCTCGGCGGGCTTTTCTCCGGCATGGGCGGCGGATACCCCCCCTGCACGGCGCAGGCCTGTATCGAGATTTTGGAGCACTACGGGTACTCCCTCCGCGGTAAAAATGCCGTGGTGCTGGGGCGAAGCAACGTTATCGGCAAGCCGGTGGCGGTTCTGATGCTGGGCAAGGACGCCACCGTCACCATCTGCCACACAAAAACAGCCGATGTCCCCGCAGTCTGCCGCTCAGCCGATGTTCTGGTGGCTGCCGTCGGCAGGGCAGGAACTGTCACCGCAAGCCATGTGCGCGAGGGGCAAATCGTCCTCGATGTGGGCATAAACGTGGATGCTGACGGCAATTTGCTGGGCGATGTTGATTTTGCTTCGGTGGAGGGCATTGTCGCCGCCATAACGCCCGTTCCCGCAGGGGTGGGCACCGTGACGACGGCAGTGCTGGCAAAGCACGTCATAGAGGCAGCCGAAAGGGTATTGGAAACCCTTTACTGATAAGCGCACAAATCCCTTAACATATTCTACGAAGCAGAAACCGGGAGGGCAATCGCCTTCCCGGTTTCGCTTTATATTATTTTACTTAACCTTTTCCCTACAGTCCCTGGAACAAATCGTATGCCAGCTTGCTGAAAAGCAGCGCCAGCACAACAAACATCATTTTGCGCACATTTTTGGCGCCCCCCTTGATAGCAAATCTGGCGCCGAAATAGTTGCCGACTATTGAGGACACCGCCGCCGGTATGGCTACGGCGTAAAGCACCTTTCCCCCGAGCATATACATCGCCATGGAGGTAAGGTTGGAGGCCATGTTGGAAACCTTTGCGCAGCCGGATGCCATCAAGAGGTCTATCCCCAAAACACCGGTAAAGCCGATTATCAGAAAGGTTCCCGCGCCGGGGCCAACAAGCCCGTCGTATATTCCCACCACCAGGCCGATAACGGCGGAAAGTATCATTTCCTTTTTCAGGGGCAGCGGATCAAAGTTCACCTTCTCTGTTCCGAAATCCTTGCGGGTGAAGAGAAAGATCGCCACAACCGGCAGCGCTGCCACCATAACGATGCGGAAGACCCTCTCCGGCAGAAGAAGTGCAAGACGGGTGCCTATTCCGGCGCCCACCATACAGCCGATGGCCGAAAATATTGCCACGCGGACGTTGACCTTGCCCTCTTTTATGTATTTGAGCGAAGAGGACATCAGCCCAAAGCAGGAGGAAAACTTGCCTGTGCCGTGGGCATAGTGAGCCGGAAGCCCGGCAAAAAGATAAGTGGGAAGGGAAATCAAGCCCCCGCCCCCCGCAATAGAATCGATAAAGCCCGCCAAAAAGATTAAAGGACAGACAATAAGCCATATTCTGCCGTATTGCTCAATCATCACAAATACCCCCGTTAAGCCCCGTCTTGGCGGCCTGCTCTATATTATGTCAGTGTATTTCCCAGACCAAGTATAACATATAAGCATACCGGGGGCAATGGGAAATCGGGGCGCCGCGCAATCAGCAGCAGCAAAACGGCTTTTCCTTTTTATTTAGTTTTCCCTTCAAAATCTCACTGCAACGAAATCCCCCGTTCCTCGGTTTATCTAAAGAAACGAGGAGCTTTCCTTGCACGTGTGATGCCTGTTAAAATTTTTTATATACCCCTTGACACACAATACTATGTGTCGTATAGTATTGTTGTAATCACAAATCCTGCTATGCGCAAAGGAGGTCTCCATTGGAAGCACAACTGAAAAGAGGACTGCTGGACGCCTGTGTCCTGTCGGTTTTGAGCAGGGGGGATTCTTACGGCTACAAAATTGTACAGGACGCAATGAGCGCCGTTCAAATCACCGAGTCCACCTTATACCCCATTCTCCGCCGCCTTGAAGCCCAAGGCTGTTTAGAAACCTACAGCGTCGAACACAACGGCCGCCTTAGGAAATATTACCGCATAACCCCCACAGGCTTTAGTAAGCTTGAACAGTTTAAGGATGAATGGGCGGAGATAAAGCAAATGGTGGACTACATTATGGAGCCGGGCAGCATCCCGGCAGACGAGGGGGAATAAAAGTGACGAGAGAGACATTTTTCGATATACTCAACCAAAACCTGAAAGGGGTGCCCCAGGAGGAACGGCAGCGGGTCAACGAGTACTTTAGCGAGTACTTTGACGACGGCCTTGACACAGGCCGCAGTGAGCAGGAAATCTGCCAGCAGCTGGGCCGCCCGGAGGCCGTTGCCGCCCAAATAAGGGCCGAAAGCCATATAAAAAATCTTAATGATAATCCCAGCACCCTTAACTGGGGCAAGGCGGCGGCGGTTTTAGTCGGTGCCGCTATCGTCTCCCCCATTGCCTTTCCCTTTATCATCGCGGCAGTCGGACTTATATTTGCTTTATGCATTACGGTGTTTGCCCTGCTCCTTGCCGCCGTATGCTTTGTAGGGGCCATGTTTTTGCTTGGGGGGACGCTTATTGTGGCAGGGCTTGCAAAGCTGCTAATTCTGCCTGTCGGCATAGGCATGCTGGGTGCGGGGCTGTTAATTCTCGGACTTTCGACCTTTGCCCTGTCGCTGTCTGCTCTTATTATCCGCTTTACGGTGAAGGCTTTCAGCCAAGCGCTTGCTTGGATCAACACACGCTTTATCAGGAGGGAAAAAATATGAAAAAAATCAGCGGCGCCGTCCTTGCTGCGGCTTCTGTTTGCATCGTGGTAGGGCTTGCCATGAGCTTATGGGCGGGATATTATGCCCGCAGCCACGATGTGGATTTAAAATCGGCAATCAATGGGGTCAATATTGACTTTTCCTTGTTTGATTTTTCCGGAAAAAACAAAAAAATGCCTGAGCTTTATGACCTGCCTAAGGAAATACAGCTTGAAGCTCAAGGCGAAATAAGCCAAATTGAAATAGGAACCATCGACCATAACATTGAAATCATCTGGGGCGAAACGCTGTCGGTGACATATGACGAGCGCTTCCCCGGCGAGTTCAAGACAGCCTCCCTTGAGAATGGGCATCTCAAGCTGCTGGTCGATACCGACTGGCGCCAGGGCAAGGATTTGATGCTCCCCGAAGGGAATATAATCATCACCCTGCCGGAAAGCATGGTGCAGTCTGCAAGTATCGCCCAGGTTTCAGGGCGCACGACACTTACTTCCCCTAGCATTGACACTCTCAGCATTGCCGCCGTCAGCGGCGGGATTGCCATCACAGAGGGCGAGATTCACACCGTCAGCTTAGCCGCCGTCAGCAGTGTGTGCACCCTTGACGGCACCTTGATAGGCAGTATGGACATTGATACTGTCAGCGGCGATGTTTCCCTGTCTCTGCCGGGAAGCGGCGATGCTTACTCAATCCGGGTTGACGCAATATCAGGCTCACTCACAGTAGGCGGAAATAAAATTCCCTCTGAAAAAGGCACCCGCACCTACGGCAGCGGAAACCGCGCCGTAAAGGTGACCGGCGTCAGCGCCGGCGTCACAGTCACCTTCGAATAAGCGGGCATAACCAAAGCCCCAGGTCAATGACCTGGGGCTTTACTGACCTGTATGCTATTTCTTTTCGGCGGTGATGATTCTTATGCAGCCGCCGTTTGTTTTGACATCATCGTAGTAGGCCCTCACATTGTAATCGCTGAGATTGATCTGGCTAAGCTGTGTCAGATAGCACTTCGGCCCGGCTTCGGTAATATACACATACACATTTTGTGAAACCGGCCAGTCCTCACCGCTAATGGTTATTGTGTTGGCAGAAAGGAAGCTTACCGTCCCCCCCTTAAGATTGGCAAAGGAGGATAGCTGCCCGTCTTTATAGGTGATAGCGGCCGGGCCGACACTGACATTCATTATCTTGGACTGGTTGGCATAGGTCAGCGCCTGCCCTCCCAGTACGTACTGGTAGGCCGAGCTTACGGTAAGCGGTGTGTTGACCTCGGTCACCGAGGTTATAAAGCAGTAATCCTTTGTGTCTCCTGTGGCCTTTTTCAGTATCATTTCAGAAATATTCCCGTTGCCGTCAAGCAGGCACAGGGCAATTTTTTCGCTTGTCAGGGACACGCCCTCAAGCCTTGAGGGTATGACAGTTGCCGTCCGCAGGGAGTCCAAATCCAGAATCTTGGCATTGTCGGCAAACTTATATCC
>JAVBSJ010000144.1:0-18398 GCA_031547105.1 Oscillospiraceae bacterium
ATAGAACCGTAGTGCGCAGAAACACTCCCGCTTCCTCCGCCGCTTTGCATTTGTCAATAAAAAGGGTGACCAGGGCGGGGCTTTCGGCAGAATGACGGCTGAGCATTGTTTGCTGGCTGATTGTTATTGCGGTGCTGAACAGGGCGCGGTGAGACTCACTCAAGGCCTCCAGATTTCCGGAAGAAATATAACCCTCATATTTTTGCAGGGTATTGTTCATATCATGTCTGAGCGCTGTGAAATCATCGATTACACTGTTAAGGTTCCTTATATGTATGGCTTTGTCCCGCAATGCCGTGTCCATACTGCGCTTGCTGTCCCATAATAAGTTTCAGGAGAGGCTTGCAAGCAGAATTATAAACACTATAAAAATGTTCAGATTTTCGCTTTTACCGGCGTAAAGCGGGTATATCACGGTAAGCGTATACAGCAAGGCGGTTTTAAGAAAAAAGGCGGAAAACTCCATCCACAAGGGGCTTGTTTGAACATTGTCCGCCAGGTGTATGATGTTGTCCGGCCTTTGGGAGTAACGCTTTATGGCAAGGTACAAAAAGGTATGGATCACCGAACCAAGCAACAGGGAAACACAGTCGGAAAAATAGTTGTGACTGATGCCGTTTTGCGGAAACAGCGCAAATCCGATAAAGCGAAGCAGAAGCTTAACGCACATAATGCCCAGATATATGTTTCCCAGCAGCCGGATTGAGCGGAAGGGCGACAGCTTGAACAAGCATATACCCAGAAGCACAAAAAACAGTGCAAAAACCGGATTAGGAACCGTTACAAGATTGTAGACGATCGGTGAGAAGGACAGCAGGCCACCGACAAAATATACGCCGTAAGTCCATAAATTGTTGAGACACAATCCGGCGACAAGGACAAACACCGTTTTGCGGCCCAGTGTGGCAGTTGTGCTGTAAAGCAGCAAAATTGAGTTTGTGACAAGTATATAAAGGTAAAGCGTGGTGGCACAAGAAATTACAAAAAGCAGGAGCTGCATAGTTTGAGAATACGCAAAATCAAAATTAAACATATATTCTCCCGAATCTTAACAATACAACTATAAAACGGTATTAACACTACTTTGGTATAAATATTATAGCATGACCAGTAAAGTTTTACTATATCTTGGGCAATAATGGCAAATAATTTTGTATGAAAACGTTAAAAGTTGGAGGAAATGTAAAGCGCGGAAAAGGGGATGCGGTAAGCGCAGCAGGGGATGCTTCGGTATTTATATACTAACAAGCTTTAAACACCTCTATTTTGCTGAAAAGTATCTCAGTTCGCAGTGTAAAGGATAGCCTTAAAGCTATTCCCTTTCTTCCCGGAGGAGGGGGCAGGAGGTGATGCGGCAGCGGAGCTATGTCAAGCCGCGAAATGAAGAAAAAGTATAAATATACTTGAAGCGCATAAAAGAAATATTATATAATCATATTTATTATTTGGAAATTGCGTATTTACAGCGCGGCACCGCTTCGCGCTTTATGAGAGGTGTGCATTAATGGAGCAAGGCAGTGGATTTACGGCGCAGTCCAAAACGAAGGTCGTCTGGATGTTCGTTGCGTTTTGTGCAGTGCTGATGATGGTCATGGCGGCCATGGCTATAAAAAACTACAAGGATTCGCAGAATATACTTACGGAAAGCGTTGAAGAGCGCATGCTTGCCATTGCCGTTGCGGCAAGAGAGCTTATAGACGGTGAGCTTTTTGTATCTCTCAACAGCGCTGAGGACGTAGAAAGCAGCAGCCAGGCGCTACATACTTTGTCCGGACTGAAAAGCATGGCAAATGAAGTTGGGGCCAAATATATATATGCCCTGAAAAAAATCGGCGACGAATACTATTTCGTATTTGATACCGATTCTGAAATTGAAGGGTACTTTGATTCATATACTCCGGGAGAAGTGCATTTGAAAGCCTTTCAAGGCATCAATGCCGCCCAGGCCATCAATATGGATGACCGGTGGGGCAGCTTCGCCACGGCGGCAGTGCCTCTTTACCATAACGGCATACTTGTCGGTATTGTAAGCGCCGACATTGAGGACGGGTTTATCGAGCGCAATAAGGATGCACAGTACCGCAACGTGATAATCCTCATATCACTGGTAGGCGTCATGCTGGTATCCATGACAGTTCTGCTCAGCGTGCTTTTGGACAGGATACGCAAAATGCAGGCCATTCTGTTCCGCCAGGCCAATTACGACAAGCTGACAAGGCTGCCAAACCGCCAGTACCTTATGGATTACCTTGAGGTGATGACCAAGGACAGGAGTACCGGCATTTTCTACCTGTATTTTATCGACCTTGACAATTTCAAGTCGGTCAACGACACCGCCGGGCATGATGCGGGCGATGCGCTGCTGCAGGATATTGCAAGCTTCCTTATAAGCTCCCAGGTGTCTGAGGGGACAAAGGCCTTCCGCCCTACGGCGGGGGCGCTCAACGTAGCCGCGCGAATAGGGGGAGACGAGTTTATTATTGTTTCTTCTGCTCCGGCAAATGATGAGGCGGCCTGCGAATACGCCGCGCAGCTTATCGAAGGACTGCAGACCCGGGTGAAGAACGAGAGCATCAAGCGCTTTAATGTAGGCCTGTCTATCGGCATAGCAAAATATCCCGATCATTCGGCCAATTTTCATGTGCTGCTCAAGTATGCCGATATAGCCATGTACCATGCGAAAAAGGAAAATAAGAACGCTTTTCGCATGTACGAGGTCGATATGAAGGCCAAGGAAGAAAAATAAACGGAAAGCGGGCGCAAAGATGACCGTATATCCTTTGCGCCCGCCCCTTTTTTATGTGGAAAAATTACAAAATTGTGCGCAGAACGACAAAACTGCTTTGCAACGGGTGAAAATAATGTATAATATTTCTGTAATATCTGAATGAGTTGACAAGCGACGTTATTCATCCTGGACAAGAAGGAGAAAAGAAAATGAAGCATGTTTACGAGGGGAAAACCAAGACGGTCTACGATCTGGAGAACGGCAGCTATTTGCTGAAGTTTAAGGATGACGCAACGGGAGAAAACGGTGTCTTCGATCCCGGCGCCAACACAGTGGGACTGTCGATAGAAGGAATGGGCAAGGGCGGCCTTAGGCTGACTGAGTTCTTCTTTAAGAAGATCGAGGAAGCGGGAATAAGAACCCATATGATTTCCGCCGACGTGGAAAATGGCACTATGACGGTGCATCCTGCGCAAACCTTCGGGAATGGAGGGCTTGAGGTCATCTGCCGTTACCGCGCTGTCGGCAGCTTCTTCAGAAGATATGGCGGCCTTGTTGCCGAGGGTAAGCCTCTTGACGGCTTTGTGGAGGTTACGCTGAAGGATGACGACCGGGGAGATCCTCCCATCACTAAGGATGCGCTTGACATGCTGGGGGTTTTGAGCGCTGAGCAGTACGAGGTGCTGAAGGCAATGACGAGAGAAATAGGCGCCATCGTCAAGAAAGAGCTTGCCAAAAAGGGAATAGAGCTTTACGACATCAAGTTTGAGTTTGGCAGGGACAAGGACGGGCTGATGCTTATTGATGAGATTTCCGGCGGAAACATGCGGGCGTATAAGGACGGAAAGAGCGTCCAGCCGCTTGAGCTGGTAAAGCTGATGCTTGATTAAGCTCCCTGCGGATAAGCTTAAAGTGCGGACGTCAAAGCAAAGCCCTTTGCGTTGTTCTGCCATATAAAGCGGCAAAATAGGCGCACAAAAGAAATATTGTGATATTTACCGGCGGGCCTATCAGGTCCGCCGGTCGATTTTTCGTGGCTGAGGGCAATGGCGAGGCGCCTTAACGTAGCTTTTGCTTGCCGGGGAGAAGCGCATTCTTATAAGTCCGGTGCTGCCTTTTTCTGCAGACGTGAGCGAAATAAAAGATATTTTGATGAGCAGGCCGCCGGAGGGAATAAAGCCTGCAAGCCGACAAATAATATTTAATATAAATATAGCATAAATAATAATAAAACCTAATTCCATTTTCTTTGAGGTTATGTTATACTAAGCCAGCGATAATTATATAAAGATGTTTTGAATGGGGTGGCGGTATTGTATAGGAGTAAAATTAAAAGCGATTCCTTGGAGAGGTTTTTAAAAGCGGTTCTTTGTCTTGACAACATCGATGAGGCCTACAGGTTTTTTGAGGACGTTTGCACGGTGAGTGAGCTTCAAGCTATATCACAAAGGCTGGATGTGGCAAAAATGCTTGAAGAAGGCAGAACATATGCCGCAATTGCCGAAGATACCGGGGCGTCTACCGCGACAATATCCCGCGTAAACAGGGCGTTGACTTACGGCGCCGACGGATACCGCTTGGTTTTTGATAAAAGCTCCTCTGAAAACACCAAGAAAACTCCGAATCAATAAACGCTTAAAGACCGCCGGACAGCGTTGTCCGGCGGCCTTTGTTTGTCAAGAAGCTATTCGTCGACAATATCGTCCCTTGCAGGCATCCGCGAAAATACACCGGGGGAAATACCAAACATTGCTTTAAATGCCCGCAAAAAGGTGGTGTAATCCCCAAACCCGCTTTCATGCGCCGCTTTTGCGACCGGATAGTCCTGCCGGAGGAGTGCGGCGGCGCGCAGAATACGCTTGCGGGAGATGTAGCTCCACAATGTGTGCCCCGTCTCTTTTTTGAAGCGGCGCATAAGGTGGTATCGGGATATGAAAAACCTGTCGGCCAAGCTGTCAACCGTTATATCGTCACATAAATTGTCATTCAGATAGGATAATATCTGTGATATTTTTATGCTGTGCTTTGGCTTCCCGGTGGCTGCGGTTTGCCCCATCAGGCGGTTTATCTCAACCAAAAGCTGCACAAAGCCGGCTTCATACATGATTTCCGCGCCGAAGCCTTCTCCCCGCCCCAGCTCCTCCAAGGCGGACAGGCGGGACAGGAGGGCGGCCTTTTGCCCTGTGGAAAGCGAAAGGCTTGCCAGCCCCCCTTCTCTGACGTATGAAAAGCAGGAAGCAAGGTCGGCGGAGGTGTATCGGCCATACAGGGCAGGGGATATCCAAATGACATACCGTTCATAGTCGGTGGAGGAAAGGATTATAGGCTTGTGCACCACGCCTGAGGGAACCAGAAGGAGGTCTCCCGGCTTCAGGCTATAGGAGCTTTCGCCCAGCAGGTAGGTGACGCCGCCTGACAGCAGCAAAACGGCCTTGTCAAAGTCATGATAATGGTAGTCCACACGCTGCGCCTTGCGGTCTTTCAGGTCGAAAATACGAAAATCCTCGGCTAAATATCCGCGCTTTTCCTGCATCTTTTCCGGCATTGTGTCACCTCCTCACTTATAAATATTGTATAGCACTATTTGCAGCATTTCAAGCATTTTTGTCCCTATGAAAAGGAGGTATGCCGGAATATACTTGTAGCAAACAGGGAAAATGGCCGCACGCGGCTGTGGAGGTAGCTTATGGAGAGTGTGTTTAGTGCTGTGAATGGAGTTTTTTCCTTTATAGGGCCCCTTTCGGACTTCCTGTGGGATTTTCCCACAAATCTTGCCTGGTACAGCGCCATACCGGTGTTGGGCAATTTCTCTTTGGCGGTAATACTGCTGGTGGGTTCGGGAATATTTTTCACCTGCAGGCTGAAGTTCGTCCAGGTGCGGCACTTTAAAAGCGGTGTGCGCCTGCTGCTTAACCGGCAGAAAGCCAAAACCGGCATATCCCCCTTTGCCGCTTTTTGCCTAAGCTCAGCCATGAGGGTGGGACCGGGTAACATACTGGGCGTCACCGGCGCCATTTCGGTGGGTGGACCCGGGGCACTGGTCTGGATGTGGATATCGGCATTTTTTGGCATGGCGACAGCTTATGTCGAAAGTGTGCTGGCGCAGATATTCAAAGAGAAAAAGGGGGACGAATACGTGGGCGGCCTCCCTTTTTACGGGAAAAGGCTGCTTGGAGATAAGCAGTGGATCGGTGCGGCTCTTTCCGGCCTGTTTATTCTATACGCGCTTTGCTGCCTGCCTGCCCAAGGCTTTAATGCCGTCGACGCCATCGGGCGCATGGCAGCAATTGTCACCGGTACCGAAATTGCAAAGACCTCCGCATTTTATTACTGCACTGCGGCTGTTATGCTGGGCTTTACCTGCGTTGTTACCTTTGGAGGGATAAAAAAGGTCACCGGTCTGACCGACAAGGTGGTTCCGGTTATGGCGGCGGTTTATTGCGCCGTTGTTGCGCTGCTTATTTTGCTCAATCTCGACAAGCTTCCGTTCTTTTTTGGGCAGATATTCGGAGGAATGTTCAGTCCAAATGCTTTTTTCGGCGGGGTTTTCGGTACGGTGCTTGCCCAGGGAGTCAAGCGCGGGCTTATGTCCAATGAAGCGGGACAGGGCACCATAACTATGGCAGCTGCGGCGGCCGACGCAAGCCACCCTTGTGAGCAGGGCTTTGTTCAGTCTATCGGGGTCTTTCTGGATACAATAATTATATGCACTATGACAGGGTTTGTAATAGTCATGCCCGGCATATGGCAGACGGGCGCAGGCGAAGCCTGGATGGCCTTGGACCGCCTGCCGAAGTTTTTGGCTGCTGCTGCTGAAATGACGCCGGGGCTGGCTCTCAACGGCGCGGTCACCCTTCTGCTTACACTGTGCTTTGGGCTGTTCGCGTATACTACGCTTATCGGCATGATAAGCTTCGGAGAAATAGCCGCCTCGCGCATCAGCCGGGGGAAAAGGTTCCTGGCCTCTGTCAGGATTGTATCTCTGGCGATTGTCGGCTTTGGCATTTTGTGCAACCTGGCCGGCTTGGAGCTGGGGAATCTGTGGGCTTTTTCCGACTTGGGCAATATCCTGATCGTATATGCCAACATACCGCTGTTATATTTGGGAATGACATATGTTTTCCGCGCAACTGCCCATTATGATTCGGGTCAGAGAGGGTTTGATTCATCTGCGGCGGGGATTGACTGCCCCTGCTGGGATGAACGGGCGAAGGAGCAAAGATAAGCTGGGTATACATAAAAAAGCACCCTGCCGGCGGCAGGGTGCTTTAGCAATGCTTCTTTTGCTTACCTGTTTTAAAATTAAGAATAAAATACGTGTGAGCCTATGGCGGCGACGTAGGTTCTGTTGTTTCTGATCCAGTTGGAGCGCGCCGTTCTCGGATTAAAGAAATAAAGCGAGTCGGCTGTGACACAATATCCTTCGAGGCAAAGCTTTGCGGCAAGGCGGCTTTCCTCGTTGGGGGTGCGGTAAATGGCGCCGTTGGCTGTGGGGGTAAACTGGGTGCCGTTGCGGTTGTCAAAAATGACATCATAAATAGTGTCGGGGAACTGGGGACTTCTGACCCTGTTCAGGATGACATTGCCAACGGCAATTTTACCCTCAAAAGGTTCGTTTCCGCTTTCTGCATTAATGATCTGTGCCAGCCAATAATAATCATCGGGATCATAAAACTCATCACCGGAGAGGAAACGCTTATCATTTTTTGTGAGGGTCGCCGTTTGGGTCTGCCCATCCCATGAAATGTCATATGAGTATACAAGGGATAAAGCCCTGACGGGAACATAGAAGCAGCCATCCTGCACAAAGCAGGGGCGATTAATCGGAAGAACTCGGCCGTTTGCATAATAATAAATGCCGCCGTTGTAAAACTCCAAATAGTTTCCGGGCTGTGATACTGTCGCCTTGCCGTTTTGAAATGTGACATTTGTTTCGCCTGAAGTATCCTGCAGCGTTGTGAAATCCCTGAGGGAGACGTACGTCGTGTCGCCGATCAAAACAGTGCGGATACCGGCAATCTGCTGGGCAGGCTCTCCGCCCTCCGGCTCCAGATAGGCCAGAACCTCTCCGAAAACTGCGACAGGCCATTCGCTGATCGTCATAAGAGGCTCAGCCCCGCCTATATCGGCAGCGGGCTCCTCCGCAAGAGGAACAACGGCCCAAACGGGCTGCGGCTCTGACAATGTGCTTTGAGAGGGGCTTGCGTCAGCGAAAACTATAACGGGCTCCAAGGCCAGTGTGAAGGTAAGCATTGATGAAAGAACCATTGTGAAAGCTATCAAAGTGCGAAGCTTTTTCATGGACTCACTCCTTTCTGTTGAACATATTACAGCGTTTGTTACCATTTTGCAACTATTTGATATTTGAAGTATTGACATTTTCACCAACAATTAACTGTACAAAATGCAACGATTTTGACATAAATATGAGGAGTAATATGTTTACAAATACCAAAACAAAAGTTAAAACGCCGAAAAGAATTTTATATGTTTGTGCATATTTAACGAAAAAGCAAGTAAATAACTGCCAATAAGAACACAATTTAACATCTTGAAGCAATTTTGTGTATTGCAATGCGCAAAAGCTGTGTGTATAATACTATTATTCTGGATAGCCTTGGGGAGATTCTGCATAACTTTTCAAAAGCGGTAGGGCGTAAGTAGAAAGTGTGCAGTTTTTTGATAAGGTTATTGCCGCGGTTTGACCACCTGCGGCTTTGATTTTACTTTGGGAATGTGCTGCTGCCGGTCCTGCGGAAGCACCGCTGCCAAAGTGGGATAACATCTTGCCTAAACGGCAATGAAAATCTCAAGGAGGAAACATGTGGAAATTCATTACTAAACGTCTCGTCACGATGATTCCGGTTCTGCTCGGTGTTACGCTCGTCATTTATTTGATTATGAGCATCGCGCCCGGCGACCCCGCGAAATCAATTTTGGGCGAGCAGGCCACCCCCGACCAAATTGCTGAACTTAGAGCAAAAATGCACTTGGATGATCCCGTTCTTGTTCAGTACGGCAGGTACATTATGAATCTGCTCAGAGGGGACATGGGTACATCCTATAAGACCAAAAACGCTTGCGTCGTTGAAATTATGGCCAGGTTCCCCAATACCCTTAAGCTGTCGGCCACTGCGCTTTTGGTATCTATTGCGTTAGCTTTACCTCTGGGTATTATTGCCGCGGTCAAGCAGAATACGCTGTTTGACGGTGCCAGCATGGTCTTTGCGCTTATCGGTGTTTCAATGCCTGTTTTCTGGCTGGGCATTCTGCTTATCCTTCAGTTCTCGCTGAAGATGAAGTGGTTCCCGTCAGGCGGCGCCGATATGGGGCTCAAGTCGCTTGTGCTGCCGGCCATTACCCTCGGGTTTAACCATATGGCTTCTATTGCCCGCGTTACCCGTTCCTCCATGCTTGAGGTTATCAGGCAGGATTACATCAGAACGGCCAGGAGCAAGGGCGTACCTGAAAATAAGGTTATCACCAAGCACGCCCTTAAAAACGCGCTCATCCCCACAATCACCGTTATCGGCCTGCAGATAGGCAACATGCTGGGCGGCTCCGTTCTTACGGAAAACGTCTTTTCATGGCCGGGTCTTGGACGCTTGATGGTCGGCTCTATCCAGGGCCGTGACATACCCATGGTTTTGGGCTGCGTTATTATGTTCTCCGTCACTTTCTCTATCGTCAACCTTATTGTTGACGTTATGTACGGTTTCGTTGACCCCAGGATTAAGTCACAGTACAAATAGGGAGGTGTGCTTAAAATGAGTGAGAATAAAAATGCCGGCGCTGTCAGCGCCGATTTGACAAAGAAATATAAGAAAAAGAACCAGTGGGCAGATATTTGGAGACGCCTGACACGGAATAAGACCGCGGTTTTGGGGCTTATTGTCGTTATTTTGCTGCTTGGAATGGCTGCCTCTGTTGACCTTATTTATGACTACAATACTGAGGTCATAAACCAGAATATACCCAACCGTCTCAAGGCTCCTTCTTCGGAGCACTGGTTCGGTACGGATGAAATGGGCCGCGATATTTTTGCCCGCGTTGTCTACGGGTCAAAGTATTCACTGCTGATTTCCTTTGCGGCTTCTGCCATCTCGCTTTCGCTTGGCCTTGTGTTCGGCGCTCTTGCCGGATATTTCGGCGGCAAGTGGGATATGATTATCATGCGCTTTATGGACGTTCTGCTGGCCATACCTGGTACGCTGCTTGCTATCGCAATTGTGGCCTCGCTGGGGAGCAGTATCCCCAACCTTGTCATTGCGCTTTCGGTCTCCGGTATCCCCGGCTTCTCCCGTATTGTCCGTTCTTCGGTTCTGACCATCAGAGACGTTGAATATATTGAAGCTGCCCGCGCTATCGGTGCCAATGACAATACAATAATTTTTAACCACGTGCTGCCTAACGGCATGGCTCCCATCATTGTTCAGACGACACTGAGAATCGCATCGGTTATTCTGACCACTGCCGGCCTCAGCTTCCTTGGCTTGGGCGTTCCCGCTCCGGCTCCCGAATGGGGCGCGATGCTTTCCGGCGCGAGAGCCTATATCCGCGATTACAGCTATATGGCTCTGTTCCCGGGTCTGGCAATCATGATCACCATTCTTTCGCTCAACCTGCTTGGCGACGGTTTGCGTGACGCGCTTGACCCCAGACTGAAGTAAGGGGGAATATGAAAATGAGTGAAAATACCAGTGCAAAAAAATACGCAGTTGAGATAGAAGATCTTGTCGTCGAGTTTAGAACCGACGAAAGCATTGTTCAGGCTCTCAACGGCATTGATCTCAGAATTGAAAAGGGCACAACGCTCGGCCTTGTGGGTGAGACAGGCGCGGGAAAGACCACTACGGGGCTTTCCATCCTCCGCCTGATACCCAGCCCTCCCGGTGTTATTGTCGGCGGAACTATTAAGCTGGACGGCGAAGATATTTTCTCCAAAACGGAAAAGGAAATGGAAAAGATTCGCGGCAACGTCGTTTCGATGATTTTCCAGGATCCTATGACCTCCCTTAACCCCGTTATGACTGTTGAAGAGCAGATCGCCGAGGTTATCGAGCTTCATGAAGATATCAACCATGCAGGCGCAATTGAAAAGGCACGCAAGATGCTTGAGCTTGTCGGCATTCCCGGCGAGCGCGGACCGGAATATCCCCACCAGTTCTCCGGCGGCATGAAGCAGCGCGTTGTCATCGCTATCGCCCTTGCCTGCTCCCCCTCGCTTCTTATTGCGGATGAGCCTACTACGGCTCTTGACGTTACCATTCAGGCGCAGGTTCTGGAAATGATGAAGAACCTGAAGGAGCAGTATAACACCTCCATGCTGATGGTTACCCACGATCTCGGCATTGTTGCCGAAATCTGTGATACCGTTTCGGTCATTTACGGCGGCAAAATAATTGAGCACGGCACGCTTGAGGATGTGTTTGCCAACACAAGGCATCCATATACTGAGGGGCTGTTCCGCTCCCTGCCCGACATTGAGGACAGGACATCCAAGCTCAAGCCCATCAAGGGCATTATGCCTGACCCTGCCAACTTGCCTGAAGGCTGCGTATTCCATCCCAGATGCGACTACGCGATGGAGATTTGCAAGACGGTCAAACCGGCCAAGACATTCAGAAGTGAAGAGCATTATGTCTTGTGCCACCTCTATGACGAGGAGAATATAAAGGCAGGAGGTTTAATAGGCAAATGAGTGAAGTTTTATTAGATGTTAAGGGCCTGAAAAAGTATTTTAATACTAAAAGAGGCCTTCTCCATGCCGTTGACGATGTTTCCTTTAAAATCGAAAAGGGCAAGACTCTCGGCGTTGTCGGTGAGTCTGGCTGCGGCAAGTCCACCACAGGCCGCGCTATTCTGAGGCTTTTGGAGCCTACAGGCGGCCAGGTTTTCTTTGAGGGGGAGGATGTCGCATCCCTCAACCCCGCCGCTCTGCGCCATAAGCGCAAGGAGATGCAGATCATCTTCCAGGATCCCTTCTCCTCCCTTAACCCAAGAAAAACCATCAGCCAGACAATTGCTGAGCCTTTGGCGCTTCACGGCATAATCCCCGACAAAAACGCCAGAATGCAAAAGGTTCTGGAAATCATGGAGATCGTCGGCCTGGCTGAGCGTTTGGTCAACACCTATCCCCACGAGCTTGACGGCGGAAGAAGACAGCGTATCGGCATTGCCCGCGCGCTGGCTCTTGACCCCAAGTTTATCGTGTGTGACGAGCCTGTCTCGGCTCTTGACGTTTCAATTCAGGCACAGATTCTCAACCTTATGGGCGACCTGCAGGACAAAATGGGGCTGACCTATATGTTCATCACCCATGACCTTTCTGTTGTCAACCACTTCTCCGATGACATAGCAGTTATGTATCTGGGCAGACTTATCGAGAAGGCACCTGCTGAGGAGCTGTTCGCCCACCCGACGCACCCCTATACACAGGCGCTGCTGTCGGCCATCCCCGTGCCTAAGCTGGGCGCAAAGAAGGAGCGTATCCTGCTTAAGGGTGAGATCACTTCTCCCATCAATCCCCAGCCTGTCTGCCGTTTTGCAAACCGCTGTACGTATGCGACCGACAGATGCCGCGCGGAGGAGCCGATGCTCAAGGAAGTGGCGCCGAACCACTTTGTCGCCTGCTTCCTGTCCGAATAAGCATAAACAAAATCAAAGGCCGTGGCATTTGCCACGGCCTTGTTTTATATCTTACCGCTTTTAAGAGCCTGCTTTTGTCAGTCCCTTACAAAAAGCTCTGCTATCTGTACTGCGTTAGTGGCGGCGCCCTTTCGCACCTGATCTCCGCAGCACCAGAGGTTGATCCCATGTTCGTCTATCAGGTCGCGGCGGACGCGTCCGACAAAAACAAGATCCTGGTCGCTGCTGTCCAGCGGCATGGGGTATTTTTTGTTTGCGGGGTCATCTACAAGCAGGCACCCCTTCATATTGCCGATAGCCGCCTGCGCGGCGCTGACCGACAGGCGGTCTTTAGTGCGCACAACCATGGAAATGGAGTGGGAACGCATAACGGGCACCCGCACGCAGGTGCAGGAAACGGCAAGCTCTGGCCGGTGCATTATTTTGCGCCCTTCATTCTGCATTTTCATTTCTTCCGATGTATAGCCGTTATCCTTAAACCCGCCGATTTGCGGGATAAGATTCTGGACTATTTGATAGTCAAAGGTCTCATTGACAATTTCTTTGCCTTCAGCCAGGGCGCGCGTCTGCGCTTCAAGCTCCCACACACCTTGGATGCCGGCGCCGGAAACGGCCTGATAGGTAGAGGCGACTATGCTTTCAACAGGGGAGAGGCGGTGCAGAGGGTAGGCAGCCATAAGGGCGATGATGGTAGAGCAATTGGGGTTGGAGATAATGCCCTTGTGCCATGCAATATCCTCCGGGTTAATCTCCGGCACGATAAGGGGGACGTCGTCATTCAGACGGAAGGCCGAGGAATTGTCGATGAAGACGGCACCTGCGCGCACGATAGCGGGGGCGAGGGCTTCGGCAACATCATTTTCGGCGGCACCCAGAACAATATCCATACCGTCAAAAGCATTTTCATTGGCTTCCTGAATAATATAATCCCTGCCCATAAAGGACATTGACTTTCCTGCGGAGCGGGCGCTGGCCAAAGGGCGGAACTCGCCCATAGGGAAGCTGCGCTCCTCAAGTACCTTCATCATTTCACGTCCGACGGCGCCGGTAGCGCCAAGGATGGCAATATTATAGGTTTTCATGTAAGCCTTCCTCCAATAGAGTTATTTGAAAAAGGGTGAAAAATCAAGCGTGGCAAAATAATCTGCCACGGTTTCTGCCCGGCGGATGAGCTTGACACTGCCGTCTGAGCAAAGCATAAGCTCTGCCGAGCGGAGCTTGCCGTTGTAGTTAAAGCCCATGGAATGCCCGTGTGCGCCGGTGTCGTGAATGACCACCAAATCTCCGGGCGATGTTTCGGGCAGCATACGGTCGATGGCGAACTTATCGTTATTTTCACAAAGGGAGCCGGTTACATCGTACATGTGGTCGGAAGGCGCATTTTCCTTGCCCATAACGGTAATATGGTGGTAGGCGCCGTACATGGCCGGTCTCATCAGGTTGGCGCAGCAGGCGTCAAGACCGATGTAGTTTTTGTAGATATTCTTCTCATGCAGAACAGTGGAAACCAGATAACCGTAGGGGCCTGTAATATAGCGGCCGAGCTCACTGTAAATGTCAAGCTCCAGCCCGGCAGGGACAAGGATTTCATCATATGCCGCCTTGACGCCCATACCCACCGCCATTATGTCGATAGGCTGCTGGTCGGGGCGGTAGGGGATACCGATGCCGCCGGAAAGATTGACAAAGGACAGGCTGACGCCGCAGGCCTCCTTGATTTCAACAGCCAGCCGGAAAAGATTTGCGGCGAGGGCGGGATAATAGGCGTTGTCCAGCTCGGCTGAAAGCAGCATTGCATGGATTCCGAAGCGCTTTACGCCCTTGTCTTTCAGTATTCTCACAGCCTCAAACAGCTGGGGCTTTGTCATGCCGAACTTGGAATCGGACAGGTTGCCCATAATGGCGTTTGTCATGGCGAAGGCGCTGCCCGGATTGTAGCGCAGGCAAATGGTTTCCGGGATTCCGCAGCTATCCTCCAGCGTCTTTATATGGGTGATCTCATCCAGATTGATTATTGCCCCCAGCCTTTTTGCCTGGGCAAACTCGCTTCCCTGAGTGTCGTTGGAGGAAAACATAATATCGCCGCCGATAATTCCGCTTGCCTCCGAGAGGGTAAGCTCAACCGAAGAGGCGCAGTCGGTGCCGCAGCCCAGCTTTTTCAGCAGCGCAAGGATATATGGGTTGGGAAGTGCCTTGACGGCAAAATATTCCTTGAAGCCCTTGTTCCAGGAAAAGGCCTGCTGAAGGGATTTTACACAATTTGTTATCCCCCTTTCGTCATAAATATGGAAGGGGGTGGGATAGTCCTTGACAATACTCTCCAGCTTAGGGAGATCAAAGGGCAGCTTTTTCACATCTATTCTCCTTACAGATATTCTATGCGAGTAATTCAGATAAGTTATTATTAATTTTAACATGGTGAAATATAAATGTACATAAAAAATCAATTGTCACGGGGCTGTTGGACCGTTATAATACACTTATACCAAAAAAAGGAGCGTCTGACATGACAGAATACCTCAACTCCGCCCTTGACAATATACAAAAAAGCTCTATCAGGGAGTTTACCCGGCTGGCAAAGCAGGTGCCGGGGTGCATGTTCCTGACGCTGGGAGAGCCGGATTTTAACACACCCGAGCCAATAAAGGAGACAGCCAAGCTGGATCTGGATAACAATATAACCCACTACCCCGAAAATAATGGGGAGCGTTTTCTGCGGGAGGCAATCGCTGATTTCGAACGCGAAAAGCACCGCCTTGAATATTCTCCAGACGAGGTCATCGTCACTGTCGGCGCTACGGAGGGGCTGTTTGTCACCCTGTTCGGCATACTGAACCCCGGGGATGAGGTCATTGTCCCTGTGCCTGCATATGTGTTGTATGAGCAGGTAGTGGCGCTGTGCCGCGGCAGAACCGTGCGGCTGGAAACGGGGGACGCGGCTTTCCAGATAACAAAAGAACGGCTTGAGGCGGCTATAACACCCAAAACAAAGGCGATAATACTGACCTCTCCCAACAACCCCACCGGCTGCATTCAGACGAAGGAAACCCTTGCCGCGGTGCATGAGGTGCTGAAGGACAAGAACATTTTCGTCATTTGTGACGACGTTTACCGCCAGCTTATTTATACTGAGGAATACGACAGCTTTGCGTCGTTTTCCGATATGCGGGATCGGATCATTGTGATACAGAGCTTTGCAAAGCCTTACGCCATGACAGGGTGGCGGGTCGGCTATATGATGGCAGACATGCCGGTAAAGCAAAGGCTGGAAACCATTCACCAGTATATGGTGGTTTCCACCGCGTCTTTTGCCCAAAAGGCCTGCGTCACCGCCCTTAACTATGACCCCGCGCCCATGCTTGCCATTTACCGCAAGCGGCGGGATTACGTCTATGCCCGTATCACCGCTATGGGGATGGAGGTCAACAAGCCGGAGGGGGCGTTTTATATCTTCCCCTCGGTCAGACAGTACGGAATGGATTCAAACACCTTTGCCACACGGATGCTCCATGAAGCCAAGCTGGCGGTGACCCCCGGCGCAGCATTTGGGGCGGATGACTGCGTGCGGATTTCTTACTGCTATTCGGACGAGCAGCTCAAAGAGGGGATGGACCGCCTGGAAAGCTTCATAAAATCCCTTAAGTAGAGCTGGAAAAGCCGTGAGAAACTACGTTTTCTCACGGCTTTTTACTGCAATATTGAGCAGCTCTTACATATCCAGATAAAGCAGGCTTTCAAAAACAGACAGGCCTATAGGCAGGATTTCCTCGGGGAAGTCGAACCTGTCGGAGTGCAGCGGTTCATCGCCCCCAGTGCCCAGAAGCATAAAAAGCCCAGGCATTTCCTGCTGGTAGAAGGAAAAATCCTCCGCTATCATTGAAGGCTCAGGCAGGTGCTGAAGCCGCTCACCAAGCAGGGCTTTGGCTGTAGTGTACAGCCCTTCGTCATTTATAACAGCCGGATAGCCGGAGGGCTGAATGTTAATGTCAAAGACGCAGCCGGTCTCGGCGGTTATGCCGTCCGCGATTTCACCCATGCGCCTGCTGATATATTCATGCACTTCCGGCGAGAAGGTGCGGAGGGAGCCGTTCAGCACGGCCTCCGCCGCAATGGCGTTATTGACGGTGCCGGCCGTCAGCTTGCCGAACTTCAGCAGGCGGTTTTTGTCCTTGACCGGGGCTTCATCCAGCATACTGTATGCCCGTGTCACAAACAAGCCGGCGGCATAAAGTGCATCCCTGCCCTCCCATGCCCTGGCCACGTGGGAGCTTTTGCCCCTAATGGTGACAGCGCACTGGCGCGAGCTTGCCAGCATATCCCCCGGGCGGGAAGCGGCAACCCCCAGGGGCAGCGCAGGCCACAGGTGCAGGCCGAAGATATGTCTGACATTATGCTTTTGGAAGATGCCGGTTTCGCAAATATATTTGGCGCCGCCTGTGGTTTCCTCCGCAGGCTGAAAAACCAAAAGCACATTGTGGGGAAGGGTAGCCTTAAGCTCTTCAACTCTGGCGGCAAGGCCGAGAAGGATAGCCATATGGCCGTCATGTCCGCAGGCATGCATGTTTCCCGGGTGGAGAGAGCAAAAATCAAGCCCTGTATTCTCACCCACCGGCAGGGCGTCCATATCGGCGCGGAAGGCGACGGCATATTCCTTGTCCAGGTCGAAGTATGCGCAAACAGAAGATTGGGTCGGGGTTGTGATTTGGCAGGACAGGGGAGCAAGGGCATCCAATATGTATCTTTGGGTCAGCGGGAGCTCCCGGTCAAGCTCCGGTATGCGATGCAGCGCTCTGCGGTGGGTAGAAAGTATATCGACCATTATGAACCCATTCCTTTCACTTCGCTCATAAACAAACAGTCCCTGCAAAAATGGACATTAGCCCCAAGCGTAGATTTCGCGCAGGCGGTCTGCGCGCTTTGATTATTCAAGCAACGAGCTTTCTCCCTGCTTCTTTTGCTGTCTGCTACAAGTTTAGCCCGACAGGAGCAAAAATGCAATATAAGTGAGAGTAAAAGAAAGAATATTCTTTTACTCAGCAAATTAAAGGTTTGTGCCATACTCTATTGCATTTGAGGCCGAAACATGATATTCTAATCTAAATGATAGAGGTGCGGATGCAATGAACGCAGCATTAGCCGACAGGCGATGAGGGCTGCGGGGGGTAATTCTGCCGAGCTTCGTTTGCAGGTATGCAAGCGTTGCGGGTCTGACGGAAACACCGGCAGAACTGTCTGCAAGTATTGCAGGAGGGCTATCTTATCTGTGGGATCATTGGCATGGGCATACCCGTGCGTATGGTGATTTTATGCGGTAAGGTATAACGCCTTACCGTTTTCTTCTTTTAGTGGCTTTTCAGTTTTTAGGAGTGATTTTATGAGCAATGTTGTGCACAAGTACGGCGGATCTTCGGTTGCCACCGTTGAAAAAATAAAGGCGGTGGCTGAGAGGATTGCCGAGGTAAAAAGAAGCGGAGACAATGTAGTTGTCGTCGCCTCAGCCATGGGCAAAACCACAAACGAGCTTATTGCCACGGCTGAGCAGCTTGGTGAGGAGATAAGCCCAAGAGAGCTGGACTCCCTTATGTCTATCGGCGAGCAGAAGACGGTTACCCTTCTGGCTATTGCCCTTAACAATCTGGGTATTCCGGCTATTTCCCTGACGGGGGCACAGTGCGGGTTTATCACAGACGGCGTGCATTCAAAGGCGACTATTCTGCGGGTGGAAAGCTCCCGCCTGAAGCGGGCTATTGAGGACGGACTTGTGCCGGTGGTGACTGGCTTTCAAGGCATTACAGAGTACGGGGATATAACCACCTTGGGGCGCGGGGGTTCCGATACAACGGCGGTTGCCATTGCCGCGCATCTGGGCTGGGACTGCGATATTTACACCGATGTTGACGGCGTATATACCATCGATCCCCGCAGATGCCCTACAGCAAAAAAGCTTGACGAAATAAGCTGTGACGAGATGATGGAGCTTTCCTGCCTTGGGGCGGGGGTTCTGGAAACCAGAAGCGTGGAG
>JAVBSJ010000045.1:0-8934 GCA_031547105.1 Oscillospiraceae bacterium
TGTCTGGATGGTATGCCCATACTGTGGTATACTGTTTGACATGCGGATTTCAATGACTTGATTTAGGAGAACGAAATGGGAAGATATGAAGAAGAAGCAAAAACAAAGACCGTGAAAAACGGCAAAAAGACCGCAAGGCGCAAAGCGCTGCTTGTGGTGCTGCTTTTAACAATTGCTGCTGGCTGCTATGCCGCCTACGATATATTCTCCCCGCCGGAGCAGGTCGTCCCCCCTCCCAGGGTCGACCCGGACAAGACCACCCCCGATCCTGTCACGACCGACGATCCCCCTCCCGGCAAGACGCGGAAGAAAAACTTCTACACATTTTTGATCGTCGGCACTAATGACGACTACAACACCGACGTTATCATGCTTGGGGCGGTGGACACCGACAAGGATACAGTCAACGTGGTGTCCATTCCCCGCGACACCATGGTCGACAGGGATATAAAAATCAGAAAAATAAACGGTGCCTACGGGCGCTCCGGCATGGAGGAGCTTTTGCTGGAGGTGGAGGAGGTCACCGGTGTATTCCCCGACTACTACTGCCTTGTCAATATGGAGAACTTTGTTTCCATTGTCGATGTCATAGGGGGTGTCCAGTTCGACGTCCCCTATAAGATGTACCACGAGGATGCCGATGAACGCTTCAACATCAACCTCAAGGCCGGGCTGCAGGACATCGACGGCAAAAAGGCCATCCAGCTGGTGCGCTATCGCGGCACAAGCGGCAGCGACTATGACCGTATGAAGGTGCAGCGCGACTTCCTTGTGGCTGTGTGCAAAAAGATGGTCAATTCCTTTACCATATCCCAGGCCACCGATATTATCGGTACGGTAAACAAAAGCATAAAGACAAATATGCCCGTCAAGGACATGGTTTGGTTCTATACAAATGTTGTGCGCACCATCAATTTTGACACCGGTATAACCTTTGGCGTCATGCCCGATACCACCACAGGCAAATACAAGGGGCAGGATTATGTTTACCTCAACGCCCAGTCCACCTGTGACTATATCAATACACATATAAATCCCTACAATACGCCTATCACTGTGGACGAGCTTAAAATCAAAAATCTCAAGGACTGACAACCGCAAAAGGCGTCCGGTGCATATGCACCGGACGCCTTTATTTATTGTAAATATCTATGCTTTATGTGGCTGCACAGGGCTTTCAATTACGCACAGTTATGCCCATTTTTTTACAAGCTTTCCCGCCTCTCTGTGGATAACCCTGTGGATAATGTGCATAACCCCCAATAAAGCTTCACTTTTGACAAGATGTGAGTGTATTATTTTGCGGAAAAAGCGACTTTTTTGTTGTAAATAAATGTATTATTCGTCAACCATAAGTTATTCCTGCTTTACATCCCCCTTGAACGGCGGGATGAAGGAGGTGCTGCTTGAGGTCATCCCCTGAAAATACCCTTTGAAGCCCAGAAGCTCTGCCCGCTCAGATACCCTGCGGTATTCCAGTTTGGTCAGCCTGCGGTTGATTTCGGGAAGCTCACAGCAGGAGGGCATAGGAGTGTACTGGCTCATCAGGCTCAGCAGAAAGCTTTGGGCTGGCAGCTTCTCCCCCAGCCAATTCAAAACATCAAGGCTGTCCTCCCTGGCGCCCGGGAGAGCCAAATGGCGCACTATAAGCCCCCCCTTCATTATTCCCTTTTCATCCAAAGCGGGGTACGGCTGCTGTCTTGCCATTTCCAAAATGGCAGGTGCCGCCTTTTCAAAATAGTCCGGGCAGGCGGAATACCTTTCGGCCAGCGCCGCGCTTTTATACTTGAGGTCGGGCATGTAGATGTCTATATAGCCCTCAAGGCTTTTTACTGTCTCCTCCCGCTCATATCCCCCGGTATTGTAGACGACAGGTATCTCAAGCCGATGCTTCACCCTGTCAAGCACACGCAGAATCGGGGTCAAAAAGTGGGAGGGGGTGACGAGAGAAATATTATGTGCCCCCTCCTCCTGCAGGCGGAGGAAAATACTTTCAAGCTCGCCCTCGGTTATATAATAGCCCTTTCCGCGGCTGACCTCAAAGTTCTGGCAGTAAACACATTTCAGGCCGCAGCCGGAAAAAAACACCGTACCCGCGCCCTTTGTGCCGCTTATGCAGGGCTCCTCCCAAAAATGCAGGCCGGCGTGGGCGATACGCAGGGCTGTGCCCTGCCCGCAAAACCCCTCTTCAATTTCTCTCGATACCCCGCACCTGCGGGGGCAAAGTTCGCACCCTGACATCTTTGTCCTCCAATTATGGTGATGTTGCTATTTTAGCACAAAATGCTTATAATACAAATGGATAGCCCGGCCATATTTTCCCTACAAAAGGCCGCAGGAAAGATATGGCGTGAAAATAACGCTATATCAATAATTTAAAAAGGCGCCGCCCCCCCTCGCTTGCGGGAAACCGCCGCTTATGCACAAAAAGCCATGTCTTTTCATGGGACATTTGTGCCTGAGTATATGGAAAGGAATGGATTTTGTATGCTTTATGATATTGTGGCCGTAGCCGCGGCAGTGCCCCCCCTGTCCCTTGCCGATTGCGGCGCCAACCTCCGGCAGGTGCTTGCCCTTGCAAAAGAGGCCGACGGCAAAGGGGCTGCCGCCGTTGTTTTCCCTGAGCTTTGCCTGACCGGCGCCACCTGCGGCGATTTGTTTTACCAGCACACGCTGATAAACGGCGCTCTTGAAGCCTTGCGCCAGATAATCGCCTTTTCACGGCAGCTTTCCGCCGTGCTGGTGGTCGGCCTCCCTTTGCAGACAGGGGGGCGGCTTTTCAATTGCGCCGCAGTGGTGCAGAGGGGCGAGATTTTAGGCGTTGTGCCCAAGGTTAATTTGTCCGCAGGCGAGCTGCGGCATTTCTCCGTACTGAAAGAAAACCGTATATTTATAGATTTGCTGGGTGAGACCGTCAATTTTGGCAGGAGCCTTGTTTTCCGCAGCCTTGAAGGTGATTTTGCCTTTAATGTGGCCTTTGGCGGCGATATATGCTCCCCCGCTTATGCGGCGCTCCCCGGTGGCGCGGCCTTGACGCTGTGCCCCTTCTGCTATCCCGAGGAAGCCGGGATGGGCGAGCGCCTGCGCGCCCTGCTCTCTGCCCACACCCTGCGCACCGGCAGCGCTTTGGTGGCAGCCGGCTCCGACACAGGAGAATCGGGCACCGATTATGTTTATTCCGGTGCTTCCTTTATATTTAGCAATGGGGAGCTTTTGGCGGAAAACCCGCCCTTCGGTCAAAGCCGCCTGACTTTCGCCGCAATTGACCTGGGCCAGCTGCAGGCCGTTCGCCGCCGGGAGACAGCATCCATGTCGCCTGCCGCGGAGGACGATACTGTGTACTTCGGCGGCAAGGTGCCTGACAGCCCGCTGCCCCCCAAGACGGAGCGCCATCCCTTTATCCCCAAGGCAGAGGCCGACTGCGATTTTATTTTGACCATGCAGGCGCAGGCACTTAAGCGGCGCATGGAGCATACCAAAAGCCGCACTGCGGTCATCGGCATTTCGGGGGGGCTGGATTCTACATTGGCTCTTCTTGTGATGCACCGCGCCTTCACGCTGATGGAGAGGGATATAAAGGACATAACCGCCGTCACCATGCCCTGCTTCGGCACCACCTCCCGCACAAAATCCAACGCGCAGCTTTTGTGTGAGGCGTTGGGTGTAAAGCTCCGGGAGGTTGACATTTCTTCTTCGGTCAGACAGCACTTTGCCGACATAGGGCAAAGCGCAGACAACCATGACGTGACCTTTGAAAACGCCCAGGCCAGGGAGCGCACCCAGGTGCTGATGGACATTGCCAACATGGAAAACGGCCTTGTTGTCGGCACAGGCGACCTGTCGGAGCTTGCCTTGGGCTGGGCGACCTATAACGGCGACCATATGTCAATGTACGCCGTAAACGCGGGGGTTCCCAAGACCCTTGTCCGGCATCTGGTGGCATGGTATGCGGCTGATACTCCCAACAGGGCGCTTAACTCCGTGCTGGCGGATATTCTCGACACCCCCGTTTCACCTGAGCTGCTGCCCGCCAAGGAAGGGCAAATTGCGCAAAAAACCGAAGACCTTGTGGGCCCCTACGAGCTGCACGATTTCTTCCTGTTCAATATGATGAGCTACGGGTTTTCCCCCGCAAAAATGCTTTATATCGCCTGCGCCGCCTTTGAGGGTGTGTACACGCGGGAGTTTATCTTAGGGTGGCTCAAGACCTTCTACCGCAGATTCTTCCAGCAGCAGTTCAAGCGCTCCTGCATGCCGGACGGACCCAGGGTGGGGCCAATTTCCCTTTCGCCCAGAGGGGGGCTTGCCATGCCGTCAGATGCCCTGTCCGCCATGTGGCTGGGCGAGCTGGAGCAGCTTTAGTAACATACGTCAAGGTAATAAAACAAAACGCTGCTGCGATTTGATTGCCAAAGTCAAATCGCAGCAGCATTATTAATACTGACAAAGCTCCGCTACAGACCTTCCGTAAACTCTCTGTGCTTCTTAAAATGCTTGCCGGTTATATTGCAAGAAATCCCAACCAGGGTCACTATACCAACCGCTATTATGTAACGGCTAAGTGCCCTGCCCGGCCCCTTGTGCATTTAGAATTACCGCGCTGCCAATAGCCGCGATACACAGAACGCCTGCAAGTATAGCACCTGCGCTTATTTCTGTATTTTTCAGCAGGCCGGACAATGCTAAAAAAGTAGCCATATAAGTGAAAAGGTAAGCAAAGGTATAGAAGGACAAACGGAAGAGCAGGCATATTACAACGCATATAACAGCGGCGAGCACCACACTTTTGCCCAACGATTGTATTTGGTTTTTCATAATAGTCCCCTCCTTGGTTTTGAGGCAAACGCATACCGCAGCTGAACCAGCGGCTTACCGTATTTCATTTCTCTTTTTGTTCCATCGACGCTCAGATTGTTTTTTTCATAAAACCGCCTTGCCCTTATATTCTCTTCAAACACCCAAAGAAAGATTTCTCCCGAATTAATTCTTCTCTGCTCCCCTATGGCAAAATCAAGCATCTGCTTTCCAAAGCCCAAACCTCGAAACTCTTCAATTAAATAGACTGCCCATATCTCTCCACTGCTGTGTGTTATGAGAAATCCCACCATTCTTTCTTCATATATAACACACCAATATTGACAGTCGCCGGGTTCTGCCAAGGCTTTGCTGTATTGCTCAACCCTTTTCTCTTTTTCTGCTGTCATATTTTCTAAGTAGCTATCAGGCACAATGCCTTTATAAGCCGTTTGGAAACACGAAATATGGCAGGCCGCGTAATCATAAGCATCGTCAGGCGTAGCCTTGCGGATGTTAATATCCACGGAATCACTTCCTGTCCAGTCTGCGGGTCAGCCAGTCCAGCTTTTTGCCGATCTCCCGGTATTCGGCGTGGGCGGTTTCAATATCGGTCATCATAAAGGTGATTTTGTCCCCGCCTTTTTTCTGTGCCAGCTGCATTAAATCGGCTCCAATCACGCCGGCGATCTTGGCGTAGCCCCCTGTGGTCTGGCGGTCGGCAAGCAAAATTATAGGCTGGCCTTTAGCCACCTGAACACTGCCCATTGCGATGCCGTCGGAAATTATATTGCCGTCAAAGCCGTTCTTATATGGTATCTCCGGCCCTGACAGGCGATAGCCCATACGGTCGGAATCCAGAGAGATTGTATATTCCCCGGAGCACAGGGCGCCTAATGCCCCCTCTGCAAACTCATCTGCCTGGGGGCCTTCGATTAACCTTATTGCACTTTTGCCGCCAAGCCTAAACAGAAAATGCCCCCCCACCTCGCGCGCAGGCACATTGGCGGGGAGCTGCGTTATGCCTAACGGCAGCACATCACCGTCCGCAAGCGCACGGCCGTTCAGGCCGCCGAAGCCGCCTTTAATATAAGTGGAGGCGCTGCCCATGACCTTGGGGACATCAATGCCGCCTGAAAAGGCCAAAAAGCCTCTTGCGCCCTCCCTGGCAAAGCCGACGGAGACAACCGAGCCCTTCGGGGCAAAATAGCATTTATTGCGGGTGCAGGGCGCGCCATTGACGGTGAAATCAAACTCTCCCCCCGTCAGCGCCACGCAGCAGTCCTGCTGCACCTCTATATCAGGGCCCTTTACGGTGATTTCCAGAATCGGGTAGAAAATCGGATTGCCCACCAAAATATTGGCAAGGGCTGCTGAGGAGGGATCCATGGCCCCGCAGACCGGCACGCCGTACTTCTGGTAGCCCCAGCGTCCGCCGTCCTGCACGGTAGTCAATATGCCCTTTTGAATTATTTTAATCATGGCAAAGCTCCTTAAACTCCCCTTCGCTTATGGGCACAAAGCGCACAGTATCGCCGGAGGACAGCAGAAAGGGCGACTCTCTGTCCATATCAAAAAGCTTAAGTGGGGTGCGGCCTATAAGCTGCCACCCGCCGGGGGAGGCAATGGGATAAACCCCCGTCTGCCCGCCTGCAATTCCCACCGAGCCTGCCGGTATTGCGGTGCGGGGAACCTACAGCCTGGGGTAAGCTATAGCGCTGTCCATGCCGCCGAGATAGGGGAAGCCGGGGGAAAACCCCATCATATAAACGGGATACACCACGTAGGAATGTATTTTAATGACTTCGTTTTGAGAAAGACCAAGCCCCGCCGCCAGCGCGGCAAGGTCGGGGCCGTACTCCCCGCCGTAGCAAACAGGTATCTCCACCCGTTTGCCCACTGCCGTCCTCGCGGGGTTAATCCCCCGGGCGAGAGGGGCAAGAGTGTCCCTCAGCTCAGCAAAGCTCGTCTCCAGCGGGCAGTATTCCACCATGACCGCACGGTATGTGGGGGTGACGGCTGTAACGCCCTTTATTTTCATATCCTCCACAGCGCCTGCAAAGGCGCACACCCGCGCGTTGATTTGGGGCGTTATTTCATTGCCGAACACCACCGTCAGAGCGGTGTCGGTCACGTGCCTTATATATGGAAAATCCATTATGCAATTACCTCGCCCATTGCCGCTATGGCGACCCCCTGCTCCGTCAGCCGCTCCCTGATAGTGCGGGCAAACTGGACGGCGTGGGCGTTGTCCCCGTGGAGGCATATTGTGTCGGCCTTAATTTGGATCACCGTGCCGTCTATTGCCGTGACGGTTCCTGCCGTGACCATCTCAACCACACGCCGGGCGGCGATGGCATCGTCGGTTATCATGGCTCCCGCCATGCTTCTGGGCACCAGTGTGCCGTCCGGCATATAGCCCCTGTCGGCGAAAACCTCACTTGCGAAGGGTATGCCCAGCTCCCCTGCCGCCTGCTCCATTTTAGAGCTTGCAAGACCGCAGTAGATCACGCCGCCCCCAAAGCTCCTGATGGCCTTGCCGATGGCAAGGGCAAGCTTAATGTCCACGGCAGCCATGTTGTATAAAGCGCCGTGTGCCTTGACGTGCTGAAGCTCAAGCCGGTGTGCCCGCAGGAAGCCGTAAAGAGCCCCCATTTGATATGTCACCGCCGTTTCGGCCTCCTCCGCGGAGAGGGTTATGTTGCGCCTGCCGAAGCCCTGCAGGTCAGGGAAGCCGGGATGAGCGCCGCACATGACGCCGCTTCGTGCGGCAATCTCCACCGTTTTCTTCATCACTAACGGGTCGCCCGCGTGCCATGCACAGGCTATGTTGACCGAGCTCATAAGGGGGGTGACCTCCTCATCAAGTCCCAGCTTATACGCGCCGAAGCTTTCGCCCAAATCGGCGTTTAAATCGACCTTTTTCATATGCCCTCCTTTACCCTATCTGCTCTTTCCCCTGCTTGTGACCGGAATATAGCCGGTGACCTCATCCCCCTTAAACAGGCAGTAGTTGTCAAAAAGATTGACCGTGGCGCAGCAGTGGCCGGGGATGACCCTTATCATATCCCCCAGCTTGGCCGTATGGCTGCCGTAGACCGACAAATGCTCCTCACTGAGCTTTACAGCGTGGCCTTCATAACCCACCACACGGGGCGGCCCCTGGTCAGGTGAAATGGTTTTCACGCCGCAGTCCAGCACAAAGTGGGTGGGCCAAACGGAAATAACCGTCCCCGCCACAAACAGGGCGTTTTCGAAGCCCAGACCCATATCGCCGTAGGCCACATCCATAAACATAAAGGAGCCTGCCTGTATCTCGGTGTAAACGGTGTCCTGCGCCTTAAGATAAGCCGTGCCTGTAGAGCCGCCGGAGACATTCTCACTCTTTACCCCACGCTCCTCCAGATAGGCTATCAGGTCTTTCAGCCGCTGCTCGTTGCTCTGAACCGTGCCCTCCCTTTTCTCCGTATCGTACTCGTGGGCGAGGTTCCCCGCATAAGCCTGAATGCCCCCGTACCGCAGGCCGGGGCTCTCCGCAAGCAGCTTCGCAAGCATGTAAAAATCCTCAAAGGTGGAAACGCCGCAGCGCTTCATCCCCACGTCCAGCTCAACATAGCAGTTAATGGTGCTCCCTGCCTGCTCAGCCGCAAGCGAAAGGGCGCGGACGTTGTCGGCATTATCGACGCAGACCGTCAGCCTGCAGCGGGAGGCAAGGCGGGCAAGCCGCGCAATTTTATCCGGCTGCACCACCTGATTGGCGATAAGTATGTCGGCGATGCCCGCCTGGGCAAGATCCTCCGCCTCGCCCAGCTTGGCGCAGGTTATCCCCTTTGCCCCTGCCGCCACCTGCCTGTGGGCAAGGGTAGTGCTTTTGATGGTTTTGTAATGGGGTCTCAGCTGCATGGGGGTGCCCTTAAGCATGGCGATCATCTTTTCCAGATTGGCCTGCATGGCCGTCTCGTTCACGATAAGGGCAGGGGTTTCCAGTTGATTCAGTTTCATCAGAAATCCTCCTTTTATATTGACATCGGTTTTTTTCAGGGGTATACTTTGTTACACTTATAAATATTGTATCACAAATGGCTATACGCGCAACTGCTTTAACCGGCAAAAGGCGCGGCAAGACAACAAATAAATAAA
>JAVBSJ010000081.1:0-3777 GCA_031547105.1 Oscillospiraceae bacterium
TCAGGGGGTAATTTTGCAATGCAGCCTATAAACTGCGTAATCTTATATAATAAAACATTTCATCCCTCCGTTATATGGATAATATTATCTATTTACATCGAACATTTGTTCTGTTATTATAAAAGCAGAATGACTGGCGGAGGTGTTTTTGTGCCGGACAAGGTGATTTTTCATGTGGATGTCAATTCGGCTTTTTTATCCTGGTCGGCTATAAAGCTGCTCAAGGAGGGGTATCACACCGACCTGCGTGAAATCCCCTCTGCCGTAGGCGGCGACGCCAGCCAGCGCAAGGGAATTATTTTGGCAAAATCGGTCTCCGCGAAGAAATATGGCGTCAAAACCGGGGAACCTATATGGGAGGCGCGAAAAAAATGCCCCCGCCTTGTGATAGTGCCCGGCGATTATGACTATTACAGCAAAATGTCCAACAGATTTATGGATGTCGCCCGGGATTTTTCCCCGATTTGTGAGCAGTATTCGGTTGACGAGTGCTTTATCGACTATACGGGGATGGAGCATCTTCTGGGAGCGCCGGAGGATGCGGCCGCAGCGCTCAAGGAGCGCATATGGAAGGAGCTCGGCTTCACCGTCAGCATCGGCATAGCCCCCAATAAAATACTGGCAAAAATGGCAAGCGACCTTAGAAAGCCCGACTTCATCACAACGCTGTACCAAAATGAGCTTGAGGAGAAGATGTGGCCCCTTTCGGTAGAGGAGCTTTTTATGGTAGGCGGAGCTACAAAGCGCAAGCTGAACTCAGTAGGCATATGGACCATCGGGCAGCTGGCAAAAAGCAGCCTGCCCGATATGGAGCACCTTTTGGGTGTCCACGGCAAGGGCATATGGCTTTACGCCAACGGAATAGATGATTCTCCCGTCCGGGATGTGGAGCTTAGCGCCCCCAAAAGCTTTTCCCAATCGGCCACCCTGCCTAAAAATATCACAACAGCCGATGCCGCAAAGGCCGATCTCTCCCGCCTTTGCACTGCCCTTGCATACCGTATGCGCAGGCACCAAATGTGCGCCCAGGTGGTATCGGTCTACTTGAGGCGGGATGATTTTCAGGGCTTTGCCAGGCAGCACAGATTAGCGCGTGCCACAGATATATCCAGAGAGCTTACAGAGGCCTGCTATCAGCTTTTTGACGGGCTTTGGAGCGGCTTCCCCATAAGGGCGATCGGCATAGGCTTTTCAGACCTGTCACCTGTTGAATGCTTCTGCCTGTCTCTTTTCGACAGGCGGGAAACCGCCCGCTTCATCAAGCTGGATGAAGTGGGCGACAGCCTAAGAGACCGTTACGGGCATAAGACCCTGCTTCCCCTGACCGACCTTGGGGCAAACCGCTTCGACCATCTCAGCCGCTACGCCCCCAACTCTGACAGGCCGGCCACCAGATGCCCCTTCAGCTGAAAAGACGCAAAAAGCAGGTCATCTGTTAGACAAATGACCTGCAAACTTGCAAAGGCAACTATTACTCTTCAATGTTAAATCTCTTCTTGAAGCGATCAACACGTCCGCCTGTATCGACAAGCTTCTGCTTGCCGGTAAAGAAAGGATGGCAGTTAGAGCAAATTTCGACGCGAATATTCTCCTTTGTAGAGCCGGTCTCAAAGGTATTGCCGCATGCGCATTTGACGGTCGTCAGTTTATAGTTAGGATGGATTCCCTCTTTCATGTTCGTTCACCTCCACAAAGAAATTCATGCAATGCTTATAATATCATACAGCATTTCAAAAATCAATACTTTTTAACCGCTTTTTTCACCACAAAGGAAATTATTTCAACAAAAGGCATTGACTTTTTCAGCCATATAACTGATAATTTACATGTTCATCACATAACTGTCAATACTTTAATTTAGAATAGGCAGTAATCTTTTTATTAGGTGGTTTAAGCATTATGGGAAAAGGATCACGAAGCAGAGAGGCCGCACGCGCAAATACCGCTTCCCCGGCCTCTGCGCCCCGCTCTACAGGCGCTAAAATCAGAAATATTCTTATTGGTGTTGTCGCCGTCGCGTTTGTTCTCATCGCGGCATATGGCGCGCTTTCAAAGACAGGGTTTACGCAGCGCATGATAACCGCAATGGAAGTCGGAGAGATTAAGGTCAATGCCCTTGACTATCATATTTATTATGTGGATTCCAGAATGCAGCTGATTGCCAACTCGGGCAGCATACTGGAGGCTTATTTCGGTGTTGACCTCAGCAAGCCGCTTGAGACCCAGCCTTACGGCAGCGAGGGGCAAACATGGGGGGACTATCTCCATACTCAGACCCAGTCGACAATTGAGGAGATTGCCTATCTTTCTATGGAAGCCGAAAAGAACGGCTACGTCTTTTCTGAAGAAGATCAGAAATCACTGGACGCCTATATGGCAAGCTATGCTACCGCTGCTGAAACCTATGAAATGACCGAGGACGCCTATATTACGGCCGCCTTTGGCTCTTATGTCAAGAGCTCAGACCTTGAAAGGGTCGCAAAGCAGCGCATTATTGCCTCTGCCTACCGTGCCCAGATCATCGACAGTCTCAGCTACACCGATGCTGAAATAACCGCCTACTACAACGAGAACCGCAACGATTTTGACTATGCCAGCTATCGCTACTTCTCCATCCCCTACAAAGCAGTGACCTATACAGCACCTGCTGACGGCGCCGAGGTGAAGGAAGGCGAGCCGAAGAGCGAGGAAGAGGCAACAGCCATGACAGAAGCCAACCGCCAGGTTGCGCTTGCCGCAGCCGAAGCCTTCAGGGCTGACGTCACCGATCAGGCAAGCTTCATTGCAGCTGCCCTTGCCCACGCCCCAGCGGAAAGCAAGAGCTATTATGAGGATGACAGCTACACCCTTGAGGAAAATGTCGCCCTGGCAGAGGCTACCGGCAAAATGGGCGACTGGTATAAGGACGCTGCCCGCGTTCCCGGCGAAATCGGGCAGGTTGACACCGGCACCTCCGTCGTTGTTATGCTGTTTATTGAAAGACACCGCCCGGAGGTGGCTACAGCTACCGTACGTCATCTGCTGCTCAGCCTGGAGACTCCCGAGGCTGATGCCACCGATGCTGAAAAGGCCGAGATTGAGACACGCAATGCCGAGGTCAAGACCAAGGTTGAAGCCCTTTATCAGGAGTGGAAGGACGGCGAGCACACCGAGGACAGCTTTGGCGTACTGGCTGCCGCAAACTCTGAGGATACAGGCTCCAAGGCCAACGGTGGCAAGTATACCGAGTTCAAGGAAGGCAGCATGACTGCAGAGTTTAATGACTGGGCCTTCGACCCCGCCAGAAAATACGGCGACAATGCGATTGTCCAAACCTCTTATGGCTACCACATCATGTTCTATGTCGCTCCCGGCCGCACAGGCTGGATAGTCGACGCCGACAATGCCCTGCTCAACAACGCTTACAGCAAGATGAGCGAGCAGTGGGAGCTGTCATATATTACAGAGCACCACAAGTTCGGCGAAAACCTGGCATATTAATACTTGCAAAACAGCAAAACCCCTGCAATCGAAAATACGATTGCAGGTGTTTCATTTTGTTTTATGGCTTTGACTATCTGCTCTGTTCATCCTCAGGGTCAAGCTGAATACGTGACCCGGTGGCGCCACGCTGCCCCTGGTATTTGCCCCTATACGGCTTTTCTGCATCCCTGTCCAGCTGGGCAAAAACCAGCTGTCCAACCCTGCGCCCTGCCTTAAGCTCGATAGCGCAATTGCTGGCATTAAAAAGCTCCAGGGTTATTTCCCCTTCAAACCCCGGATCGACCCATCCGGCAT
>JAVBSJ010000026.1:0-3543 GCA_031547105.1 Oscillospiraceae bacterium
TATCAATGCTCTGAGGACAGTGGCGCTCACACAAGCCGCACTTGACGCATTTAGAGGCATTAGTCCGGTTGTGCTTGAGGGTGGTGCACATTATATACTCCCTCATGCCGTTGATAAAGCCATCTGCCTGCTTTACATTGAGCGCATTAAAGCAGACAGGTATATCCACCCCCTGCGGGCATGGCATACAATATCCGCAGCCGGTGCAGGCAACCTTCATTGATTTATGGATAAGGCGGCGCGCCTGCTCGTAAAGCTCAAGCTGTGCCGGTGTAAGAGGCTGAAAATCAGCCGCAATGCGGGTGTTTTCCTCCACCTGGGCAAGCGAGTTCATGCCGGAAAGCAGAACCGTAACCTCGGGATAATTCCACAGCCACCGCAGCCCCCATTCGGCGGGGCTGCGCTTTGGCAGCGCCTCCTGCCATAGCTTTTTTGCGGCGGGAGGCAAGCCGTCCACCAGACGGCCGCCACGCAGAGGCTCCATAATAATAACGGGCAGACCCTTACCGCTTGCGTATTTAAGGCCCTTCTCCCCGGCCTGAGAATGTACATCCAAATAATTGAACTGAATCTGACAAAAATCAAAGTCATAGGCGTCCAGAACATCTATAAAGCCCGCCGTGCCGCCGTGATAGGAAAAGCCGATGTTGCGTATCTGGCCTGAACGCTTTTTCTCTTCGATCCATTTTTCAATGCCAAGCCCGCACAGCCTGCGCCAGGAAGCAACATCGGTCAGCATATGAAGAAGATAATAGTCGATGTAGCCTGTTTGGAGGCGCTTTAGCTCTTCATCAAAGTATTTGTCAAAATCTGCGGCACTTTTGACAATATATTGGGGCATTTTAGTGGCGACATAAACCTTGCTGCGGTCAGTTTTGGCAAGGTACTTGCCCAGGCAAACCTCGTTGCCCGGGTACAAATACGCCGTGTCAAAATAATTGACACCTTTTTCAACGGCCAGCGCCATTTCCCTCTCGGCCTTATCCTGATCTATGCCGATGCTGCCGGTAAAGCGCATACAGCCAAAGCCAAGGGCAGACAGCCTGTCACCGTTTTTAGGGTTTATTCTGTATTCCATGCCTATTTGCAGGTCAATTTGTGGTAGGTCTTTTTGCCCTTTTTGATAATAAACTCGCCCCCTGCTATTTCATCCCTTGTAAAGGTCTGGGAGAAGGAGGCTACCTTCTGCTCATTTACGGCAATTCCGCCCTGCTCCACAAGCCTGCGGCCTTCGCCTTTCGATGGCGCCAGCTTTGTCAGCACAAGCAGGTCAAGTATTGAAATGGCTCCGTCTGTAAAAGCATCCGCCTCAAGCTCAGTGGTGGGAACATTTGACATATCGCTGCCGGAACCGAACAGAGATTTTCCGGCCTCCAGCGCCTTTTGCGCTTCAAGCTCGCCATGGATCATCTTGGTTATTTCGAAGGCGAGCACTTCCTTAACGGGGTTAAGCTCGCTTCCTGACAGGCTTTCGTATTGCGCAATCTGCTCCAGCGGCAGGAAGGTCAGCATTTTTAGCAGGCGAACCACATCCGCGTCGTCAACATTTCTCCAATACTGGAAAAACTCAAAGGGAGAGGTTTTCTCCGGGTCAAGCCAAACTGCCCCCTTCTCGGTCTTGCCCATTTTCTTGCCGTCCGAAGTAGTGAGCAGTGTAAAGGTCATGCCAAAGGCCTGCTTGCCGTCCGCCCTTCTGATAAGCTCGACACCGCCGATAATATTGGACCACTGGTCATCTCCGCCCAGCTGCAAATTGCAGCCGTATTTGCGGTTGAGCACCAAAAAGTCATACCCCTGCATTATCATATAATTGAACTCGATAAAGGAAAGCCCCTTTTCAAGCCTGGTTTTGAAACATTCTGCCGTCAGCATACGGTTTACTGAGAAATGAACGCCGATTTCCCGCAGAAAATCAATGTAATTGAGCTTCAGCAGCCACTCACCATTGTCCACCATGACGGCCTTGCCGTCTGAAAAATCCACCAGGGGTTTCATCTGCTTTTTAAAGCAGGAGGCGTTGTGCTGAATATCCTCCTGCGTCAGCATTTTGCGCATATCGGTTTTCCCGGTAGGGTCACCCACCATTGTGGTGCCTCCCCCTAAAAGGGCGATGGGCTTATGTCCGTGATGCTGCATTCTTGCCATAACGGTAAGCTGCAAAAAATGCCCTATATGAAGGCTGTCGGCGGTGGGATCAAAGCCGATATAAAATGTGGCCTTGTGGTTATCAAGCAAATCCTTGATTTCTTCCTCATGAGTCATCTGGGCTATCAGCCCGCGCGCTTTCAGTTCTTCAAAAAGTGTCACGTCAGTATCCTCCGTATATTTGAATATTTATATGTTTTCTGTTTTAATGCGTGCGGCTATGTCAAGCATGTCGGCGGCATTTTGCAGGGAGAGCTCAGTAATATTTGCGCCCGAGGTCAGACGGGCAAGCTCCCCAATCCGCCCGCTGCGGTCAAGATCCTCAACGCTGGTGTAGGTCTTACCGCCCCTTTCCTGCTTGGTAATGCGCAGATGGTGGTCGGCCAGCGACGCTATCTGCGGTAAATGGGTTATGCAAAGCACTTGCCTGCCACGTGAGATTTCATACAATTTTTGCCCCACCTTGTTTGCCGCCCGCCCCGAAACGCCGGCGTCTATCTCATCAAAAATAAAGGTTCCGCAAATCTCCCCGGCAGACATGACTTTCTTAAGCGCCAGCATGATTCGGGAAAGCTCCCCCCCGGAGGCGACCTTGGCGAGAGCCTTGAGGCTTTCACCCTGATTGGTGGAGAGCAAAAACCGCACAATGTCGGTCCCCTTGCGGGAAAACTTGATATGCTTTTCATCATTTTGGGCTTCAATTTCAACCGACAGCACGGCAGAGGGCATATCAAGCTGCCGCAGCTCTTCTATCGCCGCCTTTTCAAGCAAGCGGGCGGCTTTTGTGCGTTTACGGCTGATTTCCTGGCTCAGCGCGAAGGTTTGCCTTCGCTCCTCAGCGTATTGCGCCTTTAGCTCTTCAAGGTTATCATCGGCGCCCTGCAGCGTGTCCAGCTCACCTGAAAGCTGAATAAGCAGGTCAGGCAGCTCGTCCGGCTGCACCGAATGCCGCTTTGCAAGAGAATCGGCAAGTGCCAGCCGCTCCTCTGTCTCGGTAAGCAGCAAGGGAGAATAGTCGGAGGCCCGCAGCCGTGCCGAAACCTCAGACGAAATGTCGGACAGCAATATCTCACACTCCCGGGATTTGAGCAGAAGCTGCTGTATATCCCTGTCCATCCCCTCACAGGGAGCCAGCCTGGCAATAGCGGATTTGAGCATAGATAGCGCGCCGCCGCTGTCGTCATCCCCCGACAGATTGGTAAGGCAGCCTGCCAGAGCGTTTGAGAGCTTTTCATTGCGGAGCAGCTCCTGCCGGCGCTCGCTTAGGACGGCGTACTCCCCTGTTTTTATATCGGCCTCTCTCAGCGCCGACGTTTGCCTTAAAAGCTGGTCTATGCGCTTTTCCTTGTCTCCTGCGCTTAAGGAAAGGGCGCGTATGCTGCGGTTAAGCTGCAGCAG
>JAVBSJ010000015.1:0-8747 GCA_031547105.1 Oscillospiraceae bacterium
GAGATTGTTCTCAAAAAACGTCTGTATGGTGAAAAGCGTCTCTTCGTCCAGCGATTCTATTGAGCCCTTGCGGAAAACCTCCGACAGGAACATTTCGCAAAGGGTGGTGGGCAGCTGATATATCAGCCTTCCGACGCCGAGATTTTCAAAGCTCATTATGCTTATGTCGGAGTTGAAAACCTGCCCTATCTCCACCGACATCTGGGCTTCCTTAAAGGAGCGGGCAATATCCTTAAGCTGATTGGCCACTGCCCCCATGCCTATGATATGAGGGATTCCCAGCTCCTCCGTGATGCCGCTGTCGATCAGCTTGCCGATACGGTTGATCTCCTTGCTGTCGGCCGCCTTAAGCTCTTTAATCAGCACCACCTCATTTTCGTTGATGGTGATGGCAAAATCCTTTTGCTTGTCAGGAAACAGGCGCCCCAGGCATTCAAGCACCTGGGCATCCTGCCTGTCAAAAAGGCGGATAAGGTAAACAACCCTCTTTATATCGTTCTGAAAGTGCATCTCCCGGGACTTAATATAAATGTCCCCCGGAAGTATGTTTGAAAGAATAATGCGCTTGATAAACGCTGCCTTGTCATGCTTTTCATCGTAAAGGGATTTGCTGTTTGCTATGGCAACGGCCGTCACAGCGGTGACAGCATGGGCAATCTCGCCGGTTGCAAAGGCGACAACCGCATATTCGGCGCCGTTTTCATAGCCGGACAGCATACGAAAGGTGTTTACACCATATTCGCCGCTCTCTCCCCCGTCGGCAAAAAAAGCAGCCGCGCCCTCGACATTATCGCCGATCAGCTTAAGCTCGGTGCAGGAAATGACAGTGCCCGTTTGATCTACTACCCCTACCGTAAACGAAACCTTGTCTTTAATTTCCAACAGTATGCTCTGAAACAATCTGGCTGCCATAAACACCCATCCTTTGTAACTTTTATATAAAACTGCATGGCGTATAATGTTCATTTTACCCTATGCTTTAGATTTTTTCAACAATTTTTTACTCTTTTTTCGTATTTTTTTATTTATTACTGCGGCATACCGCAGGCGGCGTACAAAAGGGCTTTTTCCTCAGGCAAAAGGGTGCGCGTCTCCCCCGCCGCCAGATTTTCATCAAGCACAAGGGTTCCCATGGCATGCCTGTGAAGGCGCACAACCTGCTTCCCGCACTTTTCAAACATGCGCTTGACCTGATGAAACTTTCCTTCTCCCACCGTCACAGTGCAGCGCCGAGGGTCGCCCGGGTCAATTTGAAGCAGAGAGGGCATTGCAGTAAAGTCGCCCAGCTCAAGTCCGCCTGCAAAGGCGGCTATATCCGCTTGCGTGGCAGGCATATCAAGACAGGCATAATACACCTTGTCCAAATGATACCGGGGCGAAGTCAAGCGGTGATTAAGCTCTCCGTCATCAGTCAAAATAAGCAGGCCGGTGGTGTCCTTGTCAAGACGCCCGACAATAGCCAAAGGGCGGGCGCGGTATTCCTCCGGCAGCAGCTCCATCACGGTGGGGTCACGCTTGTCCTCTGTGGCCGAAAGGTAGCCCGCAGGCTTGTTCATCATCAGATACAGATATTTTTCATACGCGCCCGGTGCCCCGTCCAGGGTAAGGGTGCAGTTTTCATGTATTTTGGCAGCGGGATCGCGGCAGACCTGCCCGTCAACGGCAACGCGCCCTGCCTTTGCCGCCTGCTGCGCCTGGCTGCGGGTCAGGAAAAATGCCCCCGCCAGCGCCTTGTCAAGCCTTATCATCTTCCCCTCCGTGCGCAGTGCGGACAGCTACCTCCCAAAGCTCGGCTATGCGTGCATGCTGCCCCGAAAGGTATAAATACCCGAAAAGCGCCTCAAGCCCGGTGGCATAGGCATATTGCTGCAGTGTCGCATGCTTGGGAATGCTTTTCGGCTTGGCGTTGCGCCCGCGGGTAAACACCGTAAGCTCATCCTGCTCCAGCAGCGGCATTATCTCTTCCGCGGCTAGGAACTGCGCCTCCGCCGACACCATCGCCACGGTGCGCAAGTGGGTTTCATACGCCTTGAAGGCGCCGGAGCGCACCACAAAGCTGCGTGCCATAAGCTCATAAACGCAATCGCCCATATGAGCCAGCGTAAGCGTAGGCAGCGCTTTAATCTCACCGGCTTCCATCGGTTTGTCAAATAACTCCAAGCCATTTTCCCCCTATAACCCGTATATAGCTGCGCCTTGTGTTAAAAAATATAATAACACATTTTTCGCCCAAATCCCACACATTCCTGAAAAATGGCATAATGTTTACAATTTGGTATTTTACGCAACCGTCCCCCTATGCCATCCCCGCGCAAAATATTGTAATCGTAAAAAAGACTATGATTATATTGCTTTTTGCGGCAACAATACATATAATGCAATCATAAGCAATGACATATGCGCACGGCGCACAACAGGAGGAAGTATGGCAGTAACGGTTATAACAAAGGATAATTTTGAGGAGACAATAGGCTCCGGCAAGGCAGTGATAGTTGACTTTTTTGCCACATGGTGCGGCCCCTGCAAGGCTCTTGCCCCTATTTTGGAGGAGCTTTCAGCCGAAATACCGGAGGACAAGCAGATCGTAAAGCTTGATATAGACGAAAATGTCGATCTGGCGCGCAAGTACGGAGTTATGAGCGTCCCCACTCTCGTCCTTTTCAAGGACGGGCAGCCCCTTGCAAAAATGGTGGGTCTGCGGGACAAGGAGCAGCTCCTGGAGTTGGTCAACTACAAACCGGTGGAATAGCTGCAAAAGCAAACCCCCGATACATCAGTATCGGGGGTTTTTTGCGTAGAAAAACAGGGCAATACATCAGTATCGCCCTGAGTGTTTCATTTGTAAACCGCAATTACTTGGAGGCGTTAAGCTTCGCTGCAAGTTTGCTCTTTTTTCTTGCGGCAGCATTCTTGTGCAGGATGCCCTTGGACACGGCCTTATCGATGGCCTTGACCGACGCACGGAAAATATCCATAGCGTTCTCAGAACCTGCGGTAATAGCGGCATCAATCTTCTTCAGCTGGCTTTTCAGTGCCGACTTGCGGGCACGGTTTCTGTCATTCTGAAGCTTTGTCACCAGAACACGCTTCTTGGCAGACTTTATATTAGGCAAAATCACAACCTCCTTATAGACAAATTTACAGCATAGATATTCTAACACCCTAAAACAGAAAAAGCAAGAAATATTTTGCATATTCCCCTCACCGGTACTAAAAATAAGCAAAGCCAAAGTGAGAGGAGCAAAAATATGTTCAAAAAGCAAGGACGGCGCACCGACATGGCCACAGAGCTTCGTGAGCTTTACCATGAAACCCACCCGGGTGAGATAGACGGGATAGAGTGCCTTGAAGAACAATCAGGCGGCGTGACCATAACGGCTATCAGGGTTCTGAACGAAACCGGCAGCCAAAAGCTGTGAAAGCCTTTAGGTAATTATATCACCCTTTCTACGGAAAGAAACTGGCAAAACGATAATGATTACATTTATTCCATATCCAAGGAAATTGCCCGCGCCCTTACGGCGCTTGTGCCGGAAAAGGGTCCCGTGCTGATAGTTGGGCTGGGCAACCGCAGCATCACCGCCGATTCCCTTGGTCCATATGTCCTTGAAAAGGTAATTGTGACAAGGCACCTGCTTGCCACAATGCCGGACGCCTTTTCCGGTTTTCGTGATGTTTCGGCGGTGGCAACCGGAGTATTGGGTGTCACCGGCATAGAGACGCAGGAAATAGTCAAGGGTCTGTGCCAGCATATTAAGCCTGCCTGCATAATCGCGATTGACGCACTTGCCTCCCGCAGCCTGGATCGGCTGGGCAGGACTTTTCAGCTCTCCGACAGCGGTATTATTCCCGGAGAAGGGGCGCAAAACCGCAGGTTTTCCATTGACAAAGAGACAACCGGCGTTCCGGTTATAGCCATCGGGGTTCCGACGGTGGTGGAGGCGCTCACACTTGCGCTGGACTTAATGGGAGATGCCTTTCATGAGCAGGTGCTGCCTGCGGGGGGAGATTTCCTTGTTACGCCCTCAGGCATTGACGCATTGATAAGTAAAAGTGCCAAGGCCATAGGCTACGGCATCAACCTCGCTTTGCACGGTGATATGTCCTTAAGCGACATGGAGCAATTTTTATTTTAGGTCTTCCCTGCGGTATCATAACTTTACCGAAAGCCAAATAAATATCTGTATGGTATGTGCGCTAAAGCGCGCAAAAACATATTTGGCGCCCGCAAGCATGGTGCGGGACGGAGGTTAATATGCCCGGAAAACGTAAAAAGCGCCGTCCTGCCAGGCGGCACCCGCAGAAATATTGGCTCATGCCGAAAATCGCCTTTGTTATTTTTGCCGTTGCGGCAATATTGATAAAAACCGGCTACGGCCAGCTTATTGAAACCTCAGCCGCGGCGGTATGGTCCAACATGGGCAGCATAGCCCAAACGGCCGGAGAAATAGTATTCCCCTCCCGCGAGTCTGAATCAGCCCCTCCCGACATAATGCCGGAGGACGAGCTGCCTGAGCCGGGGCACACACTCAGCCTTGGGGAGGTCGGACAGCTTGTTTATGAAAATAACGCCCCGGAGCTTTGGTATGACTCAAAGAACACACAGGTGGCGTCCCTCACCATTGACGGCAAAAACGGCGAGTACCAAGGCTCGGGCACGGTGTATATCAAAAACGAAACCGGCTATGAAGTGGATATTAACAATCTGCTTAAGGCCAAATCTCCCGTAAATCTTACAGGAGACATGGTGCAGGTTCTGATAATGCACACCCACGGCACTGAGGCATATACCCCTACGCTGGGCAGCTATTATACCGCCAGCGATACCGACCGCACCACCGACAGCAGCTATAACATGATAGCAGTCGGGGAAAAAATCGCCTCTGTTCTGACGGCAAAGGGCATAAAGGTAATACACTCAAAAACCCTTAACGACTATCCTGCGTATTCGGGCGCTTATTCAAGGGCGCTTGAGGATATAACAGCCATCATAAAGGATAATCCCTCAATAAAGATAGTTATAGATGTCCACAGGGACGCCATAATTTCGGCCAGCGGCGTCAAATACAAAACGGTCGCCTCGGTCAACGGTCAAACGGCGGCGCAGCTTTTGCTGGTATGCGGCACCGACGCGGGAGGCCTTGTACACAACAACTGGCAGAAAAACCTGACCTTCCAGCTCAAGCTCCATGACAGGCTAAACACCAAATATCCCGGCATCATGCGTCCGCTGAATATACGAGAATCCCGCTTCAACCAGCACGTCACAGCCGGAAGCATGATTCTTGAGGTGGGCACCTGCGGCAACACCCTTGACGAGGCACTTTACTCGGCAGGGCTGTTTGCCGAAACCCTTGCCGAAATGCTGAAATAGCGGCTTTTCTCCCACCGTCTGCATGATCCGGCGGCGGGAGAAGCCTTGGGCTTTCTGCAGGCAAAGTTTTCATTGACAAACCCCTCCTTTTAAACGTATGCTATATTAGCGGCGGATATTTTCCGCCATCAAATACACATACGATGTGAGGTGAAAAACATGGAAGCTGGAAGTAGTAGCGGTGAACATCCCGGAGGGTTATGCCTTAAATATTCCTCCTGCTCCCGGCTCCCGTGGGCAGGCTCTCACCGCTGATATTTTGGCAATCTCCCTCTGTCATTCAACCTCTTACTTCCAAACCTAAAACTCAGATTAGGAGGAAATAAGCATGACAGAAAACCACCTTGAAAAGGCTCTCGCCCTTCTTGCGGACAAGAAGTTTGTGGAGCTGAAAAATCTCCTGCTTGAGATGAATCCGGCTGACATAGCCCTGCTTCTGGGGGATATTCCGGAGGAGCACCTGCCCCTGGTTTACCGCATACTTCCAAAGGAGCTTGCGGCAGAGGTCTTCGTCGAAATGGATGTTGACCATCAGGAGCTGCTCATCAAAACCTTTAACGACAAAGAGCTTCGTGAAGTTTTGGACGAGCTGTTTGTCGACGACACCGTTTATCTCATCGAGGAAATGCCCGCAGGGGTTGTCAAGCGCATACTGCGCAACACCGACCCCGAAACCCGAAACATAATAAACCAAATCCTGCACTATCCTCAAAACTCGGCCGGAAGCATTATGACCACCGAATATGTCCGGCTGCAAAAGGATATGACTGTCTCGGACGCCTTTGTTCGCATACGGCAGACGGGGGTTGACAAGGAAACCATCTACACCTGCTATGTCACCGACCACAACCGGATGCTGCTTGGCGTTGTGACGGTGCGGGAGCTTCTGCTGGCAAAGCCCACCGACCTTGTGGGGGAGCTGATGGAAACCCATGTTATCTCGGTGGAGACCGGCGAGGACAAGGAAGAAACCGCGCAGATGATGAGCAAGTACGACTTCATCGCCATGCCGGTTGTTGACAGTGAAAACCGCCTTGTGGGTATCATCACCTTTGACGACGCTCTTGACGTTTTGGAGGAGGCCGCCACTGAGGACATCTCCAAGATGGGTGCCGTTACCCCCACTGACAAGCCCTACCTAAAGCTGGGAATAATCGAGCTTTGGAAGGCCCGTGTGCCGTGGCTGCTGCTGCTCATGGTATCGGCCACATTTACCGGCATGATAATCACCTCTTTTGAGGATGCCCTCTCGGCATATGTGGTTTTGACTGCCTTTATTCCAATGCTGATGGACACGGGCGGAAACTCCGGCTCTCAGGCCAGCGTAACCATTATACGCGCCTTGTCCCTCGGGGATATAGAGTTCTCCGATTTGGGGCAAATCGTGTGGAAGGAAATCCGCGTCTCCCTTCTTTGCGGCTTAACCCTCGCGGCTGCCAACTTTGCAAAGCTGATGCTTTTTGACCGTGTGGGCATGTCGGTTGCCGCTGTGGTCTGCATTACGCTGGTCTTTACTGTTTTTGTGGCAAAGCTGGTCGGCTGCACGCTGCCCATACTGGCCGACAAAATCGGCTTTGACCCCACCGTCATGGCAAGCCCCTTCATCACAACCATTGTTGACGCTGTGGCTCTGCTCATTTACTTTGAGATTGCAGCCATCGTCCTGCACATTTGACCGCTTGCCTCTGTCACCTCTCCCCTGCCGGAAACAGCAGGGGAGTTTTGTGTTTTCTGCAGTTCTCGCGGCGGACTAAACAACATATTTAAGGAGTAATAGGCTTAATAGGCGCGTAATACGGATGCAATATGCTTCACCCTTTATTTGAAATGCCGGGCTTTATATAACAAGCAAACCCCTGCGGAAATATCCGCAGGGGTTTAAATTATTGGTTTTCCCGCAAAGCGCTTGTTTGGAGTTACAGCTTTTTGTCGTATGCCGGGTTAAAGGCGTAGAAGTTCTTTTCGTTCAGCTTATCCTGAACTATGCGCAGCGCTTCGCCGAAACGCTGGTAATGTACGATTTCGCGCGCCCTGAGGAATCTTATTGGTTCCCTGACCTCTGGATCGTCCACAAGGCGGAGTATGTTATCATATGTCGTTCTGGCCTTTTGCTCTGCTGCCATATTTTCATGCAAATCGGTTATGGGATCACCCTTGGACTGAAATGCTGCCGCAGAGTAAGGCGTGCCGGAGGCCGCCTGAGGCCAAATGCCGGTGGTGTGGTCAACGAAATAATCGGAGAACCCCTGCTCCTTTATTTCTTCAACCGACAGATTTCTTGTCAGCTGTGTCACCATTGTACATATCATCTCAAGGTGAGCCAGTTCCTCCGTGCCGATGTCGGTCAGCACGCCGACGGCCTCCTTATATGGCATGGCAAAGCGCTGCGAGAGGTATCGTAGCGACGCTCCCAGCTCCCCGTCTGGACCCCCGTATTGCGTCATTATGACTTTTGCTGCTTTTGCATTGGGTCTCATAATTTTGACCGGGTATTCAAGCTTTTTCTGATATATCCACATATGCTACGCCTCCAATTCCCATGGCCATGGGTCGTTTATCCAGTTCCAATACCCTTCCGCTTCGGTATCGAGAAAGGTTATGGGGCCGTAACGCCGCTCATACTCGGCCAATATGGGCCCTCTTTCCGCCTGAAGTCTGCGGAAATACTCCAGCCCGTGAGGGCAGGTCGGGTGTGTGTCCAGATACAGGTTGGCATCAATCAATGCAAAATCTATTTCCTGAAGCCTGCGAAGAGCTGTTCTTCTTTCATGTATGTTCATGCCTCAGCCCCCCTGTACGCGCAAAACGGCAGGTCAAGCGCCGGAAAAATTGTCCCCTTGCAAAATCCGGTATCCATTTCATATACTGTTTTCCAGTTTTGCCACGGGACGTAAGCCATAGCAACGGGAAACCCGTCTAGCTCCTCTGCAAAAGGCTTTGGCGGTTTTTCCGGCTCCGCGGCTTCCCGCATATGCACCACCATCGGCGCACTGTTTGCACTTTGCCGCTGCCAGTTTTGCGGGGCTCTTCCCTGCTGCATTCCCTGCTGGTAGGGGTTTGTATACCTATTCAAAATATGCTCACGCTCCTTTCTTGTGTTTACGTTACAGTGTATGCCGCAAGCCTCTGCAAGGTTTCAAAACAGCAAAAAAGCCCCCGCGGTGTTATCCGTGGGGGCTTAATGTACAGCAAGACTATTTTTTAAGCGCGATAACTTCGATCTCCACAAGGCCGTCCTTGGGAAGGCGGGCAACTTCAACTGCCGAGCGCGCGGGCAGCATAGGGCCGCAAATATACTTGGCATAGACGCCGTTCATCTTTGCAAAATCGTTCATATCCTTGAGGAAAACCGTCGTCTTGATAATATCCTCTA
>JAVBSJ010000106.1:0-7133 GCA_031547105.1 Oscillospiraceae bacterium
TCTATTAAATGCAAAAAAAGCGTCGTTGAGACCGGTCAGCATAAGCACTAATATGTTGAGATAGGCAAACCAGCCTGCCGACTGCAGTATTTCAGGCTTTTTACCCAGATATATCACATACCCTACAGCCACGACCAGAGAGAGCGCCACAGACAAAAAAACGCACAGCGCCAGAAGGTTGTAGGCCTCCCGGTCGTCGTCGGCGACGACAATAGCAGGGTCGTATTTAAGGCATATGGCCGACCCGAACAGGGTGACAATGGTGACCATAAGGGTGTATATGCCCATTTCAACATCGGTATAAACCCTGGATAGAAATGGGGAGGAGCCGACAACGATGAGCTGCGCCACCAGAGAGCCGGAAAACAGCGTGGTGACCGAGCCGACCAGCCGGTTTTGTGACAGTTCTTTTAATTTTTCCTTCAAAGCGCTTGACCTCCAAAAGACGGGACTACAACCAAGTATACCCTAAGCTCTGGCAATTCGCAATCCTGTTTTACCGCAACGGCGATTCGGAAAGTAAAAGATTTTATTTTTCCGTTGAGCTTGGTATGCTGAAAGCATCCCAAGCTCAACGGAACTCTCCCCCCCTCTTTGAGGAGGGGGTTAGGGGGTGGTGAAGTAAGCATTGGGAGATACATTGCGAATTGAAGTACCCAAATTGCCGCTTAAGGCACGGGCAAAATAAGCGCCTCTGCCGCAGGCAGACGGATTTTGAGGAGGAGCCGTATGCGTCCGGAAAAGAGGCAAAATAAAAGGACAGGATAAAATCCTGCCCTTTTTGACGGGCATAACTATCTGCTTTTCTTAAAGGTGGAGCACTGTGTCTGTGATGATGTGGAAGCGCTGTGTCCGTCCACCTGGATGGAGGAGGCAGAGCAAAGCTGGCTCATGTTGTAAATGCAGTCGGTTGCTTCGCAGGAAACCGAGGTGGAGGGCGATGCATCGCCGTGAGATGCGGCGTTTTGCATGTTGCCGCTTCTCTGGGCAAAGGAGCCGCAGAGAGTTTCGTCGTCCCGATGGGCCTTGTGACCCTCGACGTTGATTGAGTTAAGTGCGCAGAGCTCGTGGCTGTTATGGGCGCAAGTATGGACAGAGCAGCTTAGGTTTGTCATAGTTATCTCCTTTTAATAAAAGTAATCGAATAAAGCCGCTAATATTCTTTGCGCCGCAGGGAGCATTATACGTTGAAAAAAATAAAAAAAAGTGTATAATCTATAAGAGTGCCTAAAAGCACTTTGTTTATTGAAAATAGAATGCGAGGATACCGATGTGACGGAAAACAAGCTCATATCAAGGGATATTACTAAAATCGCAATTCCTGTCGTGCTGGAAAACATGCTTCAGATTTTGGCCGGGGTCATTACTACGGCAATGATAGGGAGGCTGATCTCCACCGATATATCGGCGCAGGGAATATCCCAGCGTATCACCCAGATATATTGGGCGCTTTTCCGCGGCATAGGGGTGGGCGTGACCGTCACTTGCGCCGTCAGCTTCGGCGCGGGACTTTTGGGGAGATGCAGACGTATAGCTGAGCAGACCTATCTGGTTTTTGTGCCGATTGCCTTGACCTTTACTGTCTTCACACTTATATTCTCAAAGCAGCTTTTGGGTATTTTCACAAACGACGCCGAAACTATACGCATGGCGATGGCCTATATGCGTATAGCCGTAATCGGTATACCCTTTAACGTCATAACCACCATCAATACATCGGCCTTTAACGGTCAGGGCAATACCAAAACACCTATGTATATCGCCACGATTCTGAATATCGTCAATGTCATAGTGGGATATGTTTTGATTTTCGGTGCCTTCGGCGCGCCGGCACTGGGCATTATAGGCGCTGCCATCGCTTTTGTCATTTCCCAGGCGGCGGGCGGGCTTCTCGGCCTTTTCCTGCTGTATAAGCCAAACGGCTTTTTCTCCAACTGCGTGCATGGGGAGAGCTTTTTTAAGCTTGATATGAGCTGCCTTAAGGAGGTCGTCACCACCGGCATTCCCGCCGCTTTTGAAAACCTGTTCTGGCAGTTTTCCGCCATTGTACTTTCACGCGTCATCCTCAGCTACGGCAACGATTACTATGCCGCCTATCAGCTGGGTCTGCAAGCCGAAATGCTTTGCGAAATGCCCTCTGTCGGCCTGTTGACCACCGCCACCACCCTTGCCGCCAAGGCCATCGGCATGAGGGACGAAAAGCTCTTCAAGGCATATTATAAGCAGCTGCTTAAAATCTCCGGCATACTGGCCGTTTTCTCATCGCTTGCGCTGTTTTTCTTCCCATCGGTCTTCATGAACCTGCTGACCAACCAAAAGGTGCTGCAGGACATCGGCGTAAGCTACGTGTTTATTATGAGCTTTGCCCAGGCGCCGCAGGTGCTGTCCAAAATATTTACCGGCTTTACCCGCGCAGCCGGTTACAAGCGGGTGCCTATGTTTGTTTCCTTTGCCGGAATCTGGTGCGTCAGAGTGCCGATGGCGCTTATCTGCGCAAACCTGCTTCATATGGACGTCAGGTGCGTGTGGTGGGCGATAACCTGCGACCAGCTGGTGAGAATTGCGTTGTCCATAGGCATCTTCTATAAAAATGACGTGCTTAATATAGTATCAAGGCTGGGAAAGGCGGAGGAGGCTGCTTAATGAAGGAATACGCAAAAAACTGCGGCATCGCGCTTATTGACGCTCAATTGGTGAGCAGGCGCAGGCTGGATAATGTATCTTATCTTGCCCCCGGTGAGGTCGGCTTTGTAATGGATTTCCACAAGTCCATTCCGTTTTACCGCCCCTCGCCTATGGTTTCGCTTTCCTCCCTTGCGGAGAAGCTTGGCGTCAAGGCCGTTTACGTCAAGGACGAATCAAAACGCTTTGCCGAGTTTGGCTTGGGGGCGTTTAAAGGGCTGGGCGGAATATTTGCCGTGGGACAGGTCATTTGCCGCCGGCTGGGGCTTGATCCCCGCAGCGCCACCTATCAGGAGCTGCAAACCCCCGAGGCGCGGGAAAAAAGCAAGGATATGGTCTTTATAACCACCACCGACGGCAATCACGGCAGGGGGGTGGCGTGGGCCGCCGCCCAATACGGGTGCAAATCCTATGTCTATATGCCCAAGGGCTCTGCCAAAGCGCGGCAGGAGGCCATTAAGCGCGTCGGCGCAGAGGACTGCATTATCACCGATATGAATTATGATGATACGGTGGCCTATACAAGCAGGCTGGCACAGGAAAAGGGCTGGCATCTGGTACAGGATACCGCGTGGGAAGGGTACACAGAGGTGCCGCAGCTGATTGTGCAGGGCTATACAACCCTTGCACAGGAGGCGCTTGAGCAAATGGGGCAGGCGGGCGATACACAGCCCACCCATGTCTTTTTGCAGGCTGGGGTCGGCTCCTTTGCGGGGGCAATGCTGGGCTATTACGCCAATAAGTTTGAGTGCCCGCCCGCGGGAATTATTGTCGAGCCCACCGATGTGGCCTGCTTCTATCACTCTGCCCGCATAAATGACGGCAAGCCCCACGGGGTTATGAGCGCCGAGAATACCATCATGGCGGGGCTCAACTGTGGGGAGCCTTCTATAGGTGTATGGCCTGCCATACGGGATTTGGCGGAGTTTTATATCGCCTGTGATGATGACGTCACCATGGAGGGTATGCGCCTCTACGCCCGCCCTGTGGGAACCGATCAGCCCATTGTGTCGGGGGAGTCGGCGGCCGTCGGACTGGGACTGATAAACCGCATTTTGGGCGACAGACGCCTTGCGGAAATGAAAGAAGCCCTGGGCTTTGATGAAAACAGCGTGATTTTGCTGATTTCTACAGAGGGAAATACCGACCCCGAAGGGTATGAGCGCATTGTAAACGGCAAATAAGCGTAAGCGTAAATAAACCCCGAAGCTTTTATGCTTCGGGGTTTAACTTTTTATAGTCGGGAGCCGGAGAAAAGCGTATGGCAGGTTAAGCCTGATACAGCTTTGATACAATACAATTTAAAATTAAAGCGCCTTAAGCTCCTCCAGCACGCTGTTGACAAGCTGTGGGGAAACCATATTGCGGATGTAGGACAGCGCCTGGTTAAGGGTCATGCTTGACGCCATTGAAAGCATGGACGGGTCGTTTGCCACGCTGGGCACGTAGCGGCGCAGGATTGCCATAGCGCCGGGATTTTTAAGAAGCTCAGATACGCGTATGTTACCGTTCATTAAATCCATAATTGTTCCTCCATAAGGTGAAATAAGGGATGACGGGATGTTTCTTAACAGTGCATCACAGGGCTATGGGCGCATCCTCGGGGGATTGGGGCTCTTCCTTTTCCTCAGTCTGTACTTCTGCGGCTTCATTGTCCGCAGTATCAGGCTTGGGTATGGCTACGGGGACGGCGTCGACCGTGATAATCTCAACCGCCTGGGCGGCCTGTGCCTGCTGTCCGGCCTGTTTTGCTTCTTCTTCGGCAGCCTTGCGCAGCTTTTTGACCAGATGGTTAAGGGCAAAGTAGTTGATAATATCGGTCACGCCGTTAAAGATGAGGCCGGCGCCAACCATCATTTGGATAAGCGCGGTTGTAGCAAAGGGGTAGAAAACAATAAGCGCCGCTATAGTTATACAGCCGAGGGCGCCAAGCAGGCAGACCCACCACATTTTATTGTGAAAGCGCCGCAGGTCGAGGGCGTTTTGCAGCTTCATTACCCCTTCCACAAAAACTACCCCTGCCAGAACCAGCGGAAACATGGAAAAGAGAATGTCGGGATAAACAAAGGCGAGGGCGGCCGCGGCGAAAGCAAAAATGCCCTTTGCCAAATAAAAGCGGAAAATATGCTCTGCTTCCTTAAAGAAAAAATAGCTCATAATATGAAACAAGCCGAATACGCCCAAGGCAATAACAAAGAAATAGGAGACCATTAAAGCGGTAATACCGGGATAGATAATCAGCAGGGAACCTGCCACAATAGAAGCCAGGCCGGTAAAAATAAAATCTCTTTTGACATTGGTTATGAAGTCGTTCATAAAAGCACCACCTTGAACATTAATATAATTATTATAATTCATTGTGGTATAAAGTTCCAGAGTTTTTACAAATAAATTGCATTGGTCCGCGAAACTGACAATTTGCTTCGCACATTGCCGTAGGATGCCGCCCAATATGATATACTATGTAAAAACACACTGCTTGATACTTCGCTTCAGTATTAGGCAAGCGCCGGTAGGCAAAGATAAAGGCAGAGCTTTTCGCTCTGCCCCGGTGTGTGGTGAACCTATATATCGGAGGGCTTTCTGAGAAGGCTGAAGCTGTGCTTTTCCACAGTCTGTCCATGCGCCATCTGATGCCATGTGGTTGTTTTCTTGAACAGCGCCAGAATCTGAAGCGGCAGCCATGAGAACATGAATACCCCATACATCAGGCATGCCTTCACAATGCCCCTATCCCGCTGCCCGGTGATGAGGGCGATAACGGTGGCAAGCGCCACAGTACCCAAATAATATATGAAAACTGTGAAGCACATGGCCTTAAGGGTGGCTAAAAGCTGTCCGGTAGTCATTGTGAGGGTGTTTAATGCCAGCAGCACCGTGGGAATGAGGGAAGCCGCCTGGGCAAACAGCCCCATCAAAAACATGATAAAGTCAAAGGTGAGAGGGTTTTTGTTCTTGCCAAACTGGTTGACCAGGGCACCCATGTTGAGCTGCGCCACGCTCATAATGCCGGAGCACCAGCGTCTACGCTGCAAAAGTGACGCTTTGAAGGACAGGGGCTGCTCATCATAGGACACGGCCTCGGGAACCCAGTACACGCGGTCACCATTCATGGCACACTGGGAGGAGAACTCGGCATCCTCGGCGATTGTGCTGGTATTCCAGCCGCCGCTTTCTTCAAAAACCTCACGCCTGACGGCGAAGCCGGTACCGTTTAGCTTGGCTGAGAGACCGCAGTTTGCCCTTGCGTTGTTGAAAAATATATTGAACAAGCCGAAGTAAATGCTGTAGCAGCCCGACACCCAGCTGTCATAGGGGTTGGAGCAAAGGCACTTTCCCTTCGCCACCCGGGCGCCCGACATAAGGGCATTGTTCATGTGGGTCAAGTACTGCCCGTCCACCTGATTATCGGCATCAAATATCACAAAGGCGTCATATCGTTTGCCGTCTTTGAGCAAATGACCTATAGACTGGTTAAGGGCATCCCCCTTGCAGGAAACCGGGCCTGTGCAGTCAATGATATTGGCGCCCGCCTCCATGGCAGAAGCGCGGGTGTTATCGGTGCAGTTGTTGGGTACGACAAAAACGTCATACATTTCCCCGGGGTAGTCCATACGGCTAAGGGTTTCCACCGTTTTGGCAATTACCGCTTCCTCGTTTCTGGCGGGGATTACGACGGCAAAGCGGGTCTGCAGAGGAAACTGCCTGTATGGCTTGGGCTTTTTCAGGGCAAAAAGAGAAATGATGACAAAATAGAGGCTGAAGCCCTTCAGAAGTATCATCAGTATTACTGCCAAATCGGAAAGTCTCATTAAACTCCGCCTTTCTAATGTGTGTGCCGCGTATTACGTTAATTTAATTGTAGAGCAAGGTTCTTAAGATGCAAATAGAAAAAAGGTTAAGTATTTATTAAGAGAGAAAAGTTCAAAGATTATCTTATAAAAGTTAATTGAAAATTAAAAAATAGCAAGCTTTATTCTTAATCCGGTAGTTGCTACAATATAGAGGAAGTGAATTGAGGGGGAGAGCGGCAAATGTATAATATACTTATTTGCGATGATGACAGGGACATAGTCGCAGCGCTGAGAATCTATTTATCGGCGGAGCAATACAATATTTTTGAAGCCTATAACGGGCTTCAGGCAATAGAGACGGTCAAAAATAATAATATTCACCTCATCCTAATGGATATTATGATGCCCGGTTTGGACGGAATTGCCACAACCGCCAAGCTTAGGGAGCAGTACAATATACCGATAATCCTTTTGACGGCCAAGAGCGAGGACAGCGACAAGGTTCTTGGCCTCAATATCGGCGCGGACGACTATATCGTAAAGCCCTTTAAGCCTCTTGAGGTGCAGGCGCGGGTGCGCTCCCAGCTCAGGCGGTACACAAACCTGGGCGGTATCGGGAAAACTCCCACCACCCTGGTGGTAGGGGGGATTGAGCTG
>JAVBSJ010000136.1:0-23334 GCA_031547105.1 Oscillospiraceae bacterium
GCAAAGCAGCCCCAACAGGCTACAAAGGTGCGCCGGATGATGAGCTATTACCTGCCAACCCTGATGAAGCTGACCGACTTTTACGCGACCCTGGAGGATCAGGGCATCGAGGGTGAAAACATCACCGAGACAAAGCAGCGCATTGAGGGGAACCTGGCTATCCTGGCCTCGGCCTTTGAAAAGCAGCTGGACGTCATGTTTGAGGACGAGGCCGCCGACATTTCCGCCGATATTACGGTGCTTGAAGGGATGCTCCGCCAGGAGGGGCTGACAACCAGCGAGCTTTATAACAACAATAACACCCAAATGGGAGGAAGATAAAAATGGATGAGAAAAACCTTGAGCTGAGCATGGAGCAGGCATTTGCCCAGGCGGAAGAGCTTCCCGCCCTGACCCTTGATCCCTTTGCAGAGAAAACAGAGGAAGCCAAGCCCGAAACCGCCCAGAGAGAGATCGTGCCTATTCAGCTGAACGACACTATGCTGAGCGAGGCTGAGAAAAAGGTTGTCCGCGATTTTGCGGAAAAAATTGATATAACCAATTCCAATATGGTGCTCCAGTACGGCGCCGATGCCCAGAAAAAGCTGGCCGCTTTTTCAGAAAGCGCGCTGGGCAATGCCCGCACAAAGGATTTGGGTGAGGTGGGCAATATGCTCTCCGGCCTTATTGTCGAGCTTAAGGGCTTTGACACAGAGGAGGACAAGGGCCTTTTCGGCATGTTCAAAAAGCAGGTCGATAAAATTACCGCCATGAAGGCAAAGTACGACAAAATTGATGTCAACGTGGAAAAAATCGCCGGCATGCTTGAGGAGCACCAAATAACTCTCTTCAAGGACATCGCCGTGCTGGATCAGATGTATGAGAAGAACCTGGCCAACTTTAAAGAGCTGACCATGTATATACTTGCGGGCAAAAAGCGCCTTGAAAAGGCGCTGAATGAGGAGCTCCCCGCCCTTACCGAAAAGGCGCAGAAGTCGGGGCTGCCGGAGGATGCCCAGGCCGCCAACGATTTTGCCTCCATGTGCAACCGCTTTGAAAAGAAGCTCCACGACCTGGAGCTTACCCGCATGATCTCCGTCCAGATGTCTCCCCAGATCAGGCTGGTGCAGAATAACGATACCCTGATGGCCGAGAAGATACAGACAACGCTGACCTCCACGCTGCCGCTGTGGAAGAGCCAGATGCTGCTGGCGCTGGGGATCGAGCATTCCAACCAGGCTATCAAGGCGCAGCGTGAGGTCACCAATATGACCAACGAGCTGCTGCGCAAAAATGCCGAAACGCTGAAAATGGGAACCATCGGCGCCGCAAAGGAAAGCGAGCGGGGCATTGTCGACATCGAAACCCTCAAGAATACAAACCGCACCCTGATAGATACGCTGGACGAGGTGCTTAAAATCCAGACGGAGGGCAGAGAAAAGCGCAGGGCAGCCGAAATCGAGCTTGGCCGTATTGAGGGCGAGCTGAAACAGAAGCTGCTTGAAATCAACAGCAAGTGATGGAAAAGAAGTATCAGAAGCAGCGCGCAACCGGCGCGGCGGTGCTTGCGGCAGTGGTGGTCATCTTCACCTTTGTGGGTGCGAAAATGACCTTTAACCGCATGTACCGTCAGGTGGAGGATGTTTTTTATAACGGAGAACAGGGTGACGGTATCGGCGTTGCCGCCGACCTGTCTGACCGGGCTGATTTTGCCATGCAGCTGACGCAGGTGGCCGGGCGGTATCTCAATCAGACCGGCGGTGTGACTGCCGAGGTGGCAGGCGCCCGGCAGAGCCTTCTTGACGCCAAGAATATTTCGGACAAATACAAGGCCGATAAAGCGCTTGAGGACGCCATGCAGCGCCTTTATGACGAGCTTGGGCAGCAGGCTCTGTCCGACGCCGATGCAAGGCTGCGCCGCACTATTTACGCCGGATTTACCGACAGGGGGGACACCTCCTCCCATGACGGGTATAACCTTGCCGCGCAGCAGTATAATCAAAAGCTCATGGGGTTTCCCGCGGCTGTTTTGGCCGGGGTAACAGGCGCCCAACGGGCGGAGCTATTCAGATAGGAGCGGGAATTGAAAAACAGCAGGCAGACAATTGTTAAATATGTTGCCGTAGTGCTGTGCCTTTGCGCGGCGCTTGGCTTTGGCTCACTTGCCCTGGAAATGAGCGAGGAAATCTACGTCGCCGATTATGCGGAGGTCTTGTCGCAGGAGACGAAGGAGCATATTGTTGAGAAAAACTACTGGCTATATGAGAACTGCCAGGATTCTGAGGTTTTTGTCGTCACCGTCAGCTCTACCGAGGGGCTGTCAAGCGAAAAGTACGCGTATCAGCTTATCAATGACTGGAAGGTGGGCGGCAAGGAGCATAACAACGGCGTGCTGATTCTGCTTGTTCCGGTGACGCAGAAGTTTTGGGTAGCCACGACAGACGGTCTGCGCAATGTTCTTTCAGCCTCCACGCTGGAAGGCTTCATAATTGACTATATGGAAGTCCCTTTCGATGACGGAGATTATGATACCGCCGTTATGGACACCTTTGACGCCATTTGCGGCGTGCTGGAGGACACCTATGGCGCCGCCGGCACCGGAGGGGAACACGGGCAGGGCGACGGGGAGTTTGAGCGCTTTGTCAGCGTAATTATCTTTGTGGCGGCTGTCTTTATAATCGTGATTGCCATTATAATCATTTTCAGCCGCAGGCCGCGCAGACCCATAGGGCCTTATGATGCCCCCCTTCCCAGAAGGTACGTCAGATGGGGCATGTTCGGCAATCCTTATTCCGGCTCCCGCAGGCCGCCAAGCGGCGGCTTCGGCGGATGGTCGGGCGGCAGCTCCGGCGGCAGATCGGGCGGCTTTGGAGGATGGTCAGGCGGCGGCTCAGGCGGCTCAGGCGGCTTTGGCGGCGGGGGCGGCTTTTCCGGCGGCGGACGCGCAGGCGGCGGAGGGGGTTCCTCCCGCGGCGGCGGTGCCGGGCGGAGATGACTGGGCAGGAGTAAAGCAAAATATCCAAGGGGGAATGCCAGTAGGCGTTCCCCTTTTTGTACAGAAAGCGCATGCAAAAAGCCTGTCGAACACGTGTAGTTTACTTTGCTGCCTGAAGGTGTTAAAATGCTACAGAAAGAAAGCCGCAGCGGAGGTGTTTTGCATGAGCGTGGAAACCGAAATAAAGCTGGTGTCTCCCGGCGGGGGCATAGGCTTTGACGTCTTTTCAGATGAGCGAATTAGGGGCTTTATAGATAGCATAGAAGAAATTGTGATGGAGACCGCTTACTTTGCGGACGGGCAGGGCGGGCTTGAGGATAGCCGATATATGCTGCGCCTGCGCAGTGAAAACGGGAATGGGGTTGTCGGCTTCAAATGCAGGCTCAAGCGCGGCTGTGCAGAGCGGCGGCTGGAGCTGGAGCATCCCGCCGCAAGCATCGAAGAGGGTGTTGAAAAGCTTTTGGCTGACAGGGGTCTGCCCGATAAGGCAAGGGAAATACTTTCCCGGTCACAGCTCAAATGCCTGTGCGGAGCCTCCTTTGTGCGCCGCCAGGCCAAATACAGCGCAGGCGGGGCGGGCTTTTATTTGTGTCACGATAAAGGCCGGGTATTCGCCGCTGACAGACAGGCTCCGATAGATGAGCTGGAGCTGGAGCTTGTACAGGGCGACGAGCAAGCCATGCTGGAAGCGGCCAGGTATCTGTGCGAAAAATATTGTCTGGAGTTTTCTCAAAAAGGGAAGCACCAGCGTGCAATGGAGCTGGTAAAATGAGCCTTGGGAAGAAAAATACAGATAGCTTTGAAAACGATTTTTTTGCTTTCGATAACGGCGCTGAGGGTGAAACCGATATAAGGGACAAAGCCCCTTCCGCAGCGGTGATACCGGTGAAAAAACTGGTGTCCCCCATAATATGGGGCGTCCTTTTGGCGCTTTTTGGCGTTGGCTGGTATAAGCTGGCGGGGCTTTCGGATGCTTATCGGGTCATTGCCCAACGGGCAATCAATACGCTGGCCGCCGTCTGCGCCCGCTTGCCCCTGCCCATCCCGCTGGCGGAGCTTACGTGGATCGCGCTGCCCTCCTGCTTTTTGCTGGGGCTTATTTATATGGTTCTCAAGTACCGTTTGCGGGGGCTTTTGCGGTTTTTAGCTCGCTACGTATGGTTTGCCGGGGCGGTGTTTCTGTGGTTTGTGGTGATTTTCGGCGTTCAGTATACCGCTCCGCCGCTTACGGAGGACCCCAACCTCTCCCACAAGGAGTACACCGTGGAGGAGCTGACTGAGGTGACGGCGCTGCTGGCGGAAAAACTGAATGAATATTCCCTTTTGCTGGATAGAAATCCGGACGGAACCATGGCTGAGGCAGATTATGCCCGCACCTGTGAGCTTGTAGCTGACAGCTATGAGGAGGGCTATTTTGCAAAGAGCTACCTGGCCGGGCCCCGGGTGATGCCACGGCAGGCCGTTCTGTTTTCCAGGCAGATGTCCTATATCAATCTCGCCGGGTACTTTTTCCCCTACGGGGGCGAAAGTATAGTTTCAGCCGACCAAACGCCCCCCTGCGTGCCCTTTACCGCCGCCCATGAGGTTGCCCATACCTTTGGCATAGCGCCGGAGGATGAGGCCAACTTTGCCGCCTTTGTGTGCTGTATTCAGTCAGAGGAGCCTGTTTTATGCTATTCTGGCTACTTTAACGCTTATATTTACGCATCCAACGCCCTTTATGAGGCTGACCGGGAGAAATGGAACGAAATATACGGTACACTTGAAGCGAGGGTAATAGCTGATTTGCTGGAGCTTTCACGCCATCTGGCGCAGTATGAGGGCAACCTCAATGATCTGGGCACCGCCATAAATGACGGCTATATCCAGGCCACAGGACAAAGCGAGGGGATAATAAGCTATTCGCTGGTGGTCAAATTGATTATAAGTTACTATATTACGATGTGAATATTTGTGCAAAATACCGTATAAATAATCATTGCATATTAATTCATTATATCGTATAATTATGACAACACAAACCAACCACCTACATTTGAAAGGAACATAGAAATGAAAAACATTAAGAAAATTATGGCCGCTTCTATGGCCGCCCTCTCTCTCCTGGCTCTCGGCGCCTGCGGACAGGCGAAAGACCCCAACACAAACCCTGATCCGGCCAAGGAAAAAATCACCCTGGGAACCTCAGCCGATTACGCCCCCTTTGAGTTCCACACCATGATAAACAATGTAGATGCTATCGTCGGCTTCGACGTCGACCTGGCCTACAAAATTGCTGAAGATATGGGCAAGGAGCTGGTCATAAAGGACATGGCCTTTGAAGTTCTTCTGGCAGAGCTGCAAAACGGAACCATCGACTTTGTCATAGCCGGCATGAGCGCTGACCCTGATCGCCTTGAACAGGCTGACGCCTCCGATCCTTATTACGGCGGACAGTCCTCCACACTGCTGATCCACAAGGACGACGTTGAAAAATACAAGGATTACGGCGATTTCGAAGGCGCCAGCGTAGCCGTTCAGAACGGCACTATATTCAAGGGGCAGGCCGAAGAAAATCTGACCGGCTGTGAGCTGCTTATACTCCAGGCCGTGCCGGATATTGTCAACAACCTGATCAACAAAAAGTGTGACGCCGCCCTTATGGACGGGAATGTGGCCGCAGGCTACGTTTCGCAGAACCCCGACCTGGTTGCCCTTACCCTGACCTTCCCCTCCTCCAACGGAAATGTGGTCTTTGTCCAGAAGGATGATCCCAAGGGCTTGCTTGAGAGCATCAATGCCACTATAGAGAAGGTCACGACTGACGGCACAATGGAAACATGGGTCACCGCCGCTGAAGAGCTTTCGGGAGAATCAGCCCAGTAACATAAATAAAGCAGGTGCAAATGCCGGGCAACCCCGGCATTTTGTCCCTATTTAGGAGCGCTTTTAATATGATTTTTTTGAGCGAGTTTTGCCTGGCCGCCAGCCCGTGGGCGCGGCTTTGGGATCAGCTTACCAACTTTTCCTTTTTACCTAAATACGCCGTATATTTTAAGCAGGGGGTTCTGTGTACTCTTTTTATCGCGGCGCTTTCTGTGCTTGCGGCTATCATCCCCGCCCTTGTGCTTGCCCTTATGCGCCTGTCGAAAAACAAGCTGCTCAACTGGCTGGCCGGGGCGTACATAGCCGTTTTCCGCTCCACCCCTCTTTTGGTACAGCTGTTTATTGTTTATTTCGGGCCCTTTGGGGTCATACAGCTCCCGTCGTATAAAATATTCGGGTTTATAGATACCTCCATGCTGATCCCCGGTGTCATTGCCCTGGCCCTAAACTCCTCGGCCTATGTGGCGGAGATAATCAGGGCGGGCATTCTGGCAGTCGATCAGGGGCAGACGGAGGCGGCGCGCTCCCTTGGCCTCACCGGCGGTCAGACCATGAAGCTGGTGGTGCTGCCTCAGGCTATTAAGAACATTCTTCCCGCCCTTGCCAACGAGCTTATTACGATGGTCAAGGAATCCTCCATATGCGGCTACCTGGGAATAAGGGAAATCATGTGGGGAGCAAAGTCGACGGTAGGTGCGACCTATATCCCGCTGGCGCCCTATGTGCTGGCGGCGCTGATATACTTCTGTATCAATTTCCCCGCCGGCAAGCTGGTAGAGGCCTTTGAAAGGAGGATGCGCCGTGGAGATGTCCGCTAACGCCCTTATTGAAGTCAAAAATGTCACAAAAAAGTTCGGGGCAAAAATCACCGCCCTTGATGATTGCAGCCTGACCATACACCGGGGGGAGGTGGTCGTCATTGTCGGCCCCTCCGGCAGCGGAAAATCCACCATGCTGCGCACCCTCAATATGCTTGAAACGCCAACGGCGGGCGAGGTTATTTTTGAGGGGATCAATATCGCGGCGAAGTCGGTGGATATAAACCATCACCGCCAGAAGATGGGCATGGTTTTCCAGCATTTCAACCTGTTCCCCCATATGACGGTGCTGGAGAACCTTACCCTGGCACCCGTAAACGTCAAAAAAATGCCTAAGGAGGCGGCCGATGCGCTGGCCATATCCCTTCTTGAAAAAGTGGGGCTTAAGGACAGGGCGGGCGCCTACCCCATACAGCTTTCAGGCGGGCAGAAGCAGCGCATCGCCATTGTTCGCGCACTTTGTATGCAGCCCGATGTAATGCTTTTTGATGAGCCCACATCGGCTCTTGACCCCGAAATGGTCGGAGAGGTGCTGGAGGTTATGCGTGACCTGGCAAAGGAGGGGATGACAATGGTTGTCGTCACCCATGAAATGGGCTTTGCGAAGGAGGTGGGCTCCCGCGTCATATTTATGGACGCCGGGAAGATACTTGAGGATCGCCCCCCTGAGGTCTTTTTTGCCCATCCCGCCAACCCGCGCCTGCAGGAGTTTTTATCCAAGGTTTTGTAAATTAAGTGCGCTTAAGCAAAGGCCGCCTTCGGGCGGCCTTTTTCAGGTCTTCTTTACATTTTCGGCAAAGCCCTCTGCTTTACATAAAAACCTATAATTTCCGCAAGAAAAGTGTGAAATTAATATGAAAGCTGTTTCAAACAATGTGGTGATATGTTATAATGGCTGAAAATAAGTGTTACGCGGATTGGATGAGGTAAACAGTTTTCACACCCTGATTATACAGCGCAGCGCCGGCTTGAATACGCGGCGGAATTGACGGAAAACCCAGAAAAATAAAAAAGTACAGCGGGGGGTAAAGCCATGCAGAGGGTCATAGTCACAATTGACGGACAGCAGTACACCATCATCGGTGAGGACAGTGAGGAGCATATTAAAAAAAGCGCCGAGCTTGTGGACGCCGGAATAAAAGAAGTGCGGCAGGCCGGCGCGCTGTCCTCCGTGCAGGTGGCTGTGCTTACCGCCATGAATATAGCCGACAAATACTATAAGGCGCTGCAATCGGGGGACAATCTGCGTTCTCAAATACGCTCCTATGCGGAGGAATGCGCAAGCCTGCGCAGTGAGATAATCAAGCTTAAAAAGAATAATAAAGAGGGATAAGAGTGGCGCTTGAAATCATGAGTCCGGCGGGGTCCTACGAATCGGTGGTTGCCGCCGTGCGTGGAGGGGCCGACGCTGTATATTTTGGCGCGGGCGATTTTAACGCCCGCCGCAACGCTAAAAACCTGACCGATGAGGAGCTTTCCACAGCGATAAAATATTGCCGCCTGAGGGGCGTTAAAACCTATTTAACGGTCAACACCCTTGTCACCGACAGGGAGCTGGAGCGGGGCAAGGAGCTTGTTGAAAAGCTCAATAATCTTGGGGCCGACGCCCTTATAGTGCAGGATTTGGGCATGGGCCGCCTTATGCGGGCCGTGGCGCCCGAAATGCCGCTGTTTGCTTCCACACAGCTCACCGTACACAACCTTGCCGGTGTGCTTGCCGCCCAGGAGCTGGGGTTTTCCCGGGTAGTTCTCTCGCGGGAGCTTCCTCTGTCGGAAATAGAGTTTATTTGCCGCGCCGCACCTATTGAGGTTGAGATTTTCGGGCACGGCGCCCTTTGCATGTGCTATTCGGGGCAGTGCTATTTCTCCGCCGTTGTCGGCGGGAGAAGCGGCAACCGCGGCCTTTGCGCCCAGCCCTGCCGCATGCAGTATTCCTACTTTGGGGACGCGCCTACCTACCCACTCTCCCTCAAGGATCTCAGCCTTGCCGACCAGCTTAAGCAGATAGAGGCGGCGGGGGTCACGTCACTTAAAATTGAGGGGCGGATGAAGCGGCCCGAATACACTGCGCTGGTCACGAAAATATACAAGGACGCGCTTTTGAGCGGCAATAACCCCTCCAAGGCCGATCTTTTCAAGCTGGAGAAACTTTTTTCCAGGGACGGCTTTACACAGGGATATTTTAACGATAAAAAAGGCCATGATATGTTTGGTGTGCGTGGGGAAGGCGAATCAGCCGAAACACGCGCCATATACAAGGAAGCCCAGCAGATATACCAGCCCGAGCCTGAGCCGCCGACAATCGCCGTTGATTTCGTGTTTGAAGCGCGCAAGGGACAGAGGATGAGCCTCAATGCCACCGATGCAGACGGCAACAGCTATTATGCCGAAGCGCCAGCGGCGGAGGAGGCACTTTCCCGCCCCACCGAGAGGGAGGATATTTCCTCTGCCCTGCATAAAACCGGCGGCACGGTGTTTTTTGCCCGCAAGCTGGATATAAAGCTGGACAGCGGTCTGCGCATATCGGCCTCCACCCTCAATGCAATGCGCAGGCAGTGTACCGAGGGGCTTGCCGCCGTGCGCCGCATGACCCCTAAGCGCCCTGTTGGGCAGTGGCAGCCGGGGCTGCGCCGCCTGCCCCACGAGGGCAAGCCGGGATATATTTATTCATTTCTGAAGCTGTCACAGCTGACCCCCGCCATACTTGACATGAAGCCCGATTGGGTGTATCTGCCCCTCAAGGAAATTGCCGACAATGCCGAGGTCATCCGCGCCATCACAGGAAAAGGCCAGAAGGTGGCGGCGGTGCTGGACAGGGTGATATTTGACAGGGAGTGGCCCCAGACGCTTGAACGCCTTAAGGTTTGCAAAAAATCAGGCGTTACGGCGCTTGTCTGCACAAATATCGGCCAGCCCAAGCTGCTTCGGGAGCTGGGGTTTGAGCTTAGAGGCGATTTCGGTCTCAACATTATGAATTCCCAAGCGATAAAGGAAATCAAGGCTATAGGGCTTTCGTCTTTTACCGTTTCCTTTGAAATGACCCTGCCACAGATAAAGGATCTCTCCCTTTCCCTGCCCGGGGAGCTTATGGCGTACGGCAGGCTTCCGCTGATGATAACGGAAAACTGCGTTATCAAGAAAAAGGGCAGCACCGCCTGCGTCTGTGACGGGGCGCCGGTGTCTATTACCGACAAGACAGGCCGCGCCTTTCCCATCCTGCGGGAGGAGGGGTGCCGCAACACCGTTTACAATGCCGAAAAGCTCTATCTTGCAGATAAGCTGGAGGAAATAAACGGCCTGGGCATGAGGTGGCTGCGCCTGAGCTTCACTACCGAGCATCCCAAGGAATGCCTTCAGATCGCCAATGCCTATAACGCGGGGGAAAAGAATCTGCCTCCCAAAATCACCCGCGGCCTTTATTACAGAGGGGTGCAGTAGTGCATATAACCGTAATGCGGATTGAGCGGGGCGGCAGAAGGCCGCCCTTGCCGGTGCGGAAGACTGCCCGGTCGGCCGGCTTTGACATTGCCGCCTTTCTCGATGAGCCGGTTGTCGTCAGACCGGGGGAGCGGGCACTTATCCCCACCGGAATTGCCCTTGACCTGGGTGAGGGGCGCATGGGTCTTGTTTTTGCGCGGTCGGGGCTGGCTGTAAACCACGGCATTGCCCTTGCAAACGGCGTCGGCCTTATAGACAGCGATTACCGGGGAGAGCTTAAAATCGGGCTGATAAACAATTCGGAGAAAGCTGTAACTATTGAGGACGGTATGCGTATCGCGCAATTGGTGGTAGCCGAGACACTGCATTTGGAAGAAATACGGGAAGCCGAGATCCTGGATGACACAGCCCGCGGGAGCGGCGGCTTCGGTTCCACAGGAATAAAGTAAGCTAAGGAAGAAATATGATTATTTTAGCTTCACAATCCCCCCGCAGGCGGGAGATACTTTCGCTTTTGGGGCTGCCCTTTGAGGTTCGTTTGCCCCGCTGTGATGAGGATATTGACTGCCCGAACCCTGCAGAGCTTGTCAAGGCGCTGGCAGTGCGCAAGGCCAATGCCTGCCTCCACGGCACTGAGGATGCTGTCATTGCCGCCGATACGGTGGTGGGGATTGACGGCAGGCTGCTTGGCAAGCCTTGTGACAGGGAGGAAGCGCGGGAAATGCTCCGCGCCCTTTCAGGGAGAAAACACACGGTATATACCGGGGCAGCGCTGCTGTACAGAGGACAGCTGTGGGCGTTTTGTGAAGAAACGCAGGTGTATTTCAGGGAATTGTCCGATGGGCTTATCGAAAGCTATGTCGCCTCGGGGGAGCCTATGGATAAAGCAGGCGCTTACGGCATACAGGGGATAGGGGGGCGTTTTGTCCGGCGGATAGAGGGGGACTATTACAATGTAATGGGTCTGCCTCTGTGCGCGCTTTCGGTGGTCATGGAGGAGCAGGGGCTTCTCGGATAGAGGAATATATGAACATTTGGCGCTCAAAGCTATTTTGGTTTGTTATAGCTCTGGTGATTTTATCACTGGGGCTTATGCTGTTTGGAGAGGTCACGGGTAAGCCGTCAATATTTGCAAATGCGCTGGGGGTCATTACAACACCGCTGCAGCATGCAGTGACCGGGGTGACCGATTGGACAACCCACTTTTTCTCTTATTTTTATAAATACAGCGAGCTGGAGGAGGAAAATGCCCGCCTGAAGGAGGAGCTTGCCGAGTATCAAAAGCTGGAGGCTAAATATTACAGCGCCATTAATGAAAATGCGCAGCTGCGCAAGCTGACAGGCCTGATTGAAAAGCATTCGGATTTTGAAATAGAGCTGTGCGAGGTGACCGCCTTTGCCCAAAGCGTCACCCAATCGGGGCTGGTGCTTAATAAAGGCTCCTCCTCCGGCATTGAGCAGGGGGACAGCGTCATCACCGACACCGGCCTTGTGGGGTATGTCTCCACCGTCGGCCTCAACTATTGCGAGGTGGTCACCGTGCTGGATGTCTCCTTTAAGGCGGCCTGCAAGGTGGCCCGCACAAGGGAAACGGTTATCGCCGAGGGGGATTTTGCCCTGATGGGTGAGGGGATTTTCAAGCTGCCCTATCTCTCCAACACAGGGGATATAAAGAAGGGCGATATTATAGAAACCTCCGGCTATGGAGGGGTTTTTCCCAAGGGCATTATAGTCGGCACCGTCAAGGAAGTGAAGCTGGAGCAAAACGGACGCTCAAGCTATGCCACGCTGGAGCCTGTGGCCGATATAGGCCGCCTCAGCTGGGTTTACGTCGTCAAGGCCTTCGAGGTGGTTGAGTGATGAACAGCTTTGAAAGAAGCGCAAGGCGGGCCATGCTGAAGCTGGCGCTGTACTTTGTCATCATTCTCGCGGCGTTTGTGCTGCAGACCTCAGCAGGAGGCCTGATGACGGTTTCGGGAACAAGCGCAAGCTGCCTGCCCTTTCTGGTGGCGGCGGTTGCCTTTTATGAGGGGCCTTATATGGGCGGGGCCTGTGGCGTGATTGCCGGATTTTTGTCCTCCGTCGCAACCTCCACCTCGGAGGGGAGTGAGGTGCTTATCCTCTCCTTGTTCGGCGCGCTGTGCGGTGTACTTGCTTTTAATTACATGCGGCAGATTATTACGTCGATTTTGGTGTGCGCCTGCGGGTATCTGGCCGTCAGAGGCATTATATCGGGGGTGTACTACCGGATGTTTTTCTCGGTAAACATGGGGATGGTTTTGCTGGAGCATTTCAGGGCCCTTCTGTTGTCGATAATTCCGGGGATAGTGTTTGCAAACCTGATTCGCATTACTTACCGCAGATTCTCTGAGGAGAGACAATGAGCAAAAAACAGGCATCTTCAAGAATACTGGCCTTATCTCTTGCCATGCTTTTGGTGGCAGGGGCGCTTGTGCTGCGCCTTGTTTATCTCCAGCTGGTAAAAGGGGAGGAATACCGCTCCTCCGCCGCCCGTCAGACAAGCGTGCGGTATACCGAAACGGCAGCCAGGGGCGAAATTTTTGACCGCAACGGAAAGCTGCTGGTTTCCAACGCCCTGCGTTATGTTATCCGCTTTGATTACTATAACTGGGAAAGGGCGCGGCAAAATGAAGTCATCCTGGGCGTTTGCGCCCTTTTGGATGAAGCCGGGATCGCCCATTACGATTCCCTGCCGCTGACCCAGGGCTATCCCTTTGAATACACCTATTCCTCCCTGGAATCGGGAGACGGGCGCAAGCTGGCAAACTATATAAAAAACAAAACAAAGCTGACCGAGCTGCCAACAGCCGGGGAGCTGTTTGAATACCTTTGCACCAAGTTCGAAGTCGACCGCACACTACCCCTTGACCAGCAGCGTCTGCTTGTGGGGGTGCGGTATGAAATGGTCATAACCGACTTTGGCGCCTATGCCCAGTTCACCCTGGCCTCCGACCTGGATATTGAGACGGCCGCCCATGTGGTGCAGCTGTCTTCGCAGTTTCCCGGCGTGGTGCTGGATGTGGAAAACTCAAGGAAATATGAGGTTTCCGTCGCCTCCCACATATTGGGCAGGGTGGGCATCATTTATGCCGAGGAATATGCCGAGCTTAAGGACAAGGGCTACGGCATGACGGCTATTCTCGGCAAGGACGGCATGGAAAAGGCGCTTGAAGGCTACCTCCGCGGTATTGACGGCAAGCGCACGGTGGAGGCCGACATAAGGGGAAATATAACCAATGAATATATCTCTGAGGAGCCTAAGCCGGGCAAAAACTGTATTTTGACAATTGACATTGCCCTTCAGGAGGTTGCGGAGAAAGCGCTGGCCGACACAATCGAAAGCATCCGCAAAACCGGACAGGCCTCCTCGAAAAAACAGGGCGCCGACGCTGAGGGCGGGGCGGTAGTCGTGCTGAGCGTGGCTACCGGCGAGGTGCTGGCAATGGCCAGCTACCCCACCTACAACCTGGCAACCTTTACCGCCGATTATAACGCGCTTCGGGTAGACGCACTAACACCTATGCTCAACAGGGCGATTCAGGGGGTTTATCCTCCCGGCTCCACCTTTAAAATGGCCACCGCCGTGGCGGCGCTGGAGGAAAAGGTTGTGACGCCGACGACCAAAATACGGGATCAGGGCATATACACCTACTGGGATGATTACCAGCCCCGCTGCTGGATTTTCCGCGACAGGGGGGTCACCCACGGCAATATCAATATTTCGGAGGCTCTTAAATACTCCTGCAACTATTTCTTCTTTGAGGTTTCAAGGATAATGGGCATTGAAACGCTTAACAAGTACGCCTCCGCCCTGGGTTTGGGCAAGCGCACGGGTATAGAGCTTTACGGGGAGGAGCCGGGCAAGCTGGCCTCCCCCGAAACGGTCAAGGACTGGCAGGGAGGGCTGGTGCTCCAGGCGGCCATCGGCCAGTCGGCCCAGCAGTTTACCCCCATTCAGCTGGCAAACTATGTGGCGACAATCCTGAACGGAGGGGAGCGTCATCAGCCGTACCTGCTTAAAGAGGTGCGGGATTATACCACAGGGGAGCTGGTCATGGAAACCGAGCCTAAGGTTCTGGACAGCATAGCCCTTTCCCAAAGCACCATAGACGCCATAAAGCTGGGTATGAAGGGGGTCGTCACCGAGGATGGCACCGCCTCCTCCGTCTTCTACGGCTATCCCATCGCGCTGGGCGGCAAGACCGGCTCGGCTCAAACCCGCACGGGGCGGTCGGCCCATGGTGTTTTCGTGGCCTTTGCCCCCTATGACAACCCGGAAATAGTCGTGTGCGCTGTCGGTGAATACGCAGGCTCAGGCGGCGCTGTGGCGCCGGTGGCGGTCGCCATATTTGACCAGTATTTCGGCCTTAACCAGCCGGCGGAGGAAGAAGCTCCTCCGGAGGGCACAGAGAATCCCGCCCGGGAAGAGACCTTGCCCGATTAGCGGGCGATATTTCAAAGGGGTGTCCAAACTGTACAATAAATGACACGGTTTTTTCGCGTATGTCACAATTATCCAAGATTTTTCAACTTAATGTTGTTTGATTTTACTCATATGTGCTATAATTATGCAAATATATTAAATGCCACAGGCATGTGTAAAGCGTGTGGGAGGAGCTTTCCTTGGGAAAGGTTATTTCAGTTGTATCCGGAAAGGGCGGGACGGGCAAGACCTCTTTTTGCGCCGGTGTCGCCGTTGCCCTTTGTGCCCTGGGTGAAAAGGTGCTTATAATAGACGCCGACTGCGGTCTGCGCAGCCTTGATATTGTGCTGGGCATGAGCGACAGCCTTCTGTTTTCCTATGCCGATGTGATAAAGGGCAACGCATCTCTCAAAGAGGCGTCTGTCCGCCACTCTATTGTGAAAAACCTGAGGGTGCTGACCGCCCCCGCCTCTATCAAGGAGGGGGAAGAAATGACCAGGGAGCAGATTAAAGGGCTTTTGGACAGGGCAAGGGCTCATTTTTCCTTCGTGCTTGTGGATTGCCCCGCCGGCTTTGGGGAGGATTTGCTTAACTTTGCCACCTGCTCTGACAGGGTTATAGTTGTTTCTACGCCCGACCATACCTCTCTCAGAGGGGCGCACCGTATCGGCGCCAGCATTATGCAGAGGGGCATGGGCGAAGTCAAAATCGCCGTCAACCGTGTCCGCGCCGATATGATTAACACAGGGGATGCTGTCAATATCGATACCGCTATGGATTCGGCGGGGCTTTCCCTTATCGGCGCGGTGCCTGAGGATGAGGACGTTATTTCCTGCGGAAATCAAGGGCAAATACTCATTCTTTCCTCCCAGGGCCCGGCCGTGCATGCCTATAACAACATCGCGCGCAGGATCAGAGGGGAGCGCGTCAAGCTTCTTCACCGCGTAAAACTATAACCTTCAAGGAGTGAAGCTAATGAATATAGCACTTATAGCGCAGGACAGCAAGAAGGAGCTTATGATCCAGTTCTGCATCGCATATTGCGGCGTGCTGGCAAAGCATAACCTTTGCGCCACCGCTACCACGGGGAAGTTTATCATCGACGCCACCGGCCTTAAGGTCAACTGCCTGATGCCGGGCGCCACCGGCGGGGAGGAGCAGGTCTCCGCCCGCGTCGCATATAATGAGATAGATTTGGTATTGCTTTTCAGGGATCCTATGCTAAAATATGACAATGAAGTTGAGATTAATAACCTTATGCGCAGCTGCGATATGAACAACATCCCTGTTGCCACAAATGTCGCCACGGCGGAGGTTCTTATACAGGGGCTGCTGCGTGGGGATTTGGCGTGGCGGGAGATTGTAAACCCAATCAGATAAAGCGAAAGGATTGCGATATGAGAATATTCAGGTGGTCGGATACTGATACAGGCCTGCTGAAGGGCTAAGGCACGCTTCAGCAGGCTAAGACAGGCATGTGCTTTGCGCAGGCCTGTATCATGTGCCGCCACTGATTTTATATGAGCGCAGGGGTGATATACCTCTGCCTCGCGCCGCCTTAACAGACTGTTTGTGCGGCGATTATTGAAAGGACTGGATAAATATTATGAAAAACCCCTTAATAAATGGCCGCGTTTACTGCGGCAGCCTCAGGGAGGAGCATGTCGGGCAGCAGGTGACCGTTTGCGGCTGGGTGGCCCGTGCCCGCGACCTGGGCGGACTGATATTCGTTGATTTAAGAGACAGGGAAGGCATTGTGCAGTGTGTTTTTGATGAAAGCGACAATTCCGCGCTTTTTAACCAGGCTCTCCCCCTGCGGGGTGAGTTTACCTGCAAAATTACAGGAACTGTGCGCATGCGCTCCTCGGTAAATGACAAGCTTCCCACCGGCAGGGTGGAGATATTGGCAACCGAGCTGGTTATTTTTGAGCAGGCCGAAACCCCTCCCTTTGAAATCCTGGATGATTCAAATGTCAACGACACCCTCCGCCTAACCTACCGTTACCTTGACCTTCGCAGGCCGATTCTGGCGAAAAATATCGCCCTGCGCCACAGGGTCACACAAATAACCCGCAATTATTTTGACGAACAGGGCTTTTACGACATCGAAACCCCCATTCTTACCAAGTCCACCCCCGAGGGCGCCAGGGACTATCTGGTGCCGTCAAGGGTGCACCCGGGGGAGTTTTATGCACTGCCCCAGTCACCCCAGCAGTATAAGCAGATGCTTATGCTGGCCGGCTTTGACAGGTATATTCAAATTGCGCGCTGCTTCAGGGATGAGGATCTGCGGTACGACAGGCAGCCCGAGTTTACCCAGATCGACCTTGAAATGTCCTTTGTAGGGGAAGAGGATGTCATCGCCATAAATGAAGGCTACCTTAGGCGTGTGTTCAAGGAGGTTCTGGATGTGGAGGTGGAAACGCCCATCCTCCGCCTGACCTATGACGAGGCTATGAGCCGTTTCGGCTCCGACAAGCCCGATATGCGGTTTGAAATGGAGCTGTGCGACCTGACCTCCCTTGCCCCCGGCTGCGGCTTTTCGGTGTTTGAGGGTGCGTCAAGCGGCGGCGTGCTTGCCATCAATGTCAAGGGCGGGGAAAAGCTGACCCGCAAGGAGATCGACAGTCTTGGCGAATATGTCAAAACCTACAAGGCCAAGGGGCTTGCGTGGATAAAGCTGCCTGCGGAGGGCGAGATGTCCTCCTCCTTTGCAAAGTTCCTGACCCCCGATGCCCTTGAGGGGATTTTGAAGGCGACCGGCGCCGAAAAGGGTGACCTTATCCTCTGTGTGGCCGACGGCGACCTTGAGCTTGCGCAGAACGCCATCGGCTCCCTGCGCTGCGAGGTGGCAAAGCGCATGGACATTATCCCCAAAAATGTGTTTAAGTTCCTTTGGGTCACTGACTTCCCGCTGTTTGAATACGGTGAGGATGATGAGGGCAACGGACGGCTTTATGCAAAGCACCACCCCTTTACAGCCCCCAAGGATGAAGACCTCCACCTGTTTGAGACAACGCCCGAGAAGATGAGAGCCAAGGCCTACGACATCGTTCTCAACGGGACCGAGCTGGGCGGCGGGTCTATCAGAATACACCGCTCCGACGTGCAGCAGAGGATGTTCACCGCTCTCGGCTTCACAAAGGAGGAGACAAAGGCGCGGTTCGGGCATATGCTCAACGCCTTCAAATACGGGGCGCCGCCCCATGGCGGGCTTGCCTACGGCCTGGACCGCCTTGTGATGTGGCTGGCAGGCACCGAGAACATCAGGGATGTCATCGCCTTCCCCAAGGTGCAGAACGCTTCAGAGCTTATGACCGATTGCCCCTCACCGGTTGACACCAAGCAGTTGAAAGAGCTCAGCATTAAACTAGATGTAATCGAAAAGTGATAAAATCAGGGGCGCAGGCAGTCCTGCGCCCCTGATTTATCGTGAAAGCCCGCACAATTTGTCGGTTTTTCTGCGTGAGAAAAGCTCAATGCCGCGCTTCGGCGGCTTTCTTTGACTTATGGAGAATATAATGCGAAAAATATATCGTTACACCATCCCCGCGCTTATTATATTCGGCGTGCTTGCCATGACCCAGGGCAGCGCCTTTCCCGGCGGAACCTTCGGTTCTTTGCTGGCGGCTCTGATATGCTTCGGCGCGGCATTTTTGCAGGGGCTTTTTATTCCCTATAAAAGCCAGGGAATGCGCCAGGCCGCAAAAATCATGAAACGGGTGACCGCCGCTGCAATGGTCGCGGCTACTGTGCTGTTTGCGGTTGTCGAGTATAAAATAATTTCAAAAGACGGCGGAAATCCCGTGGAGGACGCAGGAACGGTTATAGTACTGGGTGCAGGGCTGAACGGAAGAACGCCCTCCCTTGTGCTTCAGTCCCGGCTGGATGCCGCGGTTGAGTATCTCTCTCAAAACACCGCTGCCGCCGTTATCCTGACGGGCGGGATGGGGGAGAATGAGCTCACAACAGAGGCGCTTGCCATGGAAAAGTACCTGCTGGAGCGGGGTATTGACAAGGAGCGCATTTATCTTGAGGAAGAGGCACACAACACCGCCCAAAATATCAAGTTTTCAAAGCAAATTATAGATGAGGAAGGTCTTGCCGGCCCAATAATGGTGATTTCCAACGATTTTCATCTTTACAGGGCGGAGGAGCTATGCAACCGCTGCGGCCTTGAGGAGATTTACACCCTTTCTGCCCCCACACCCAATGTTTTTTTACTGAAGCCTGCTTATTATTTGCGGGAGTTCTTTAGCGTGCTGCTGATGAATATAAAAAATGTTGTGGGCGAAGACGAGTAAAGCGCCCGCCGCCGATGCGCCAAGGCGGGGCTTTTGGTTTGGGGCATATCTATAATAGCTAGGGGCGAAGCGGGACGTAAACAAGCTGTCCCCCTCCGCCGCGGGAGAAAGAATGAATAAGCTGAAAAAAATTATTTTCTACGACAAATACGGCGAAGGGGATAAGGGTCTGTATCGCCTGCACTGGACACTTAACCTGACGGCGCTTGCGCTGTGGGGGCTGGGACTGGGGCTGGTGGCGCTTTATTTCGCCTCCGCGTCCAACCATTACTGGCGGGCGCTTTTGGGCAGTTACTTCGGGAGCTTCTCCCTCCTTTTGCTGAACCTTTTGCCGGTGATAGTGCTGACATTCGCCCTTTATGCTGTGTTCAACCGCGTGTGGGCGGCTGTGCTGGGGTCGTCCCTCATAGTGCTGGGTCTTTCCTGGGTCAGCTTTTACAAGCTGCTGCTGCGCAATGACCCACTTCTCGCAGCTGACCTGTTTCTGGCGCATGAAGCGGCCAATATGACGTCAAATTACAGCCTTGATATAAAAACATCGGTTGTTGTCTGCGCTTTTGCCGCAATATGCGGCACACTATTTGCCGCCTTTTACTTTCGCGCCCGAATCAAGGGTGTGAAAACAAGGCTGCTGGTCGCAGGGCTTTGTTTTGCGGCCTGTCTGGGCTGCGCCAGCCTTGCCGGCAGTGATGATGTATATGACAAAACGGCCAATTTTGAAACGACCTCCTGGTTTCTCTCCCCCTGGTCGGACAGGGATCAGTACATATCCCGGGGCTTTGTTTATCCCTTTATGCATTCGGTCAAAACGGCGGTGGAGCGTCCGCCCAAGGGCTATACCCCCGCAGGTGCGGCGGAGAGCTTAAGCGGGTATGAGGATGGGGCCATTCCGCAGGATAAGCGGGTCAATATTATTGCCGTCATGCTGGAGGCGTATAATGATTTTTCAGCCTTCGGCACCCTTGAGTTTTCTGAGGATCCGTATGATTATTTCCACAAGCTGCAAAAGGAGAGCGTGTCGGGGCGGCTGGTAACCAATATTTTTGCGGGGGGAACCGTCGACACCGAGCGCGCTTTTATAACCGGCTATCCCACCCTCAGCGATTACCGCGCAGCTGTGCCCTCCTACGCATGGTATATGGCGGGGCAGGGGTATAATGTTGAGGGGGGACATCCGGGGTACGAGTGGTTTTATAACCGGAGGAATATAAACCGCTACCTGGGCTTTGAGCAGTATTATTTCTACGAAGACCGCTACGACATGGGCATTGGCGCCATTATGCTGGACGGGGCTTTTTTCGATGACATTTTGACCCTGTATCAAAAAAACAAAAAGACCGGCAACCCCTACTTCAACTTTTCTGTAACCTATCAGAACCATGGACCCTATGCCGATTCGCAGCTATACTCCGAAGAGGAGTATGTAAAAAACCAAGGCTATTCCGACAAGGCGTACACGATCCTGAACAACTACTTCTGGGGAATAAACCTTACTGACAAGGCAATAGAAAACCTCATTGAAAGCCTTAGGTTTGACGACCAACCAACAATAGTGGTGCTTTTCGGCGACCATAATCCATGGCTTGGGGACGGGAGCTACGTCTATGAGGAAATAGGCATTGATCTAAGCCGTCAGACGGAGGAGAGCTATCTTGACTACTTCGGGACGCCCTATATAATCTGGGGAAATGACCGCGCGAAAGAGGTGACCGGCAATGCCTTCACGGGAGCGGGGAGAGAAATCAGCCCCTGCTTCCTGCTCAATGAGGTTTTTGACCTCTGCGGCTATAAGGGCAGCGCCTACATGCAGCTTGCCAGCGACACTTGTGATGCGGTTTCGGTGATAAACCCTACAGGCATTTATGTGGAAAAGGGACAGCTCACCGATACTCTGTCCCCACAGGGCAGGGAGGCTGTCAGCCGCCTGCTGAACGCCGAATACTATCAGAAAAAACAGAGATAAATAAAGCCCCGCTTCGGCACTCGAAGCGGGGCCTTATGCTATTGCTGATAAACGGTGTAGGGCCCTTCGGCCTTTTCGGCAATTACTTTGAGGGAGCAGAGCTTTATCTGCTTTGGCATTTCGGGGAAGGCCGCCTGCCAGTATTCATCCGGCTCGGTCAGCAGGTATTCCACCTGGACTATGTCGGGGGCATCGAAGGTTGAACCCTCTCCCGAGGATATAATATCCCAGGCCTCCTGGGGCGTGTAAGGATGCAGTCCGTCTATCAAGGCGCCCTCACTTATTGTCCAGTGGTAGAAAAGGGCGGTATATTTGCCCTCTTCATCCTTCACAGGCGCTTCCTTGAGCGCGTAGTACTGCCTTCCGCCGTAATCCCAGCCGGTGGCGGTAATATTTCCGCTTGGCAGAATGGTGGTCATGCCGTTTTCGTAGCTTTCCACCGGCTCGACAAAGAAATGGGACACCGCCATATCGAACTGCTCCTTTTGAAAGCCGACGGTGTAATCGTACTCATGGTGCAGGCAAAGCCATGTAAGAGCAACGGCCGACTTGGAGGCATCGGAAAAAGTTTCCACGGTGTAGCCCGATAATAACAGCAGGGGCGTCTGCATGAAGAAGCTGAAGAAATCCTCGCCCACAGGCGCCCAAGACTCATTGGGGTCAACAGGGTCGGGGGCTTTTCCGCAGGCCCCAAGGGGCAGAAGAAGCGCGGCAGCCAATGCCAAGCCGCAAAGGCGGCGATAAAAAGAGCGTTTCATCAAAGCCCTCCTTCTGACTTCGAAAATCAGACGAGATTTTCTGTCATCATTCTCCAGCAGACGTCAAAGGCCTTGGCCCAGCCGTCCATATGGAGCTTTTCGTCCGTGGTGTGAACATCAACCATGCCGGTGCCGATACCGCCGCAGTTAAAGCCCTTGCCGGAAAAGATGTTGGCGTCTCCCGAACCGTTGGAAACACGGTATTGTGGGGTGATGCCCTCGGCCTCCAGTGCCTTGACGACCGTGCGGAAGAGGAAGCTGTTCTGGTCGGGCTTCTGGGGCGGGCAGAAGTGGTCGACATCGATTTCAACGCTTCCGCCGAACTCCTTTGCCGTGTCCTCGCAGGCTTTCACGATGACATCCACCTGCTTCTGTATTGCCTCCTGCGAGTGGGAGCGCACCTCACAGGTAAAGGTGACCTTGTCTGTGACGATATTTGTGGCGCCGCCGCCCTCAATGCGGCCTATGTTTGAGGTTGTCTCGGGGTCAATGCGGCCGAACTTGACGCGGCTTATGGCACTTGCCGCCATGGCGATGGCATTTATGCCCTTTTCCGGCTCAATTCCGCCGTGGGCCATTTTGCCGAGGAAGGTTATGGAAAGGGCATCCTTCCCGGCACCGGAAACGGTAATATTTCCGGGATAACCGGCCCCGTCCAGGGCAAAAATATTACGGCAGGGCAGCTTGCTGTAATCGAAATTTTTGGCGCCGTGCATTCCGTTTTCCTCGCATATGGTAAAGAGGAAATACATTTCACGGTGGGGGGTGCCCGTTTCCTTAAGTATATCCAGCAGCTCCATCAGCATAACAATGCCCGATTTATCATCGGCTGCAAGAATGGTGTTCCCCTTGGAATACATGATGCCGTTTTCGTAAACAGGCTCAATGCCGATGCCCGGCTCCACAGTGTCCTGATGTGCGTTAAAGCAGATGGCCTCCCCCTCCATTGTGCCGGGGATGTGAACAAGCAGGTTGCCGGCGTCATCCCCGCCGATGGCCTTGCCCGCCTTGTCGCGGTAGACATTATACCCGCGGGAGGTAAAGTAATTTTCCAAATAGTCGGTCATGGGGGCTTCCTGGAAGGAAAGGGAGTCTATTTTAATCATTTCCACCAGCTTGTCGATAACACGTTTTTCGTTGTACTTCATATGCTTTCCTCCGTTTTGTTTTGTTATGCTTATTATACACGCATTTTGCCGCCATAACAACAGCAAACCGCGGAACTAAGGCCTGTGAAATAGGGGAGAGGGGAGGCAGGAGGGGCAGCACCGGGGCTCAAAGGGCAAAGACAGCAGGTTAAGGCGTATTGGCAAATGAAGAAAGATGTGCTAGTATAGAAAAGCGAGGTGTATAATATGCTTTCAAAGATGATAGCGCCCCTCATCGCCATTCTGCTGATTTTGGGATGCTTGGCATTTTGGGCGTTTGGCATTATGTATATGACGGTGCTGCCGACTATAGTCAGGCTTATTATTTTGGCGGCGCTTATTTCTGTGGGGTGGATCGCCGTCAGGATGTTTGTTGAGGGAATAAAAGAACTGAAGGAGAGAGAAAAAGATGATATTAGTAAATACTGATTATATCACCGGGAAAGAGCTTGAAATGCTGGGTATGGTAAAGGGCTCCACCATCCAGTCCAAAAACTTTGCCAAGGATATTTCCCAGGGGTTTAAGACCCTCGTCGGGGGAGAGTTGAAGGCCTACACCGAGATGATGAACGAAGCCCGCGCCATCGCCACCAAGCGCATGGTGGAGGAGGCCGAGCATCTT
>JAVBSJ010000033.1:0-6529 GCA_031547105.1 Oscillospiraceae bacterium
GCCGATGAGGTTGTGCTGCCGGAGCACGAAATGGGCGTCAAACTCGCCCGCAGGCTTGCCGGAATAAGCATAAACGATGTCCTGGGCGATTCGGAGTTTTTTACCGTCTTTGAGCTTAGGCCTATGGAAGAATGGGTGGGTAAGACCATCCGCCAGGCCGACATACGCCGTAAGCACGAGATGACCATTCTTGCCATCAGAAGAGACGGAAAGCTTAAGCTCTCCATATCGCCTGATATGGTACTGGAAAAGGACGATATTTTGGTAGCGTTGAGCGAAAAAGTACCGGAGCACCGCAAGTAAAGCGCGCCGCTTTACAAAAAACGACTGAATTGCATCATAATATGTCTATCATCTGCCCCCTCTTGAAAAAAGAGGGGGATATTTGTTGCAAGGGAAAATAATAAGCTGTATAATCAATAAAGCTTAAAATGAAGATACAGAGCGGAGTGCAGATATGATACAGCAAACTATTGAAAGCGCCCTCGCAGAGGCGCGCAAAATGACAACTCAGGGCAGGGTGGCCGATTATATTCCCGAGCTGAGCAAAGCCGATCCTGCTGACCTGGGGATAGCAGTTATGACGGCGAACGGAGATGTTTTTTGCGCGGGGGAGTGCGAAAAGCGCTTTACAATGCAAAGCGTTTCCAAGGTTCTGGTGCTGACGTGCGCCATCCTGGACTGCGGTATGGAGAAGCTGACTCAAAAGGTCAGCTTTGAGCCTACGGCTGACGGATTTAATTCCATAGTCAATCTTGAAATCAAAAACTACAACAAGCCCCTTAATCCTATGATAAACTCAGGCGCTATTGCGTGTACCGGGCTTTGTGCCGGGGACACGCCGCAGGAGAAGTTTGAGCGCATTTTGGCCTTCGCCCGCAGGGTTTCGGGGAATCCAAGCCTAGACATAAACCGGCAGGTGTATTTGTCGGAACAAGCCACCGGCTCCCGCAATCGCGCCCTGGCGTACTACATGAAGTCAACCGGAGTGCTTTCCGGTGATGTGGAGGAGCTTTTAGACGCATATTTTAAGGTGTGCTCCATTGAAATGAACTGCCGGGAGCTTGCGCAGACAGCCCTTTGTTATGCCAGGCATGGCATGCTTCCCGACGGAGAAAGGGCGTTTGCACCTCGCATAGCAAAAACGGTGACTGCTGTTATGACCCTCTGCGGCATGTACGATGAATCGGGTGATGTGGCTGTTCGCGTTGGAGTTCCCTCAAAAAGCGGAGTAGGGGGCGGGATATTAAGTGTTGCACCCAACCGCCTGGGGATTGGGATATACGGCCCCTCCCTCAATGCAAAGGGGACGAGCATAGCCGGCTTGAGCTTGCTTGAACATGTAGCGCGGGAGCTTGAGCTGGGGATATTTTAGCATTATAGCATATAAAAGCTGCAGGCTAAGCCTGCAGCTTTTTAATATCATCTGGGGCCCATAGGGGTGCGGTTGAGGGGCAGAATCTCCCCCGGTAAAAACCGGGTGGGAAGGGCTTTGAGGAGAGTCAGGATTTTGACAGCTTCCGCCCTGGATACCGGCTTGCCGGGCTGAAAGGTTCCGTCCGGATAGCCGGTGAAAACCTCGTTGAGGCTGAGCTTTACTATAGCCTTATTTGACCATGTGTTTTGCTGGGGGGTTACATCGGAATACAGCACCTGATACATATCAAAGGTGTCTTCGATATTTGTATACCGGTCAGCCATGACGGCAAACTGCTCCCGGGTCACGGGGGCGTTTGGATCAAACCTTGTGTCGGTAATGCCGCTTACCAGCCCGTATTCCTTGGCAGCATTTATATATTCGGACGCCCAATGCCCCTGGGTATCGGCAAAGCCTCCTGCAGCCTTTGTGTCAGCGCCGGTCAGGCGTATCAGCATCGCCGCAGCCTCCGCCCGTGTCAGGCTTCCGCCGGGGTCAAATAAATCTTGGGTGCGGCCATTGATAAGCCCTGTGTTGTACATATCGATAATATAGCTTTGCGCCCAGTGGCCTTTGATGTCGGTAAAGGGGTATCCGTTCAGCCATGCGGAAAAATTGCCCCATATTCTTGTGGGCTCCTGCCCTAGCGCCCAGCTTCCCACACCCTTTATGCCGTACTTGCGGACAAGGGAGACCTTTTTTTCGTATGAGGCATCATTTTCGTACCAGATGTCGTAAAGCCCGCCGGAAATTTTTCTGCCTCCCCATGTGGTGACAGTGGTGCCCACGGGGATGTAAACCGTAGCGCGGGCGCAGGCCTGCGTAGAATCATACCAAACGGTGGATTGAGTATTGCTTGTCAGCCATTCTATATCAGAAACAGTAAAGGCATCTCCCTTTACTGCATCGGTCCAGTAGCGCCCATAAAAAGGGATGCCGATCATCAGCTTTTCCTTCGGTACGTACTGCAGGCCGAACTTTATGGAGGTCTCCACAAACCAGTAGCTGGCCACCGCCCCCGGCGGGCCGCCGGGGTAGGATTCATCGTAGGTCATGATGAAAATATGGTCGGCATATCCGGCAAGCGCCTTGTAATCGTACGCCCCCTGCCAGCCCTGATTAGTATAGTAAGGGTTGGCGGGGACGCAAACCGTCAAGGTTTTGCCCGTGGGCAGGGCGGCGCGAAGCAGACGGATAAAATCGGTAAAATCGCTTTTTTCGCTTGGCGTAATGTTTTGTATGTCTATATCCAGCCCGTCCAGCCCGTGCTGCGAGACGGCCTGAGCAAGCGCCACCGCCACCTGCCCTCTTTTGGCCAGCATTGCCTGGGCCTTGGCCCTGTCCCAATGGTTGGAAAGAAAAGGCGTCACCGATATTCCGGCCTCATGCAGGGTTGAAATCAGCAGCGGGTCAACCGTTTTGGAATATTTCATGCTGCCGGCGGTGTCCAGCTCAAAATAATCGGGGCAGACTATATTGAGGTTGCTGCCGGTTTTCGATACCCGGTTAAGGTAGGTTTGGGTCGTACTTCCGTAAAGGTAGGTCAGGCAGTCGTAGGCAAGCCCGGTTTGGGTCAAAAGGGAGCATATACAAAGCAAACAAAGCAGAATGACTGCGCGGTATTTGGTTTTCATGTTGCACCTCTGTGTTGTTAAGTCAAAATTAGTTTGCGCAGGTATATGACGCCCATACAGGTAAAAATATAGCAAAATACTTTGGTTCTGTATTGCGTTGTTCTTTGCACGGGCTTATGCTATGATTCTCTTATGATAAAATATCAATTTTTCTGCAGGATAGACGGAGGTGCGTGATATGGAAAGGCTTGAAACAGGCATAGGCGGCTTTGAAATAAGATTTGCAGGCAGGGAGGACGTGCCGGATATTTTGGCCTTCATTCGCCATCTGGCCGAATATGAAAAGATGTCCGATCAGGTGGTCGCCACAGAAGAACTGCTGGAGGAGTGGCTGTTTAACAAAAAGAGCGCTGAAGTAATTATCGGCGAATATGAAGGAAGACCTGTGGCCTTTGCTCTTTTCTTCCATAACTTCTCCACCTTTCTCGGAAGGGCGGGACTATACCTGGAGGATTTGTTCGTGCTGCCCGAAATGAGGGGAAGGGGCTTAGGCAAGGCCATGCTGGCCCACCTTGCGGGCATAGCAAGGGAAAGGCAATGCGGCAGGCTGGAATGGTGGTGCCTTGACTGGAATGAGCCAAGCATAGCCTTTTACCGCTCATTGGGGGCGGAAAGCATGGATGAATGGACGGTATTCCGTGTGACCGGGGACAAGCTGGATAAGCTTGCCGACATGGCGGAGACGAAAAATGCAGTATAGAGGTGAGAGCCGGTTTTGGTTTCCCGGCAAATGGGTTGGGGGAAGCTGCCTGATTTTAGGCCCCGCCGTGCTGCTGGCGGGGATATTGCTGCGAGTCAGATACAACTTCTTTTTTCCTGACCAGCTGGCCGCCTATCAGCAGGAGCCGCTGCTGATGACGGTTTCCTACAGCCTGTTTGCTCTGGGCAATGTGCTGCTGGTTTTTGGCGTGGCTGCGCTGGTGCAGCAGATCGGAAAATCCAGACCCTTCCTGGCATCCTCTGCGGGAATCCTGGTGATAGCCGGGCTTATTGCGCGGACGTTTCACGCCGGGGCAGACTATCTGGCGTTTCAGCTGGTGAACCGGTTTGGCGCGGAGGAGGCGGCGGCAATGGTAGGGGGGAAGGCCTATTCGGCCTTTCATATTTTCCGCACAGCAAATCCCGCTATACTTTTTGGGTGGCTGATACTGGCTTACAGCGTTTTTATTTCAAGGGAAATGAATCCTTTGTGCGCGTTTTGCATTGCGCTGGCTGCCGGTATGCCCCTGGGCGTTCTCAAGGGAACAACGTATTTTTCTATTGCGGGGGCAGCGGGGCTGTGCTTGGCCTTTGTACCCTATGGAATCAAAATGCTGAAGCAGGGTGAGCGTGTCAGCCCTTTGCGGGTGGCGCTTGGCATTTTGGCGGTGTGTGCGGTCACGGCGCTTTTCGCAGTTGTCGGGCAGCTTGGATAACTGCCGATTGCTATTGCACAAAAAAAGAGGTATAATATAAGTATAAAAGCATGCGCTGCTTAAAGCTTTCCATGCATAAGCGTCAAGAGGATAATTGTGTGAACAAAAGAATGGAGGAAGAGGATATGGCACTGGTTGACAAGCTTCTGAATTATGTTACAAAATATGTGGAGCAGTCGGATTGGAAAATGATGGCACTGCTAAAGGTCTGCATGTGTGCATTCGGCATCATGCTTGGGGTCAATATGTCAAAAAAATCGCGGCCAATCGTCTGCACTCTGGCCGGCTTGGTGTTTTTGTTGACGCTGATCCCCCTTTTGGTCAGGTTTTTCCGTATGGCTCCCCAGGCTTTAAACGAAGAAACCGAATAATCTATATAAAGCCTAAGGCGGCAGGCTGAAAGCTTGCCGCCTGCGTATAAAAAAGACAGTTCGGGAGACTGAAACGTAAAAAACAATGCCCCTGCCTTAACAAAGGCAGGGGCATTTCGGTTTAATGCTATTTGTTTCCGGACAGTTTTTCCATAAGCGGAGGGAAGGCGCCGTCTATTCCCACCAAAGTCAAAATAAGCGCCAAGTCCCGCTGTACGGCAATGTGAGCATCGGTTGGGTCAAATTGCTCGTTTACTGTGTGTGAATGCTTGGCGATGCCGCCACGGCCGATGGCGATGGCCGGGACGCCGGCCTTCATAGCCACATCGGCGTCGGTGGAGGAGCCTTCCGGAATAGCCGGCTCATAGCCAAACAGGCGATAAGCCTCAATCGCCGCTTGTATCAGAGGCAGACCCATGTCCTGATGATAGGCACGGCGCTCTTTTTCACATATTATTTCAACCTCTACGCGCTCGGTCGGATGATTCCAACGGAGGTTTTCTTCCTCGCAGGCTTCGGTGCAGCAGGCGGCGATTTGATCTCTGAGGGTGTCAAGCTGCTCATTTTGGGAGGAGCGCATATCAATCTGCATTTCGGAGCTGGTGGGAATGGCATTGACCGCCACACCGCCCGAAATCACGCCGACGTTGAAAATCGTCCGCGGCTTCGCGGGAGGGACGATGTCGGCAATTTTATGTATCGCCCTGCCCAAAGCGTTGTTGGCGTTAGGCTTGCCGAAAAGGTGGCTGGCATGGCCGCCGGTTCCTGTAAAGACAACACGGTACATATATCCGCCCAGTGCGCTGACCGTCAGCTTTTCGGTAACCGTTCCGTCAATGGAAATAAAACCGTCAATGTGGTTTTCGTTCTCGAAAATATACTTGGAACCGATAAAACCGCCCTCTTCCCCGGCGTTGCCGCAGAGGATAATATCGCCGCAGGGCTTAATGCCGCTATGGGTGATCGCCCTTGCGAGGGAAAGGATTTCCGCAAGTCCGCGTGTGTCGTCCGTAATGCCGGGGGCGTAATAAATACCGTCTTTTTCTTTCACGGTGCAGTCGGTGCCGAGAGGAAAGACGGTATCAAGATGGGCGGCAACCATCAGTGTGGGGCCGTTTCCGTTTCCCCTGATGACCCCAAAAGTATTAAAAACGGCGTCTGTGCTGACTTCTGCTATGCCGGCGTCCCTAAGCATTTCGGCAAAACGCCGGGAGCGGGTCTCCTCCATGCCGGAGGGGGCCTCTATCTGCACAAGCTCAAGCTGCTGAAGCAGGGTGGCGTGGGCGTCGCGGGATATATGCGCGATAGCCGCTGCGACGGCGGGATGATTTGCAATTGCGCTCAAAGCATCTTTCATCTTATAGCCCCTTTCAGTGGGTCAGACCCTTCATAAGGTCGTCGGCAAGCTGCACCATGTAGTTCATCTGGTTGGAAAGGGTGCGCCCTTTGGGATAAACCGCGCAAAACTCTATGGGAATGGGTGAGGCGCCGGTGTTCAGTGCAACAGGAGGGTTGGCAAACATAGGGTATTTCAGGTAAGAGGCCGCAGCGAAACCGACGCCGTAGCCCATAGAAATCATCTGCATATAGGTTTCGGTTTTGCCGATAATTTTGTAGTTTTTCGGCTGAAAATTATTCATCTCCATCAGACGGTTGATATATACCCGTGTAGCCTGCCCCTCAGGCGGAAGA
>JAVBSJ010000054.1:0-3939 GCA_031547105.1 Oscillospiraceae bacterium
GCTTCCGCAGACCGCGGCTTGGTGCTGTTAAGCAGTATGCAGAAGGGCTTGTCGATCTCCTTAAGCTCCGCTACAATGCGCTCCTCGGCCTGCTGGTATTCCTCTCTCGGAATATCGCTTATGCTTCCGTCGGTGGTGACCACCAACCCAACTGTGGAATGCTCCGTAATGACCTTTTTTGTGCCGATTTCCGCCGCCTCGCTTAGCGGCACTTCATAGTCAAACCACGGTGTGGACACCATGCGGGGCATGTCATTCTCAAACTGCCCCAGCGCGCCGCCCACCATATAGCCTACGCAGTCGATCATGCGCACGCTTAGGGAAGCGTTCTCGTCAATGACGATTTTAACTGCCTCCTCCGGCACAAACTTGGGCTCCGCCGTCATGATGGTCTTACCGGAGCCGCTCTGCGGCAGCTCGTCTCTTGCCCGCTCTTTCAAATAAACATTGTCAATATTAGGGAGCACCAGCTCCTCCATAAAGCTCCTGACAAAGGTGGATTTTCCAGTGCGCACCGGGCCTACAACACCGAGAAAAAACTGTTTATCGGTACGCTCGGCAAGTGATTGATAGATATTCTTTTCCATTATTTCTCCTCCGACCTTCAGCTATTTCACAAAGGGAATGATAATCAGCTTGCCCTGGGTTAGTTGACCTTGCTCGGTCAGTTTGTTTGCCACGAGAATTTCCTCCGGCGTGGTGTTGTACGCCTTGGCAATATCCCATACACGCTCATTTTTCTGCGCAGCCCTCAATATGAGCGACGCTCTCTGCTGTCTCTGCTTAGGCACTTTAGGGTCAAGCGCGCAGGAGCTCATACACCTGTAGGAAGGTGCGTTTACGCAGGGCAGGCGGTATACGGCGTTAAACTCAATATCGATATTCCCGTCGATATTGACCTCCGCACCCACACCCTCGCATTTTATATAAGCGCAGCATCTTGCGGCAGCCGGCGCAGGCAGCATTACTTCGGTGCCTATGCGTTTATGTATTGTGCAGGGGCAGCCGCTTGTATCCTCATAAAGCACAGTGACATAGCAGCTTCCGCAGGCCAGCGTGTCCCCCGGCTTTATCAAAACCTTGCCGCAGCACACTGATACGTTAAGAACCTTTGCCGCAGGGCTTTCAGTCTGAATCACTTCCGCAGCATGACATACCAGCTCATCCCTGCCGCTTGTATGGGGGGAGACCATAGTGTGCTCATACGTCATTTGATAGGCAGTCGAATAGGCATCGGAAATAATTGTTACCCCTTGCCTGCGCTTTACCAGACATTCCAGATTGGCGGCCAAATCAACATTCAAAAAAGCGCTTCCGTCCGACTTGCGCAGTATTTCGCACTCCTTGTACATGGTAAAGAAGGTGATTTCCGCTGAGTCACCCGCCTCTACGCCATCGCACTCAACAATCTGGGAGAATGGCACATTGTAGGCCTTTTGCCCGGCAAAACGCCCGTCTTCCCCGAAGCTAAACAGATTGAGAGACGCGCTGCCCCTCAGCATGATTTTATTGGCCAACACCTTTTTGTCTTCAATCTGCCAGTCAACCTCAGTTTTATATATGCGGCTTTGTCCCTCAAAATCGCCTGCCGACAGGCGGATCTCGTCCGCCAGTACCATTTTCTTTTCCGTCACCTCGTGGAGCAGCTCCAGCTCGACTCTTTCGGAATGCGTGTTTACCCCTTCCTCTTTTGCGGCGATGATGCCCTCCACCAGCTCAACAGTCTTGCTTTTATAAAGCATGGCTGAGGCTTCAAGCTGAACTCTGACCTGAAGCTTGCGGGGATTCAGCATTTTTGCCTCGGCGGTAAGCAGGCTTAGATCGGTCATGCATTTGTCCCCTGCCGAAGCGCCGGTCATCTCCTTGCTATAGCTGAAGGGAACCGACGCGGGAACAATAAAGATCTCCTCATTCTCAATAGAATGGTAAAAGATCTCACAGTTTACACTTCCTACCATGCGCATCATACCTTGGCTGAAGCTCTTTTCCTGGACGTACAGAGATGCCCCTGTTCCGATGATCTGCGCCACATCGGGATTGATGTCCGAAACAATGATGGCGAGGGATTCGTCGATAGTGTCACTGCCCGCAAACACCTCCTCGAACTGACGCACTTTATTTTTCAACTGCTCCATATTTTTCCAACCTTTCACAGAGTAATTCACAGTAAAGTTTATTAAGGCTTGGATATAAATATGTCAGACAGGATAAAAAATACTGCCGGGGAATAAATCCCGGCAGTACTTTTTATTTTACGAACTTCTCAATAAGTTTTGCCAAAGCCTTTGGCGGCTTAACAACGTATATCTTCATAATGCTCATCCTCCCGCAGATAATATATTAAATTACGCAAATAAGTGCCAGTAATCCGCAAATTATCCAAAAACAGATCCAAACCGGGAGCAATATCGCAAGAAGAATCCCCATCGCAATAGCCGCAATGTAAAGCCCACAGCCGTGTCTTCTGCATCGCATCTAAATCGCCCCAAGCGTCTCTCAATTTACATTCTGACGTATCGTATATTAAGAGTATATTCGCAGGAAGGGCAAAATGTGAATGGATTATTGAAGTTTCTCAAACTCTTCCCTTGTAAGCGAAAAACAAACATCATCCAGCACTGCGCCGTCAAACCGCGCCGTACCTTCTCTCAAAATCCCTTCAAGCCGGAACCCGCACTTTTGGGCGACCCGCTGGGATTTGACGTTGTAGCCGTAAGTGTATATCGATACAATATCTGCCCCAAGCGTCAGAAAGGCATGGGAAACCATGGCCCTTGCCGCCTCCGTGGCAATGCCTTGCCCCCAATAGTCCTCCGACAGGGAGTAGCCCAGCATACGGGCGCGGGGATTTCCCCGCTTCGGGTCTCTATGGAGGCCTATAGACCCTATGACCCTTCCGGTTTCTCTAAGGCAGATCGCCCATATATCACCGGAATTAATAAAAAAATCAACGACTATTGCGCTGTCCTCTATCCGCTCATGGGGCTTCCAGCCCGCGTCCGGCCCCACCTTGGGGCTTTTGGCGTAGCTGAAGACATCAGGGACATCGGCCATTGTAAAAGCCCTTAGAAGCAGCCTGTCAGTGTGTATTTCGGTCATTTAACTTCCCAGTCCTTTACGCGCAAAAGTTCCTGATATATTTTTGTGTAGCTTTCATAGCGGCTTGAGGCAAGTATCCCCTTCTCCACTTCTTCCCTTACGGCGCAGCCGGGCTCCTTAAGATGGAGACACCCGGAAAACCTGCATTGTCCGAAAAGCGCATCTATTTCCGGGAAATAATGCTGCAGCTGAAGAGGCAATATCCGCTCCATTCGGGTCATATCAAAGGAAGAAAACCCGGGAGTGTCTATGAGATACCCATCTCCGAAGGCAAACAGCTCGCTCTGTCTGGTGGTATGCTTTCCGCGTGAAATACGGTCGCTGATGGTCCCCACTTCTAAATCTATCTTCGGCAAAAGCCGTGTCATTATACTGGACTTTCCGATGCCGGAGTTGCCGGTAAAGCAGGATATTCCCTGCTGTGCCAGCGCGGCGACCTCCGCCAGCCCCTCTCCCGTTTCGGCGGAGGTGCTTATGACGCGAAACCCCGCCTTTTTGTAGACGTCAGCCAGCTCCCGGCTGGGATCGAGATCCGCCTTGTTAAGGAGTATTATAGGCTCTATCCCCTGCCAGAGGGCGATAACTGTGACCTTATCAATAAGCAGCGGGTCGGTCTTGGGCGCCGCCGCGGACGCAAGCACAAAAAGCCTGTCAATATTGGCGACCGGCGGTCTGACCAGTAGGTTTTTACGGGGACAGACCGTTGTTATAAGGCCTTCCTCCCCTGTGAGTTCAACCATAACATTGTCGCCTGCAACAGGTGACGTGTCTCCAAGGCGCAGCCGCCCACCGGCTTTACATTCGTAAATTCGCCCGCCCGACATCACATAATAAAACCCG
>JAVBSJ010000085.1:0-7740 GCA_031547105.1 Oscillospiraceae bacterium
CCAGGCCGGAGGTCACTGCCCATACCAGCATATAGTAGCAGTATGCCGCGACAATGGGCACGACAGTCTGAAACAGTGAGCCAGGCAGCGTTTTTCTTCTGCCGTAGAGGAACCACATGCTTCCTATAGGCAAAACCGCAAGGGGCGCAAAAAACAGGCTGAGTATCATCCCCACGCATACCGCTATGGGCGAACCCAGTAATGCCAGCAGGAAGGTCTGTATATAATACTTTTTGATATTCATTTCTCTTTAGCCTCCTTGCATCATAAGCGAGGGCGGACTTTTGCTGTATTTTGTATATTGTATCACAAGCGCGCAGCGGGAAGCGACATAATTTTAACCTGCCGGCAGAGCAGACAGCCTCCAATGCCCTGTCGTATTTTGGCTTTAGTGCCGACCGCTAAAGCCAGCTGTAATTAACAAAGCAGGCAGAGCGGCCAGCCGCAAACGGGAAATGTATTTCGGGGTTGACTTTTCCGGCGGTGCAGTTTATAATTTAGTAAATTAGTAATTTAGTAACGGAGGATGAAGAGCGTAAGCTCTCATGATTTATTATGGAAAAACCAAACAAAAAGGCCCTTGCGGAAGCCTACAAGCAGCGCCGCCAGACCGGGGGCGTCTATAGCCTGACCAACACCGTCACCGGGCAAAAGCACCTCTATCACGCCCAGGATTTGAAGGCCGCGCAAAACCGCTTTCAGTTTTTTGCCGCCACAGGCTCGGTTTCCTCAATGGAGATAGCGGCAGAATGGAAGCAATACGGGGCGGAGGCCTTCATCTTTGAAGTGCTGGAAGCTATTGAGCAGGGGGAAACACAGACATCGGCCGAGTTTGCCGCGGATATAGCGGCGCTTTACGAATTGCGGTGTGAAAAGGAAGGCAAATAGCTTATTCCGCCTGGAAAAGGCTGTGCTTTGGGGCTTTCGGGCGCAAGGCTTCACCTATGCTAACTAAGAAAAAACATAGTTATTGCCAACCTCTGTGTTTAACAGATATAATATAGACACTAAAAAATCTGGAGGTTTTGCCCATGAAAGCACATGCCATTTTCTTTTCCGCCACAGATACCAACAAAAAGAATACTTTGGCCATCGCCGCCCAGCTGGGAACAGTGAACGAAATTGACGTAACCGATTTTTCAGCTGAGGGCACCAGCGCCACATTCAGCCCTGATGAAATCGTCGTTTTCGGCTCCCCTGTTTACGGCGGCAGAATGCAGATGGTCGCCAAGCGGAGGCTCGCTGCCTTTAAGGGCAACAACACCCCCTGCGTGCTTACCGTTACATACGGCAACCGCGATTATGACGACGCCCTGCTGGAAATGTACGATATGGCTGTTGCCAACGGCTTCCGCCCTGTGGCCGCCGCCGCGATGATCGGCCAGCACACCTTTGGCGAGATTCAGGTAGGGCGCCCCGACCAAAACGACATAGCCCAGCACACCGACTTCGCCAAAAAGGTTTCAGAAAAGCTGAGCGCCGGAAGCTGGAGCCCCGAAGAGCTGCTTATCAAGGGCAACCGCCCTTATAAGGACGGCGGCAAGGGCGGCTCCTTCCGCCCCTCCACCAATGACAGCTGCATTAACTGCGGTCTCTGCGCCGCAAAGTGCCCCACCGCCGCCATCAACCCCGACGATGTCAGCGAAATAGACAATGACAAGTGCATTTCCTGCTTCCGCTGCATTCATGTCTGTCCCGTTGGCGCCAAGGAAATGGCAAGCGAGCAGTATACCGCCTTCGCCAAGGACTTCAGCGCACGGCTTGCCCCGAGACGCGAAAACGAGTACATGCTGTAAATACAAAGAGGGCGCCTGCGGCGCCCTCTTTTTTCTAAGCTTTATTTCCTTTGTTTCGCAAAGACCTGTCCGGCTGCCCGATATAAACAAAAGCCTCTCCCTGTTCCAGGAAGATGGGGAAGCGCGGCGGCAAGTATAGTAAACTGGCGACTGCCGCAGCCTCACAGCTTCCTATGCGGAATTGCGGCTTTATTTCCCGCGCTCGGCAATATATGTCTTGATGCACCCAAATGTCTCATCAGACAGATCGTGTTCTATTCTGCAGGCGTCCTCCAAGGCAACCTTTTCCGATACGCCGATAGAAATAAGCCACGTCGATATGACGTTGTGCCGCTCGTTGATTCTCTCGGCAACCTGTCGTCCCGGGGGCGTCAGCTCAATAAACCCTTCCTTGTCGACGGTAATATCGCCGCTTTCTCTCAGCAGCGCCATCGCCCGGGAAATACTCGGCTTGGAATAGCCGAAATGATGGGCAACATCTATAGAGCGTATCTGCCCTTTTTCCTGTTTGAGCACCAGGATAGCTTCCAAATAATTTTCTGCCGATTCTTTAATCCTCATAGCGACCTCCGTGGAGCAATGCTTTTCCGCCCCATATCGCGGGGCAATTCGGCAAGCGCAGGGGCACCGACCGATTTTGTATATTTTAACATGTTTTTCCCCTTTGCTCAAGCAATTATTGCAGCAATTTTATTTTGGAGTGATACTGCCTAAGTATCACCCCTTCCCCGGTCTTTTTCCCCGGGGAAAGGCTCATCCCCTATAAAGCAAAGCTTAAGGCTGCTTTTAAAGCTGCAATCCCAATTGTGAAAGCCTTGACTAGGGAAAAAATAAATGGTATAATTTTTTGGTCGTAATTGCTGGTGTGGCGGAACTGGCAGACGCCCGGGACTTAAAATCCCGTGAGGTAACACTCGTACCGGTTCGATCCCGGTCACCAGCACCATTTCCCCACAGCTTTGCCCCAGGTATTGCAAGGATTCCCATACAGCCTCGCACCCCGGGGTTATTTTTTAGGGTATTTTAGCGTTCTTTTTATCATTTGTGTTTGTTTATTATTTTAAGAAAGAAAAGGATATGACATGAAAACCAAAAAAATTGCTCTGGCGATGATGTTCATTGCCACCCTGCTTCTCTTGGCCGCCTGCGGCTCCACCCCTGCTGAACCCATCAAGGCTGTTGACGGCTATGCCCAGGGCCGCGTCGGCGACACATTTGTAACCGCTTTCTTTGACTTCTCTGTGGACTCTGTCAAGTATGTCGACAAGTTCGGCGACGCTACCCCGGCTGAGGGCATGATGTTCATAGATGCCACCATCACCCTCAAGAACACAATGGATGAAGAAATTACCATGTTCATCAACGAGTTCCAGATCGACTGGGGCGAGGGAGATGAGCAGTGGGGCTTCCCCATGGAAGGTCTGGCCGGCGCCGCCGCTGACGAGTATAGCGTCAAGAGGGGCGAAAAGGTCACAAACCACTATGTATTCGAGGTGGAAAAGGACTCCAAGGAGTTCTATATATCCTTCCTTGAGTATTTCGCAGACGACACCGAGGGTGACCTGTTCTTCTGCTATTTCGAAAAGTAAAGCCTGTCCCGGAGTGCCGCGGCACTCCGGGATTTTTTATTTAAGGCTGCGTCCGCCGCTGACATCCAGGACAGTGCCGGTGGCATATGCCGATGCGCTTTCGATGAAGCTGACCATTTGCCAGGCCACCTCCTCCGGCTGAAGAATAAAGCCCAGCGGCGTTCTCTCCCTTGCCTTTTGAACCTGTCTCTCGTCGCTCAGCCAATGGGCATTGCGCTCAGAGTACACTGCGCCGAAGGCGATGCCGTTTATGGATATTCCCCTTTTTCCCAGCGGCTCGGCAAGGTTAAGCATCATGTTTTTTATGGCCGCCTTTGATGCGGCGTAGGGATAGAGGTTTGTCCTTCGCCCCTCATGGGTGAGGGCGTTAAGAATGGTGCCGCCTTCAGGCATTTGCCTGAGCGCCTCCCTGGTGCAAATAAAGGTGCCTATAAGGTTTACCTCCAGCGTGCGGCAAAAATCAGCCACGTCTATATCCTCAAAGGCGGCCTCCTTTTGGATCCCGGCATTGTTTATAAGCACATGAACAGGGCCGATCTCCCGAAATATTTCCGCCATCCGCCCCTCGTTGGAAATGTCCCCGCAAAAAGCGGTAATGCCGGGTTTGTTTATGCGCAGCACTTTTTCTTCATCAGCATCTATTATGTATACCGCGGCGCCTTTACGCACCATTATTTTGGCTGCCTCCCAGCCGATGCCCTGCCCGCCGCCGGTAACGACGGCTGTTTTACTTTTCCAGTCAAACTGCGTCATTGAATCACTCCCTTTTGTCAATTATACACGTTTGCCTGAATGCTTGCAATAAAATGGCAAATGGCCGCAGGACAGCATAGACTGTAATAAAAAATTGCGGGGAGTGCTTTTTATGCCGTTTTATAAGGGCTGCAACCAAAATCCGATTTATGTTTATGACCCGAATCCTGCGGGGAAAGAGGCGGTGGTGCTTCTGCACGGCTGGCCGCTTAACGGAGAGATGTTTGAGTATCAGCTGACCTCCCTTGAAGGGTACCGCTGCATATGTATTGACTGCCGCGGCTTCGGTAAATCCGCAGCCCCCGAGAGCGGTTACAGCTATGACTGTCTCGCGGACGACCTGGCGCAGGTAATCAAGCAAATAGGGCTGAAGTGCTTTACCCTTTGCGGCTTCTCCATGGGGGGCGCCATTGCCCTTCGGTATATGAAGCGCCACCGGGGTCAGGGGGTGAAAAAGCTGATACTCCTTGCCGCTGCGGCCCCTTGCTTTGTCAAGCGCCCCGATTTCCCGTACGGCCAGGACTGGGAGGCGGTTACAGCCCTTATAAACGGCTGCGCCACAAACCGCCCGCTGGCCTTGGAGGGCTTTAACGACCTTTTCCTTCAAAGAGATACCGACAATCCCTTTAGAAACTGGTGTAACCTTTTGGGGCTGGAGGCCTCCTACCTCGGAACCCTTAAGTGCCTTTATTCTCTTCGGGACAGCGATTTGCGGAATGATGCCTTGTACGTGCACTGCCCCTGCGACATCCTTCACGGCAGGGAGGACAGGGTCTGCCCCTACGAGCTGGGAGAGCAGCTCAACCGGCTTATTCCCCAGTCACAGCTCTATCCCTTTGAGCGCAGCGGGCATTGTATTTTTCACGATGAGCTGGAGAAGTTTAACGACGTTTTTGCTTCCTGCGTACGGAGCTGCTAGAAAATGCCCGCAAACCAAAGCCCCCTGCGCCTTTAGGCACAGGGGGCAGTTATTTATGCTTTTCGCCTTCCGTCTTCCGGCGAAGCTGTTATTTGCCTTACTTCTCCACGCTCACAAGCACGCTGTCGATCAGCTTTGCGAGCTCCAGCGTGCTGCGGAACTGCGCCTCACTCTCCTGTTCCATCCAGGCGATATTGCCCTGCCAGCTGCTGTTTTGGCGGAACAAAACACTGATTTTGAAGGTGGCCAGCGGCTTGCCCGTATTGGGAGTATCGCACATAAAGCTCCGCTCTGCCTCCGGAACCTTTACAAACGCCCTGTCTTCCGTACCCTTGCGGGGGAAATTAATATCATCGCACAGCGAATCCATTAAAAGCAAAAACTGCACAAAGTTATCAAAATACTGCTCCTCCTGGTAGTGGGGGTTTTGCAGAAAGCCCTGAAGCCTTTTTCCCTGGTACCCCACTATTTTTACAACACTGCTCCGCTGATTATATGGTGCAAAAGACGGTAGGTTTTGCATGTGGAACCTCCTTAAGGGCGCTAAACCGCAGTTTATATCCTGCTGCCTCAGGAAAAATGCAAATATAAAAATACTTTTTCTTTCTGTATACCTGTTGTACAGCTAAACTTTATCACTGTAATGTAACAGCCGGGTTACAAATGGCAGTACTTTGTACAAAAGAAATCTTTATCACTATAATATAATCTTAGCCCAAGCGCCGCAACCTGATTTTTTGCACATGCCCGGCAGCGGGAAAGACCGGCTCCCTTTTTATGCCCTTGCTCCCGCCTTTTCCTCATCGGAGCGGCTTTTACCCTTAGTGCACGCAATTTCTTTCACTTTCCATTTTTCCTCGAAAGCCCCAGGGCGGCAAGCCCCGCAAGAGAGGCTCCCGCCGCCATTCCATAGCTGCCCTCCAAGCCTCTGTCGCCCGTATCAGGTATCGCGCCTGAGCAGCTTTTCTCTGCCCTGCGGGACAAGTCCCCCGCCAGCGCAGGCATACACAGCGCAGCCAGCAGCACTGCGGTTATTGCCGCAAGCTGCCCTTTTCTCCGCAATAAACTCATATGTCCTCTCAATTTTACGCTCCTTTGTTTTTATTCTCGTTCCGCTATTTTTATTCTCGTTCCGCAGAATGCTTCTTCGCCCAGTTATATCACCCCCGCGCCTCCCTTTGACAAGAAAGCCTCTGCTTTAGCGCAAGGGCGCTTACCGCGGCGCTGCAAAGAAACCCGGGCTTTCCCCGCAAATCAGTGATTCCTTACAGGCACATTTTTTCCGAAAAACCTCCGGCTCATACGGCATATGGCTATTTTGCCATCTTATGCTGTGGTATTTATATTAATATGATATTTTGCTGCATTTGATAAAATGTCGTTTATTGTCGAAATCCAATATGGTAAAATATATTTTATCGAAATGCTTTCGCGTCGGTTACATATTCGTTTTTTTGTGGATTTTATCATTTTTCTTGACACCTTTCTTTGTTTCAGTTAAACTTAAACTGTCATTATATGACAAAATAAGCTTAGGGAGGCCATATATGAAAACTTTTGATGTCGCCATAATCGGTGGCGGTCCTGCCGGCGTTGCGGCAGCGGCCCAAATGCTGCGTACACCCTATTCCTTCTGCCTCATTGACGCGCGGCATTTTCCGCGTGAAAAGCTATGCGCCGGCGGCGTTACGTCAAAGTGCCTTTCCGAGCTTGATGAGCTTAGCCTGCCTGTGGATAAGGATGCAGGTGTATTCGTGTCCGATGTTATCCTCATGGCGGGTAACAAACGCTATCCCTACCGCAAGCAGGCTCCTGTTTTGATGACTGACCGTGCAAAGTTTGACAATGATAACTTTCAGTATATCAAAAGCCGTTGTGAAGATGTGTATGAAGGGGAAAAAATACTGTGGATCAAGGACAAGGTCATTGCAACTGACAAGCGCAATATCGGATATAAATACATCATTTTTGCGGACGGCGCCAACGGCTACAGCCAGCGCATTACGAGGCACGACTGCAAGGGCGGCTTTTGCGTGCAGGTGGATATTCCCGTTTCCGGCTTTAAGGATATGATTGTCTCCCTGGACGCCATTGAAAACGGTTACGGCTGGGTTTTCCCCAAGCCCGATCATATCAGCCTTGGCATGGGCAAGTTTGCCGGCATAAGGTTTGATTACCGCGCCGCGCTTGCCGACTTCGGCGCCAAGCTGGGCTTTACCTTTGACCAAAAGGATGTGCGGGGCTTCCCCATCCCCAACGGAAATTACCTTGCGACTCCCGTCAAGGGCAGCATGTTCTTCGTGGGTGACGCGGCGGCCCTTGTTGACCCCCTTACCGGGGAGGGCATATACTACGCTGTGCTTTCAGGCAAGTTCGCCGCACAGGCCATTGCGCACCGGCTTGAGGACAGCCGCTTTAATATGGAAGAAAAATATCTGGCCGATATGGCGCCCTATCATGCCATACTGAAAAAGAAGTTCCGTGTCAGCCGTATGTTCTTCACCAAAATAAAAAATCCTCTTGTAAACGCCATTTTTACCCGCCCCGCGCTGGTAAACAGGCTGACCAGCACCCTGCTTAAATAAGCGGTGCCGGGCAATATCCGCAAAATAAGGCACACAAAAAGGCAGGAGCGCAGCTCCTGCCTTTTCCCTTGCCCCCCGTTACAAAACGGGGATTTGAT
>JAVBSJ010000109.1:0-11529 GCA_031547105.1 Oscillospiraceae bacterium
CAATATAGTTGCGGCGGTAAAACTGCATGGTCAGCTCTGCCAGCTCTTCAGGGGTAAAGGTGGCTCGGGGAGTGTCGTTGCCCGCACGGTTGACGCAATACCGGCAGTCATAAATGCAGGCGTTGCTCATCAACACCTTCAGCAGGGTTACACAGCGACCATCGGCTGAAAAGCTGTGGCAACAGCCGGCCAGTGTGGTTTTCCCCTCCCGGTCTGCGCCGGAGGATGTGCAGGCGGCATCGTATTTTGCGCTGTCGGTCAAAATTGTCAGCTTCTCCATCAAATCCATCTGCCATCACTCCTTTCAGTGCTATAAATAGTATAACCGCTTCCAACGTGAATGTAAAGATTTTTTCGAACATTTGTTCTTTTTTCTCCCTGCCTATTTTTGCTGCAAAAATTTGAATTGTTTTTGCCCAAAGTGTATAATAGCTGTAAACTGTTTTGGAGGCGCAAAATATGAAGCAATCCGGAAAAATAATTTTATTAAGCTGTCTGCTGCCGGCTGTTTTCTGTATGTGGCTGGCAATGCGGCAAACAGTTGCGCAGACCATGCCGGAAGGCCTTCCTCCTGCGCCTCAAGATACGCCTTCTCAAAATACGCCTGAAGAGCCTGCCACCGATCCTGTTCCCGACAGCGACCCCGCTGTACCTGTGCCGTCATATCTGATCGTCATTGATGCCGGCCACCAGGGCAAGGGCAACTACCAGCAGGAGCCTGTCGGCCCCGGCTCCTCCGAAACGAAGCCGAAGGTCAGCAGCGGCACAACAGGCGTCTCCACAGGGCTTCCCGAATACAAGCTTACACTGGCTGTTTCTCTAAAGCTGCAAGCCGAGCTTGAGGCACGGGGCTACACCGTCATAATGATACGCACAACCCACGATGTTGACATCAGTAACAGCGCCCGCGCCGCCATCGCCAATGAAGCAGGGGCGGACGCTTTCATCCGCATACATGCAAACGGCTCCACCGACAGAAGCATTTCCGGCGTTCTCACCATCTGCCAAACGTCTGAAAACCCATATAACAGCGCGATTTACAAGCAGTGTAAAGCACTTTCCCTTTCTATACTAGACGGCGTTGTTTCCGAGACCGGAGCGAAAAAGGAAGGGGTATGGGAGACCGACAGCATGAGCGGCATCAATTGGGCGCAGGTGCCTGTCACCATCCTTGAAATGGGCTACATGAGCAATGTGGAGGAGGACAAGCTCCTCTCGACCGAAGCATATCAGGACAAAATCGTGACCGGCATCGCAAACGGCTTGGACAGCTATTTTGCTAATCCCGTACAATAGAAACCTATATTTTTCCTTGGTTATATCCCTGTCAAACAAGACTTTGCCGGCACATGTATCCCGCAAACAAAAAGCAGCTGAGGGTTTTATCCCTCAGCTGCTTCTGTTGTTTTATGCGTTAATACCCGATTCTAATATCCGCCAGATTGCGCAGGGGCTTGCCCTGTGCGTAATAATCGACATTTTCACAGAACATATCGACGACTCTTTCACGGGTTATGTACAGCGTCATGTTTCCGGATGCGTGAGGGGTTATAAGTATGTTGGGCGCATCCCACAGCGGATGGTCAGCCGGCAGCGGTTCGGGGGTTGCCACGTCAATGGCAGCACCGGCGAGCTTGCCCGATTTAAGCGCCTCTGCCAAGGCTGCCTGATCAATCGCAGAGCCGCGGCCGATATTGACCAGATACGCACCGTCCTTCATAACGGAAAACCTGCGTGTGTCAAAGATCCCCTGTGTTCCCTCAGTGCCGGGAACGCACATTGCGACAACGTCGGCATCCTTTATAGCCTCATCAAGGTTATCAATGGTAAAAACCTTGTCGTAGCAAGGGTCGGATGGCTTCTGGGTGCGGCGCATGCCGTAAACCGTGGCGCCCATTGCCTTTACCTTCTTTGCGAAGGTCGTTCCAATATCACCCATGCCGACAACGGTTATCGTGCTGCGGTCTATTGAACGCACTTCCCCAAGCAGCTTCCAGATATGCTTATCCTGCTGCCTTGTGTAATCCTGCATACGGCGCATCATCATAATAATGGTGCATATCATATGCTCTGAAATAGTGGGGCCGAAAGCGCCTGCCGAGTTGGTGACTATAACATTTTCATGGGGATAGATCGCGGGGTCGGTGACCTTGTCGATACCGGCAAAGGAGCAGTGCATCCATTTAAGCGCCGAATTGGCCTTGATCGCCTCTGCCGGAAAGCTGCCGAAATAAATCTCACATCCCGGACCCTCTTTTATGGCCTGCTCCGCTCCGTTGAAAAAAGCGGCCTCAAAGCCGTTGCTTTTCGCTTTTTCCTTGATTTGCTCTACCTGTTTTTCGCTGAGAAAGGGTGCGCATACGCCGATTTTGGTTGCCATTTTACTTCCTCCTATATTTTGCGGTTATTGATAAGCACATGATTAAGCTCCCCGCCCATAATCAAAATCACACCCAGCATGTTAAGCCATATCATAAGCACCATAACAGCGGCCAGCGATCCGTATAAAAGCGAGTATCTGGCAAAGTTTGACGCATAGTAAGAAAAAACCATCGTCACAATATTAAAGGCTACCATTGCAAAAGCCGCCCCCGGCATTGCCAGCTTTACCGGATATTTTCGTGACGGCACAATATAGTAAAACCAGGTCAGCATAAAAAACAAGATGCTGGGAACCAGGACATATTGCAGCAGCTTGAACAGCGACATAATGCTGGGCGGTATGGTAATATAAAGCAGCAGCTTTTCCAACACTATACCTCCGGCGAAGGTCATGATGGCCATAACAAAGAACGCCAGCAGCATAAGCGCAGAAATGACAGCGGCTGTCAAGTAATTCACCTTTCCAGCCCTTTCCACACGGTAAGCGGCGCGGGTGGAGGTCAAAAGTGAGTTAAATGCCCGGGTCAGCGCATACAGCGTCATAAACAGTGACACCCAAAAGACCGAGCTTGAATCTACCCTGCCCAAATAGTCCAGATAATCCGCCACGATATTTATGACGCCCTCCGGCAGTATTTCGCCAAAGCTCATCAGGACACTTTTTATATCCATGTCAAACTTGCCTATGACTATATTGGCAAGCATAAGCATTGGAAAAATCGAAAAAAACATGTAATAAGACAGCTGCGCGGCCGCCCTGCCGACGCCGTCATAAAAATAGCGGTTCAAGGTCTGGGTGAGAATTTTCAGAAAGCGGTTGCCTTTTATTTTGATTTTCACACGGGACTCCTACCAAACGTTTCTATGCACCTTTTCAGGATTAAAGCGGTCTGCCGGACCCTTTTCTTCTTCAGGATAGCCCAAAGCAATACCGCAGACAGGAATGATGCTCTCCGGAAGGCCAAACGCCTCAATGAAGGGCTGCTGTCTATCCCTTTCGGGGGGCATGCCAAGGCAGCAGGTGCCCAGACCAAGCTCATACGCCAACGTCATTATATTCTGTGCGGCAAAGGCAGCGTCCTGCTGATAGTATGGTGTGGTGTCCTCATAGCAAACCAATATCAGCACCGGCGCTTCGCTAAGCATTTTGCTGTATGGCTGAAGCGCTGAAAATCTGGCTTTGATTTCTTTGTCATCAATAATAAGGAAATGCCAGCCCTGCCTGTTCATGGCGGTGGGCGCCGCCATAGCGGCACGCATCAGCTGCTCCAGCTTTCCCTGCTCCACAGGTGTGTCCTTGTATTTTCTTATACTTCTTCTGTTAAATATGGCTTCTGACATTATTGTTCCCTCCCGTTGTCACATAATGCAATTATTGATTTATACTGCAAGCGGTATGCTCTCTACAATAGCGACCTGCGGCTATTATAGCACAGATATTTCCATATTCAAATAGGCTTTTACCCGCAAGTCTATTATATTGCATCTGGTGAGAATATTACACAAAAAACAGGCTTGCGCCTGTTTTCATGTTTCTATTCAGGCTTTTCCACGCCAAAAATCCGGCGCTTCGCCGCAAGCCCTGTAGGAGATATGGCCAGACCGCCCTCGGCAGTCTCTTTAATGCAGGCAGGCATGACGCTGCCGATTTGGAACATGGCGTCAATCACCTCATCAAAGGGGATAACACTTTTAATGCCTGCCATTGCCATGTCTGCCGCGGCAACCGCCATAACGGCGTAAATGCCGTTCCTTTTAATACAGGGTACCTCAACCAGACCGGCTACCGGGTCGCAGGCAAGGCCAAGGGAGTTTTTCAGCGCAAGGGCACCGGCTGCGGCAACCTGGCTCTCATCCCCGCCCAAAAGGTAGGCCAGGGTGCTTGCAGCCATAGCTGCGGCCGAGCCGCACTCGGCCTGGCACCCTCCGGCGGCACCTGAAATTGTGGCACGCAGAGCGATTACCGCACCCACACCCCCGGCTATGAGCAACGCCCTGACAACCTGTTCATTGCTAAAGCCCAGCTCCTCCTGGGCGGCTATAACAACGCCCGGAAGAATGCCGGAAGATCCTGCCGTAGGCGCTGCGACAATAACCCCCATAGAAGCATTATACTCATTGGTGGCAATGGCGTAGCCCAGCGCCTTGGAAGGCAGCGACCCCAGGACAGAGCGCCCGTTTATAATATGATCCCCATACTGGCAGGCATCTCCTCCTGTCAGCCCCGACAGGGAGGGTGAACAGTCGCTCATCCCGGCGGTGGCGGCTGTTTTCATAACCTCAAAGACCTTGGCCGTTTGAGCCAAAATCTGCTCTAAGCTTTCCCCGGTATCGGCAGACTGGCTTCCTGCCACGAGCTCCCACATTGAGTTATAGCCCGCCTGCCGCCAGTTCTGCATTTCCTCAATACTGTTAAGTCTCACGCCTTACTCCTCCTAAAACTTGGCGATAGGCACAACGCCCAGGATGTTGGGCGCCCTTTGTATGGCGGCCACCGTTTCCTCGTCAACCGTGGTGTCGGTCTCAATCACAATAACGGTATTCCCTGCCCTGCCCTCACGGTCAAGATAAAGGGTGGCGATGTTGTAGCCGGAGTTTTTCAGCACCTCGGCAATAGACAAAAACACACCCTTAACATCCTTGCCGAAAATGATCAGCGTATCGGCATTGCAGCGAACCGAAACGGCAAAGCCGTTGATCTCCACCAGTTCTATCTGCCCGCCTCCAACCGAAATACCTCTTATTGCGACCGATTTATGCTCCGACTCAGCGCGAATGACCACCGTGTTGGGGTGATAGCGGGGGTTTTCCGCGGTGGAAATAACATACTGCAGCTTTCGATCCTCTGCGATTGCGAGGGCGTTTCTCACCTCCGGGTCAAAGGTATTGAGACCCAAAAGCCCGGCTACAACCGCTTTATCGGTGCCGTGCCCCTTGTATGTATTGGCAAAGGAGCCGTAAAAAACTATAGCCGCCCTTTTAACTTCTTCCTTCAAAATAGTGCGGCATGCAAGGCCGATACGCACAGCCCCCGCCGTGTGTGAAGACGACGGCCCGACAGTGATCGGCCCTAAAATGTCAAACAATCCGACAGACATTTTTCCTCCTTGCGGCGCCTGCCGCTTAATTCAGAAAATCCTTCAGCTTTTTTGAGCGGGAGGGGTGACGCAGCTTCCTCAGGGCTTTAGCCTCGATTTGCCGTATACGCTCACGTGTGACGTTAAACTCCTTGCCCACTTCCTCCAGCGTTCTCGCCCTGCCGTCCTCAATGCCGAAGCGCAGGCGCAAAACCTTTTCCTCTCTGGGGGTCAGGGTCTGTAAAACCTCCTGCATCTGCTCCTTAAGCAGTGTAAAGGAGGCCACCTCCGCCGGTTCGGGCGCGTCGTCGTCGGGAATAAAGTCGCCAAGATGGCTGTCCTCCTCTTCACCGATGGGGGTTTCAAGGGAGACCGGCTCCTGCGCTATCTTTAGTATTTCACGCACCTTTTGCACAGGAATGCCCATTTCCTCGGCGATTTCCTCAGGGGAAGGGTCGTGCCCCAGCTCCTGCAGCAGCTGTCTTGAAACACGTATGACTTTATTTATTGTTTCCACCATGTGGACTGGTATACGTATTGTCCTCGCCTGATCGGCAATGGCCCTTGTAATTGCCTGTCTTATCCACCATGTGGCGTAGGTGGAGAACTTAAAGCCCTTGTTGTAGTCAAACTTCTCAACAGCCTTTATCAAGCCCAGGTTGCCCTCCTGAATAAGGTCAAGGAAAAGCATACCGCGCCCCACATAGCGCTTGGCAATAGATACCACAAGGCGCAGGTTTGCTTCCGCAAGGCGGCGTCTGGCCTCGTCATCCCCTGCAAGCATACGCTTGGCAAGCTCCACCTCCTCCTCCGATGTAAGCAGGTCAACCTTTCCTATGTCCTTAAGGTACATGCGGACAGGGTCGTCAATGGCAAGCCCCTCTGTCAGATAGTTGGTGTCGGTCAGCTCCTCCTCAGGGATTTCCTCCACATCGCTGAGGTCTTCCTCCCCATCTATCAGGGGTGCTTCCAGAAGAAAATCCTCCTCCTCGACAACAATATCCACAGAGGCTTTTTCAAGGCTCTCAAATAGCTTATCCTGCTGCTCTGTATCCATTTCCAGCTCTTCAATAATCCGGTTTACCTCCGGCATCATAACCTTCCCGCTCTTCCGGCATCTTTCAACGAACTCGTGTACCGCCTCATTTTTGTTGACGTGTGTTTCCTGATCTGCCATATCCCTTATCCCTTTCTTTCCCTTCGGCTTTTTAGCAGGCTTAAAAGCTGCTCATCACCCTGTATATTTTCAAGTGCTTTTTCGTTCTTTATCCTTTTTATATAATCCTCCAGCTCCTTTTCCCTGTCGCCGGATGAAACGCCGGAGGATAATATCTCACTTAGAAGTGCCGCCTCGCCCCCCTCAAGCCCGGTCATAAGGGAAGCGGCGCTGACAGAGCCGGACTGCGCATAAGTATCCAAGGTTTTCCGATACATTTTTGCCAGAAAATCAGAGGAAAACTCATCAGGACTGATTTTTTTCGCCGCTTCTGTCAAAATCTGCGGATCTTCGATAACAAGTGCCAAAAGCCGCTCCTCACACAGGGCTGATTTGGGATTTTTATATTTCAGCTCCCTGTCCTTCGGCTGAACCGCCCGCATGGGATTAAGCGCCTCCCGCTCTGTCTGTTTTTTATCCTTGCGCGCCCGTTGCCCCAGCTCGCGGTTTATTTCCCCCAGCATGGCCTGCGGCGTGACATTGGCTTCCCTTGCCGCGTCAAAGGCAAGTATTTCCCTTTCCACCGGACTGGGCAGAGAGGAAATGTATTTTGCCGCTTCTTTTAGATATTCGATACGCTGTTCATTAATGTCCAGCACATACTTGTCTTTTATAACGGACAGGCGGTATTCACTGTCGCTTTGGGGCTTGTCCAGAAGCAGCCCAAAGGCGCCTGCCCCCTTGTTTTTTATATACTCGTCAGGGTCTTTGGCATCAGGAATATTAAGCACCTTGACCTCAAGCCCCGCATTGTTAAGCAGGTCTATGGCCTTTTGCGCCGCCTTTTGCCCTGCGCCGTCAGAGTCGTAACAAATGACGGCCTCCTTGGTGAACTTTGCCATAAGCTTTGCCTGCTCTCCGGTAAGGGCAGTGCCCAGGGAGGCTACAGCACAGTCGAACCCTGCCTGGTGCAGGGCGATGACGTCCATGTACCCCTCGCACAATATGAGCCTGCCCTGCTTGCTTTTTTTAGCAAAGTTGAGGGCAAACAGGTTACGGCTTTTACTGAATACCGGCGTATCGCTTGAGTTGACATACTTCGGCCCGTCGCCCGACATAAGGCGCCCGCCGAAAGCGATTACGTGACCGCTTATGTCTATAATCGGAAACATAACCCGGTCGCGGAAGATGTCATACATCCCGCCGTTTTTGCCTGTGCGCCCCAGAAAGGCGCCTTCCAGCTCCCTTTTGGTATAATTGCGCCTAAGCATATGTGATGTCAGGCCGTCCCACGCCGCAGGAGCAAGGCCGATACCAAAGTCTACAATAGTCTTGCGGCTCAAGCCGCGCTTCAAAAGATATTCCAGCCCCGCCTCCCCCTTGGGAGACATGAGATATTCATGATAAAACACCGCCGCTTCCTTATTGAGGGCCAGCAGCCGCTCACGCGCCCTGCGGCGCTGGTCAGAATCCCCGTCCTCCTCCGGCACGGTCATCCCCGCCATATCGGCCAGCTTTCGTACGGCGTCCATAAAGGGCAGGTTTTCTTCCTTCATGACGAAGGATATGACATTGCCCCCCTCCCCGCAGCCAAAGCAGTGAAAGAACTGCTTGTCCTGCGAAACAGAAAAAGAAGGGGTTTTTTCATTGTGAAAGGGACAAAGTCCCCAATGGCTGTTTCCCTTTTTTTGCAGGCTGACATAACGGGAAATGACGTCAACGATGTCACTGCGGTATATCAGCTCATCCAAAAAGCTCTGGGGCAGCGCCACCTTTCATCACTTCCTTTTTATTTCTCTAAAATTAAGAACAGCCCATTAAAGCAGGCTTCAAAGCCACTTAATATTTCGCCCAGCTTTTGGGCACAAAAAGCTCCTCATATTTTGCGACGGCAAAGCGGTCGGTCATGCCGGAAACATAATCGCAGACGGCCACAGACTCCCCATCCTGCCAGGAAATGCGTATGTATTCCTCAGGCAGCTCATCTATATTTTCGCAAAAGTATTTGTAAAGCGCCTGAAGCACCGATATACCCTTTTTCTCCTCCGACTTGGCAACGGGATTGCGGTAAACCCGCTCAAACATAAACTCCCGCAGGTTATCCATAGCCTGCTGATATTGCTCCTCAAGCCCGATACTGCCGCTTTCCTGCCCAAACTCTACCATTTTGCAGACAAGGGTATTTATACGGCTTGAATGGTCATCCCCCAGCAGGGCGGTTATTTCAGCCGGAATGCTGCTTTGCTGAATGACCCCGGCGCGCACGGCATCGTCGATGTCGTGGTTTATGTAGGCTATCCTGTCGGCATAGCGAATTATCTGCCCCTCCAGAGTTGAGGGCAGTCTCTCGCCGGTATGGAGGCAAATCCCCTCTCTGACCTCAGCTGTCAAGTTAAGTCCCTTGCCACCCTTTTCCAGCACGTCAACCACCCTCAGGCTCTGCACATTGTGGGAAAAGCCCGTTGGGACGACGTCGTCCATGGCGCTTTCCCCCGCGTGTCCGAAGGCGGTATGCCCCAAATCATGCCCCAGGGCAATCGCCTCTGTCAAATCTTCATTCAGGGCAAGGGCGCGGGCAATGGTGCGGGATATTTGCGCTACCTCAAGAGTATGGGTCAGGCGGGTGCGGTAATGATCGCCGTCGGGAGAGAGAAAGCACTGGGTTTTATGTTTGAGCCTGCGAAAAGCCTTACTATGTATAATACGGTCACGATCACGCATAAAGCAGGTGCGGATAGCGTCGTCATCCTCATGGCATGCCCTCCCCCGTGATTGAGCCGCAAGGCACGCAAGGGGGCTTAAATGCTCCCGCTCAATATTCTCCAGCTTTGTTCTTATATCCATCTGATTCACCTGCCTTTACTATATAATACGGATAAAGTTGACTAAACACTTTTTTATTTCAGTCTTTTTGCAAATAATCTCTCTCCGGCTTCCAACGGCAGGACGGTGCCGGAGGTGCAGTCGATTATCTCCGCCCTGAAGGCCTCAAACCTGTCCCGGGGCATGAAAAGCGTGAGCTTTACCTGCTGGCTGAAATCTGCCCCCTCCTCTGAAGCCTCAAAGCCGTCAAAGCGCTTACGCACAATCTCCAGCAAATTATAGGGGCAGTCTATTTCCACCTGCAGATATGGCTGCATGACGGCAACGCCGGCCTCATCAAGCGCCAGCTTTGCCGCCCTGCCGTATGCCCTGGTAAGGCCCCCCGCACCCAGCAGCGTGCCGCCGAAATAGCGCACCGTGACGCAGAGGATGTCAAAGACCTCCTCTTTTTTAAGCACCTCCAGGGTAGGCATTCCTGCCGTACCCTGGGGCTCTCCGTCATCGCTCATGCGCATTACCCCGCCCTTTAGGGCGTAGGCGTACACCACATGGGAAGCATCCCAATATTGCTTCTGCATGGCTTTGAGTATTTCATTTGCCTTTTCGACTGTCTCAACCTTGAAAATGTGCCCTATAAAACGGGATTTCTTTTCCGTCAGCTCGGTCTTAGCCTCACTGAAAGGGACTTTATAGCCATTCATCAGCATCGCTCTTCATATCGGGCAGGTACTTTTTCAGGCGGCCAAGGGTTTTCTTATCGCAGCTGACCTCGATTTCAATGCCCTCATCCTTATAATCCGCCCTTATCACATTGGCCTGACTGTACAGACTGTCAAGCACACCGCCGTCTGAATAGGGCAGTGTAAAGACCACCTTTGTCATACCGTCATCCAATATCTCGGTTATCCGGCGGACAAGGCCGTCTATGCCGATACCCTTGAGGGCAGAGCAATACAAAACCCCGTTTTCGCGGTGGAGCTGATCCTCTCCCAGCTTATCCACCTTGTTGTGGAGAAGGATGCGTGGGGTCTCCCCTGCGCCAAGCTCCTGAATGAGCTGCTCCACCACGTCGGCCTGCAGCTCCCAGTTCTCATCGGCCGAGTCTATGACGTGCACCAGTATATCGGCAAAGGTCAGTTCCTCCAGTGTGGCGCGGAAGGCGTCCACAAGGTGATGGGGCAGGTTGCGTATAAAGCCCACCGTGTCTGAAACCAGCACAGTCCGCCCGTCGGGCAGCTCCATAGCCCTTGTAGTGGGATCCAGCGTGTCAAAAAGCCTGTTCTGCGCCTGAATGCCCGCCCCCGTCATGCTGTTGAGCAGGGTGGATTTTCCGGCATTGGTGTAGCCCACAAGGCAAACAAGCTTCACATCGTTTTCCAGCCGCCTCTTACGCTGGCTGGAGCGCACCTTGCGCACCGCCTCGGCCTCTTCTTCCAGCTTCTGAATTTTACGCCTGATATGGCGGCGGTCGGTCTCCAGCTGGGTTTCACCGGGGCCGCGGGTGCCTATAGGGCTGCGTCCGCCGGAAGCCGTCTGACGCACAAGATGTCCCCACATGCCCGAAAGCCGGGGCAGCAGGTATTTGTACTGTGCCAGCTCCACCTGAAGCTTGCCCTCCGCAGTCTTTGCCCTGTCGGCAAAAATATCAAGGATAAGGGAGTTGCGGTCTATGACCCGGCAGTTGAGTACCTTTTCAAGCGCTCTTGTCCTTGAGGGCGAAATCTCGTTGTCAAAGATGACTAAGTCGATCTCATTGTCCTTGACCGCATCGGCTATCTCCCTGGCTTTGCCCTCCCCGATAAAGGTATGAGGGTCGGGAGAATTGCGGTTTTGCATGAAAAGCATAACCGCCTCGCCTCCGGCAGTTTTGGTAAGCTCTACAAGCTCGGCCATTGTGTCATCGTCTGAATTGTCAAAATCGGGCAAGGCTCCGCAGTTTAGGCCTACAAGAATTGCCCGCTCTTTTTTATCGATTTTATTTTCGTTCATTTATCCTCCGTTGTGCTTTGCGCTTATAAATATAGCTTGACCTTTGTTTCGCTTTTATACAGCGATAAAAGGCCGCAGACAAAATATAATTATTATGCCTGC
>JAVBSJ010000133.1:0-12001 GCA_031547105.1 Oscillospiraceae bacterium
CGCCAGCGTTCGTCCTGAGCCAGGATCAAACTCTCTAAAAAATTGTATATTACCGGCCTTAGCCGCTAACATCATTTTCCAAAAGCTCAATCTGACTTTTGTTTTTTTACTGTTCGAAAAGTACCTTTTCAAACCTCAAATCATTTTCAGGGTTCCAATTTTTCTTCTTGGTGTTGTTTAATTTACAAAGTGCTTCTCTCTCGCCAAACGCTCCGTCCGTAGACTCTCATCCGTTTGGCTTCCGCCCCGCTTCCTGCCGGCCTTTTCAGTCCTGCTCCCTGCGGCGCTTATTTAGAATACCATATCACCCCCTCACTGTCAAGCATATTTTTATCCTTTTTATTTTTTCTGCGAAAAAGCTTATTTGAAGGCGTTTGACAGCTTTCCAATCATTTCTGCCAGCTTAAAACGAACCACATAAGTTGTCCCGTCCTCGGTTATATAGGATATTTCATCTTCATTGAGTCCTGACCCAAGCAGCGCCTCATCGGCATCACCCTCCGCCACTCCGTTGCAAAGGGGCGGGAACAGCACGCACCACCAGTTTTTGCCTTGCCCCTCGCCGATTATCACCCGAACGGCGTCATAATTCCCTGCCGGCAGGGAAAAATACTCATAGCTGCGGGTGTCTATAAAAACATTTTCCAAGGTCGCGCGGGCAGAATCGGCACTGCCGATATTCTTAAGCGCTTCATTTGCCCAGTTTTCTATATCGCACAGCATAGAGGGGGTCACCCCGGCCGCCGTATTCAGACCGGCCTTTCGCCCGCTTTCCAAAATGAAATCCCGCACCAGAAGCTTGACGGCCTGATCCTCTTCGCTGTCCGAGCTGGCGATAATATGTAGCCGTGTCAATTTTGCGGCCAGCTGCTGCTGCGCCTGCTGCTGATAGGCGCAAAGGACTGCGGCCAAAAGCAGTCCTGCGGACAGCGCTATAGTCATTGCGTTGCGGGCAACCAGCTTTTTCATTTGCTCTGTCTTCATAGAACTTACCTGCCTTTAATAGATTTTACTCCATTATCGACAGGTAAAGTGCCTTTTATTCACTTACGGGGCTGAGGCAATACGCCCGGTAGCCTCCCGCCATCAGCATGGTCTTGATGCGCTCTGCCTTGCGTAGATCGTCAAACACGCCGAACACGCCGGAGCCCGACCCCGTCATCATGGCATTTATGGCGCCGTGCCTGATAAGGCGCTCCTTGACCACGCGTATCTCCGGATGCCGCGCCGCAATAGGCCCTTCCATAGTATTCCCCATAGCGCGGCAAACATCGGCAAGCCTTCCCCCTTCCAGGGCAGCGACCATGAGCCTGTAGTCTATGCTAAGGGGATTGGGATATTCGTCGGTCAGCTGATAGGCAACTTTAGTTGAAACCGAAACCTTCGGCTTGCATACCACGATAATACAGGGGGGCATATTGGGCAGCGGCGAAAGCACCTCTCCCATACCCGTGCCGAGATATGTGCCCTTATGAAGGCAAAAGGGCACATCGGCTCCCAGCCCTGCCGCCAGCTTCTGCATATCGCCCCCCGTCAGGGGCATCCCGCAGAGCGTGTTCAGTATCCGCAGCACGGCTGCGGCATCGGCCGAGCCCCCCGCCATGCCCGCGCCAACCGGAATGACCTTGCGGATGGCGATTGCCGCGCCGGAATTAAGCCCGGTCTTCTCCATAAACCGATCTGCCGCCTTCCAGGCGATATTCCTGCCGTCCCGGGGGATATATGGCACATTACAAAAAAGCTCTATGCCTTTTTTGGGGCGCAGCGTCACCTCCACCAGATCGGCCAGCGAAACAGTCTGCATGACCGTTTCAACCGTGTGGTAGCCGTCCTCACGCACACCGGAAATGTTGAGCATTAAATTAAGCTTTGCATGGGCTTTGTCTGTCATTTTTTTCATAGCAAACCTTTACAGGGGCAGGAAGTGTGCCTCTCTGTTTTCAAAATAAACCGTTTTGTCAAATCCGGCCGCCGACAGCAGCCTTTTGGCCTCTTCAAAGCCGCTGGCGCAGTGGTGAACCGAATGTGCATCGGAGCCAATCGTGACGTACCTGCCGCCTAACTCCCGAAAATCGGCAAACACCCATGCTGCGGGACCAGGCACGCCCAGCCACCTCCTCATGCCTGCTGTGTTGACCTCTACGGCAATGCCCTTTTCGGCGCAGGTCTTCAAAACCGGCCGTATAAGCTCCCTATAATATATAAGCGAAATATCGCGGGTAAAAGCGGGACGCATATACCGCACGGGGTAGTCGATATGACCCAAAATATTAAAATCGCACTGGCTTGCCATTACGGCCATTTCGGTAAAATACTCTTCAAACGTCTTGTCACATTCATCCTGCCCCGCAAAAACCATATCGTGTATATTTATTATTCCCCGCAAATGGTGAAGGGAGGAGATGACGACATCAAACTCGTTCTCCGCCATAAACTCTGCCGTAAGCTTCGGGTTTATATGGGGCTGTCCAAGCTCGATTCCCTTGAGTATCTTCAGGCCTGCCCCCAGCTCTTCCCTGGCCTGAGCTATGCGAGCCTCTGACTTTTCCTTAAAAACATTATAGTGCCGAAGCAGTCCGTCCGGGAAAAAATCGCAGTGCTCGGTCAGCGCTATAGCGTGCAAACCTCTCTCCGCCGCCCGGCGGCAAAGGGGAAGGGTCAGACAATAGGCATCGTCCGAATAAACGGTGTGCGTGTGCATGTCGCAAAAAGCCACAGCTTTTCCTCCAATTTTCAAGAGATACAAAATAGTATAGCATATAATGTGTTTTATTGGAAATACTGCTTTTATCAATTCCTGCGCCCAAAGCATTTTATTATTTCACAGGAGGTACAGTTTATGGCTACCAGAATTGCCCTTATCTTTACGATTATCGGCGCGCTCAACTGGGGTTCGATCGGCTTGTTCAAATATGATTTTGTCGGCGCCATTTTCGGCGGCCAGGGGGCGACGGTCAGCCGCGCCATCTTCGTTATTGTCGGCATAGCCGGCCTTTGGTGCTGCGGCTTGCTGTTCCGCAATGAGCAGCCGGGAATCTAGCTGATTTTATCGGCTTATTTGTTGAACCTGCCCTGCACTTGTGCTAAACTAAGAAGGAAGTTTTGCGGGGTGAGGTTATGAACAACAGGGTTTTCATCACAGGTGGAGCAAAGGGCATCGGGCGGAGCATGGTACGCGCATTTGCGCAATCAGGCCGAACGGTGGCCTTTACATATAATAAGAGCAAGACGGAAGCGCTTGCCCTGGTTTCCGAGCTCGACGGGCGGGCGTTTGCCCTCTGTGCAGACCTCTCCGACCCGATGCAGTGCCGTATGGCCGCACAGGAGGCTGCCGCATGGCTTGGCGGCATCGATGTGCTGATAAACAACGCCGGAATAGCCCAGCAAAAACTCTTTACCGACATTTCCGATAAAGACTGGCTTGACATGCTGAACGTCAACCTAAGCAGCGCCTTTTATATCACGCGGGAAGCCCTTCCTTATATGATAAGGCAAAAATCGGGCCGAATCATCAATATTTCCTCCATATGGGGGATATGCGGGGCCTCCTGCGAGGTGCATTATTCCGCCGCAAAGGCCGGCCTTATCGGCATGACAAAGGCGCTGGCAGCTGAGATTGCCCCCTCCGGAATCACGGTCAACTGCATCGCCCCGGGCGTTATCGCAACTGACATGAGCCTTTCCCTGGGGGAGGAGACCATGCGCCTCGTGACTGAGGGTATTCCCGCAGGCCGCCTCGGCACGCCGGATGAGGTGGCACAGACCGCCCTGTTTTTGGCCTCAGAAGGGGCGCAATACATCACCGGGCAGGTGATAAGCATAAACGGCGGAATGCTTATGTAGCCGCACGCCATAAAAAAAGGGAGGATCTCTCCTCCCTTTTACTTATTAATATGTATCAAGCTGATTTTCCGGCAATGTGTCATCCTGATTTATGTAGGTTTGCACATTGACGACCGTATACTCATCAAGTGTGTTGCGGACAATGACCTGGCTTATGCCTGCGTTAATTATCATTCTTCTGCACATATTGCAGGGGGAAGAATCGGCTATAAGCTCTCCTGTCTGGGCGTCCGCCATTGCCAGATAGAGGACAGATCCGAGCATTTCCTCCCTTGAGGCGGCGATTATGGCGTTCTGCTCCGCATGGACTGAGCGGCAAAGCTCATACCGCTGCCCCCGCGGCACCCCCAGCTGCTCCCTGCGGCAGACGCCAAGGTCGGAGCAATTTGCCCGCCCCCTGGGCGCGCCGGCATAGCCGGTTGAAATAATGACATCGTTCTTGACAATAATCGCCCCTACGTTGCGGCGCAGGCATGTTCCCCGTTCCAGCACCGTCTGTGCGATATCAAGATAGTAGTTGTGCTTATCACGTCTGCCCATAGTTAAATCCCCTTTATTTATATCTTTTTACTCAAACAGCCGTTGTCCAGGTGATACCGTTCCTTAGCCATGCTTGCAACTCCATCGTCATGGGTTATCAAAAGTATCGACGTCCCTTCTGCGTTCAGAGTGCGAAGAATGTCCATGATTGCCTGCCCCGAGGATGAATCCAGATTGCCGGTGGGCTCATCAGCCAATATCAGCGGAGTTTTACACGCAATGACCCTGGCGATCGCCACCCGCTGCTGCTGTCCGCCCGAAAGCCGCCCCGGGGTCTGGTGCACCCGCTCTGCCAGCCCTACAGCCTCCAGCGCTTCAAGGGCAATTTTCCGGCGCTCCTGACGGCTTATCCCCCGGATAATCAGGGGAAGCTCAACATTTTCCAGCGCCGTCATTGTGGAAATCAGGTTGAAGTTTTGAAAAACAAAGCCGATCTGCCGGTTGCGCAGGCCGCTCAGCCTGCGGGAATCAAGACGCCCCACATTTTGCCCTGCCAGATAATATTCCCCCTCACTGGGAATATCCAAGCAGCCGATTATATTCATCAGCGTCGTTTTGCCTGAGCCTGAAGGCCCTGTTATGGCGGTAAACCCGCCCGGCTCCATCTCAAAGCACAGCCCCTGCAGCGCAGTGACCCCGCCTCCCGGCGCCGAATATGTTTTAGATACATTTTGAAGTTTTATCAAGGGGTATATCCCTCCAGTATTATATATTTTATTCTGCCCCATTTCAACCTAAAAAACGGCGTCAACGCAATTTCATTTTTGTCGCATGTGAATAAGCTTAACCATCCCCAGCCCTAGGAGGACATATGAAAGACTTCATAACAAAGCTCTTTATAAAAAACGGCGAAGCCGCTTCAAACGCCAAGGTGCGCATGCGCTGCGGCAGCGCCTGCGGCGCTGTCGGTATAGGGGTAAACCTTTGTCTGTTTGCGCTGAAGTTTCTTGCCGGCAGTCTCACCAACTCAATCGCCATTACCGCCGACGCTTTCAATAACCTCTCCGATGCCGGATCGTCAATAATATCCCTCCTGGGCTTCCGTTTATCCTCCGCCCTGCCCGACAGGGAGCACCCCTTCGGCCACGGGCGCACGGAATATCTGTCCGGCCTGCTGATCTCGGCTGTAATCCTTCTTATGGGCTTCGAGCTGGTGAAAACCTCTGTCGGAAAAATATTGTCGGGAGAGGGCTCCACCATCACCGCCCTGTCGATTTGCATCCTGCTTCTCTCCATCGCGGCAAAGCTCGGCCTCTATATCCTAAACAAGACTGTGGGAGAGGCTATTTCCTCCTTACCCCTCAAGGCGACAGCCTTGGACAGTCTTTCTGACTCGGCGGCCACCGCCGCGGTGCTGCTTGGCGGAATTATCGGCCATTTCACTTCCCTTAAAATAGACGGGTGGCTTGGAATCCTTGTGGCGCTGATGATCTTGCGGGCCGGCTGGCTTGCCATGAAGGACACAATAGCCCCTCTCCTGGGCGCCCCTCCGGAGGAGGAATACGTCAAGGCCATTGAAGCATATGTTATGTCAAGCCCCACCGTCCGCGGCATACATGACCTTGTGGTGCACGACTACGGCCCCGGCAGGCGAATGATAAGTCTCCATGCCGAAGTTCCGTCTGACGGAGACCTTATGGCCATGCACGACGACATAGATAATGTGGAGCGTTCCCTGCAGGAGCAATTCGGCTGCCACGCCGTCATTCATATGGATCCCATAGACTGCGACGATGAGCGCACCAATGCACTTCGCTCCAAAGTATCTGCCATGGCCAGAAATATCGACGGCGGCATAACCATACACGACTTTCGCATAGTGTCCGGCCCCTCCCACACCAACCTGATTTTTGACGCGGTGCTGCCTTTGGATTCCAGCCGGTCGGAGGCCGCGCTGAGAGCGGAGCTGCAAAAGGAAATACGCAAAATGGATCCATCCTGCTTCGCAATAATCACAGTCGACAGGGCGTTTTTTTAGTCCTGTGTGCCATTAAACCGGGGTGCGGCCTCATCAAATGCAAAGAGAGCACACCGCAGTAGAAATTTTTCCGCGCAAAAACGCGGCCTGTCTTTCAAAAATACACGTTAAATTGTTATCATTTTATCCCTTTTTATGTTGGTTCCGCATATTTTTAGCCTCCAGCAGTGCATTTTTGGCTATGTTCACAATAATTTCATATTTATTGTAGAAAGTGCATAAACACCCATCTATTTTTTCGCATTACTTGCTATAATACTTACATAAGTAAAGTTTGAAGTTAATAGGAAAGGGGAAGAGAAAGAAAGGCAAAGCAAAAACCATCAAAGTGTTATCCTGGGAAATTATATGAGAGGAGTAATGACATGAAAGAATTTCTTAAAGACTGGAAGGTCCACGTACTCTGCGGTGTAATGGTTCTGGTAGCTGAACTTATTGGCAAGAAATCCTTTGCTTTAGGCCCTATATCCTTTTCTCTTTTTCCGATGCTCTATACAATCGTTTTCGGGGTGCTGTTAGCCGTATTTAAGCTGATCCCCCGTTCAATGATGGAAACGGCATCACCTTACATAACCATTTCGGTTCTTATGCTGGGTGCCCGCTCTGCCGCAACGATCGGCCCCAACCTCGGCCTTATCGTTTCCTCCGGCCTTGCCCTTGTCCTGCAAAAGCTGGGTCACATCGGTACGGCGGTTTTCGCTATTCCTATCGGCGTTCTTATTTTCGGCATGGGGCGCTCGGTTGTCGGTGCAGGCTTTTCGATTTCCCGTGAAGGCTCTTTGATCGTCGTCGGCGATATGTACGGCCTCGACTCCAGTGAAGGTCTGGGCGTCATGGGCGGCTACATCACCGGCACGCTTATCGGCACCATCGTCTGCGGTATCAACTCTTCCTTCTGGGTCAGCACAGGTCTGTTCCACCCCTACGCTTTGGCAATGGCCTCCGGCTGCGGCTCGGCCTCCATGTTCTCGGCCAACATTGCCCCGGTTATGGACGCATTCCCTGCCATGGCGGATGAGCTTTATGCCCTTGGTTATTCAGCCAATACCTTTGGCGGAATGGTCAACCTGTACTATTGCCTGCTGCTGGCGATTCCTTTCTCCAACTGGCTATACAAAGTGCTGTGGAAGGTTCGCGGCGGAGAGCCGGGTGTAAAGAAAAACAAAAAGAAAGAGGCTGCCAACGTTTAGCAGCCGTCTAGCCGATATGCCAACCGAATGATTATGATAGGAGGAAACAATAATGTCTACCCCTTGGTATAATAATAAATGGATAGTCAGAGGCAAAATACTGCTTATTTCCGCCTTCTATGCCTCCATCGGCAACTGGATTTTCACAATGAAATCCAACCCCACAGCACCTGAGAAGGTATTTACCCCTATCCAGGTTGCTCCCGCGTTGATAGTAATGATATTTTTGGTCTTCGTTGCCATGTTTATCCAGTCCCTGTTTGAGAAGATTCCCAAGTGGCCTAAGCTGCCCACCGCGCTTTATCTGACCATGCTCAACACCTTTGTCGGCTGCGACTGGTCCCCTTTCCAGACTTGGGTTGTCAGAGAGATAAGCAAAATACAGCTCATGGCTCTTTGTACCCCGATTCTGGCTTATGCCGGTATCGCCATCGGCAAGGATCTTGACGAGTTTAAAAAGCAGGGTTTGCCCATTGTTGTCGTTGCCATCTGCACCTTTATCGGCACCTTTGTCGGCTCTGCCCTTATTGCCCAGGTCGTGCTGAAGATTCAAGGCCAGATCTAAGCTTAACAAACAGCCCTGTGTGACAGGGCGGATAAAAAAGCACTTAAAAATAAGCGGTGCGGCGCAAGCCGTACCGCTTTTGTTATTGACGCCAAAATGGCTGCATCGCAGCTTTTATACGGCCAAAATGAGCGGCCTGCTAAAAATGCAGGCCGCTTTTTCAAGTGTAACTGGTATGTACCGGCAGCTTACATCAGGGCAGGCAAAATATTTCCGGCGCGGCATGGAAATATGTATACGCCTGCCTTGTACGCTTACATTATTCACCTATCGGCCTTCTGCCCCTCCCGCCACTTTTTATAGGCTTCCGGGTTTCCGCCGTCAATCATTTCAACAAGCGCCTGATTCAGCCCCAGCTTATCATCCGAGGTCATGCGGTTATACATTCTCGCAGCCGCCCCCGGCTTAGGCTTAAGCCCTTTTTCCTCGAGGAGGGTAAGCACCCTGTATTGCCCCTCATCCTCCAGATTAACATAAGCAGAGAAGGGATATGTTGTTACCAACCGGTCAAACACGCCATCCTTATGCATACGCATAAGTGTGTAGGCAATCAGCGAAAACCCGGCTTCCACCATGGTGTAATAATTTTTACCCGTTATGACATCCTCGTAGCTGTCATCAAAGAAATCGTAGTCATCGTCGTAGTCATCGTCATCGTCGTCATCATCCTTTATGGATTTTTCAAAGGTGTCAATAACATCGGAAAGATGAAAATCTTCAAGCATGAACAGAGCCTTATGATGCTTGCCGTCCGGATTCATTTCCCACGCCTGAAGTCCGCCGTAGACAGGATGAAACCAAAGCATAAAGCCCGATAAAGCTTTGCCGCTTTGCTTAAGCTTTGCAATTTCTTTCATCAGCTCGGAGTACATGCGGCTGCTCTGATTTAAAAACCGCCTGTCGATTGCAGAAATGCTGTGATAGACAAATCCGTTTTCGGCAATAAAGTCATCAATATCTCCATTATATATAGTTTCGTCAAATGGCTCCGTGCGACAAACGTTCATATTTGTAATTTTCTCGGCAATGGTCTGAATGATATTGCCAAAGATGCTCCTCCTGCCGGTATTTATTTCGCTGACCGCCTCACCCTCATCCGGCTCCACATAATACGGGCTTTGCCGATAAGCGTCAACATCCTCCTGCGGAACCGTCACATGGGTAAGCTCGTCAATACGAATAAACTGCCCGTAATCCGGCTGCGCCTCATTAAGCTCACAGTCAAGCCAATACTCATACCAGTCGGCAAAAGTCATAGGCTCATTTTGCCTATAAGGGCTTGAAAATGGAAAGGCGCCGTAATCATCTAAAAGGAAATCAACCGCCCACAGTGTACCTGCCGCCGCCCCCTTTAAAATGAGGCTGACAGGGTGTGCATCCAGGGTTCCTATCTGGATGCTGCTATAGGAGGTGCTCATATCTGCTGCGTCTATCAGCAAATCTCCGTTTTCCTCCTGAAGAAAGCGCCGAGACTCATACATTTCCCCATATTTCAGCGGGAAGGTGCTGTTGATTGCCCCATTGAGATCGAGCTTGTACCCGTTTTTCAGCTGCCCTGCCCCATAGCCCATATTGATAATAAACCAGCGATAGTCCTCAGGCAGGCGCAAGGCGTTCCGCATTTCGAATGCCGAAACCTGTTGTTCGGTCAAGGTATCGCCAAGCCCGCCCCCATTCCTTGTTGACTTAAGCAGTAAAAACTTCGCCTTGATATTTTCCATTCGCTGAATGATGTCCATTTGCTTCCTCCTGTCGGCTTTTAATCAGCCTGTAAAATAAAAAGGGTTTATGATGACAAAATCATCATAAACCCTTACATCATGTGAGAGTCAAGCCTGTTTCTCAATAATGGGAATTTGAATTTCAGTTAAATATTTTGCGCTGTCTGCCTCGTTCCAGGACCCCTTGTGGCATACCCTGCGGAAGGGCTCATTTTTCATTAAATACACCTTATGTGATGAAAGCCATTTGGCGAACGACAAATACGCCTCGGTGATGTTTTCATATTGACCGTAAACCATAATGCACGCCATGGTTTGCGCAGCCTCAGTGCTTTTATGAATAAAGCCCTCTTTGCTTTCGCCCACGCCGTCCACAGACAGGCTGACCTCAACATCGACGTCAGTGTCCTTATATTCCTCATCGTGGTACAGGGCGAAGTCGTATTCGGCAGTGAGCTTCAGCTTGCTCTCTTTTGCGTATCCGATAAGCTCCGCCCATAAGCCGACTTCATCAATATGGCTGGGCAAAATCCTTCTCAGGGAAACTACATTACGGCTGGGAACAGATTTCACGGTAACATTAAAGTTAACATCCTTTTTTCCGCTGTCAATAAAGCTTATTGCGTTTTGAATTTTTTCAAGCTGGCTTTTTTCATAAGAAATTGACGCCTCAATATGGCTGCGCTTATCATATAAAAGCTCGATCATATTATCGGTATCCCACTTTTTAAGCGCCTGGGCAATCTCGATTACATTAAATCCCGTGTCCCTGAGAAAAACAATTTTATTGATCACCGCAATCTGGTCAAGTGAATAAAGCCTGTAGCCTGTGAGCCTGTCGACACAGGCAGGCTTTAAAAGGCCGGTCTCATCATAATGCCGCAGCATTCGAACCGAAACCTGCGTCAGCTTTGAAAACTCACCTATCTTAAAAATATCAGTCACCACCAATATAATATTCAGCCTTCAAGACAGCGCCGATATGCTTAAACATATCAGGCACAGCATACCGAAACTATGTAAAACCATAGCATGTAACCCCAAGGCAATAAAGCTGCGAAAATATGACCGACAAGGGATATACAGCGGGGGGCGGCAAATATATTTGGGCTCTCTATTTTGCCACTGCAGCCAGCAGGCCCGCGATGTTTTTCATTGTATAGGCCAGGTCGCCTTCGGCGCGCTGCTTCATCTCGCTTTTAGGCAGAGCCACGCGATTTATGGTGAATACGGCACAAAGCCCTTTCTCTGCCGCATTAGCAATGCTTGCGTCATCGGCATCGCCCACCACTGCGATCACAGGCACATTTTGTGCCCGCGCCCTGCGGCAGACGCCGAACACCACCTTGCCCCCCAGGCTTTGGGCGTCGATTTTCCCTTCCCCTGTAAAAACAATATCGCAGCCCTTAAGCAGCGCGTCAAATTGGGCAGTGTCCAGCATCCCTTCGATTCCCCGGATCAGCTGCGCCCCCGCGGCATACAGCCCGGCGCCCATGCCTCCCGCTGCCCCTCCCCCCGAAAGGGTAAGGATGCCTTCATTGCCGGTAATAGCCGCAAGCTTGGCGCCCAAATGCCGCAGCCCGCTGTCCAGCCGGAGTACGTCTTCCTCAGACGCCCCCTTTTGCGGACCAAAAACATACGCGGCGCCGTTTGTGCCGCAAAGGGGGTTAGTCACATCGCACATGACCTTTATGCTTATGCCGGAAAAGTTCTCTTTCAGCGCAGAAAAATCTATATCAGCAATTTCCTCAAGGGTGCCTCCTGTGGGAATAAAGGCTTCCCCCTGACTGTTGCGAAACACTGCGCCCATAGCCGCAAGCGCGCCGCAGCCGCCGTCATTTGTGCAGCTGCCCCCTATGCCGCATATTATCTCCCTTGCCCCGCTGCCGGCCGCATGTACCATAAGCTGCCCGACGCCGAAGGTAGTTGTGCTAAAGGGATCCTTTCTGTCTGCGACCAAGGGCAGACCCGCTGCGGCAGCCATCTCGATCACCGCCGTCCTGCCCCCCGGAAGTAACCCGTAAAATGCGGGCAGCTGCTCAAAAAACGGCCCTGCTACCTCAAGAGATATTCTCTCCCCTCCGGCAGCTGCCAAAAAGCTGTCAACCGTCCCTTCCCCTCCGTCGGCGACAGGGATTTTTACTATTTCAGCAGCGGGAAAGGC